>JAYYYF010000010.1:0-39685 GCA_036340635.1 Bacteroidota bacterium | reverse complement strand
ATTATAACTGTTAATCCACTTTCTTCTATAACAGTATCTGGGACAAATCAAAGTCAGATAGGAAGTAATGGAGTATGTGGTGGTTCTGAAATTGATCCAATAGAGTTTACTGTGTCAGGTGGTGCTACTTCTGCTCAGATTTCATGGACAACTCCTGGATTGGCACAAGCAGGATTATTGTTAGATAATAAAGGAGGTGGGGTTTTCTCTCTTCAAGGTATAGTTACTACAACAAATACAACACCTACATTGTATACTTATACCATCACTACGGTTAATGCAAATGGGTGTTTGCCAGAGGATTCATTTAATGGTGTAATTGAAGTTTACCCCGTTCCTACAGTTGATGCCAATTATATACAAACAAGTGATTTTACTGCCAGCACTTATACTGGAATTAGAGATGTAACATGTTTTGGTGGGAATGATGGGGTAATAAGTATACAAACTGAACCACTTACTGAACTCGATAAAGCAATAACTGGGGGTCAACTAAGTGCAAGACAACATGATTATGTAACCATTAGCCATAGTTCACCAACTCTTAATTTACTGGATGCTGTAACCATATCAGTAAATGGTGTTTCTTTTGAGCATATAGTTACAAATGTAGCTACGGCAACAATATTAAATGAATTAGCTTCTGATATTAATTCTAGTCTTTCAGCAGTAGTATATGCTTCTCAGATTACGGTAAGCGGTGAACCTACATTATCTATATTGTCACAAGTTCCTGGATTAGGATTTACTACAACTGTTGGTGCAATTTCATCAACAATTGTTGGCGCTACAACTGTTTTAAATAACGTGACAGCAAACAATACTACAGGATATAGTTTGACTTTAAGGGCAGCTGATAATACTGTTGTAGGAACCAATATGTTTACCGTAACAACGACCCCATCAGTTTCTTACGTCTCATTCCCAAATCTTTCTGCTGGGGATTATACACTTAATGTATCTATAAATAATTGTGATGCTGATCCGGTAACCTTAACGGTCGGGGGTCCTACTGCTGAATTAGAAATTGAGACTTCTGCATGCGACTCTGCAATACTTGTTGATATTACTGGCGGTACTTCACCATACACTATATATTTGCTTAGGAATGTTATTGTTGCTGGAATTTCAACAAATGTTATTGTAGATACTGAAACAGCAAATGGAACGGCTTCAGCTACTGCTAGTGTACAATTTTTAGGTTTGACTCCTAGCGAACATTATCTTGTTCAAGTTTATGACAAGAATTGTTCTATTCCAGCTGAAGAAACTGTAATTATGCCATTGGAATTAGATTATGATCCTTTAAAGACTCGTGTGGTAAATGATTATTGTAAGGAGTCTCCTAATGTAGGTGGAGGTAGTATAGAGCTTAATACAAATTCAGGAAATGCTTTTAGTGGTGGTTCAGGAATATTTAGTTATAGATGGACAGCAACAATTGGTGGAAATCCTTATACGAATAATTCCATGAATATTACGGATTTATTACCAGGGAATTATAGTGTAACAGTTACTGATGAAGTTCTTGGTTGTTCTACTACTAAAGTTTTTGAAATCAAAGAACCTTCAGAATTAAGTCTTGATAAAACTGGAGGTGTTGCTCCTTCGGTTGTAACAGGAGGATCTGCTACACCTGTAAGTTCAGCTGATTGGGTCGTTGATATTGGATGTACTGCTACTGAGGCTGTATTAGAAGTTCAAGCAACAGGAGGCTTGAGTGCTGCTTCTACTGGCACAGCAAATTACACATACTCATGGACTAGAAATGGTTCTGTTTATACACCAGATGCTGGAGCTGGTAATAGAGTCACAACAACTCAAGAGGGAATTTATCAAGTTACAGTTGCTTTAGATCTGAGTTCAGCTGATGTTCCTTATTTAAAGAATTTAGCCGATCTTTCTTGTACAAAAACCATGTCTTTTGAGGTTAGAAAGCCAAATCCTTATGTTTTAGTTGAGGATAGAGATAATAGAGTTGAACCTGCCTGTGATGGTGATAAAGCTACTCTTGTATTTAATATTGTTGGAGGAACTAGTAATTCTCACCCATATAGTCTTTCCATAGAGGGAGGTACCTTAACAGGAAGTGCTGGAGCAGATAGAATAGTTACAATAACAAACATTGATACATCAATCATTTCAACAATTCAAAATTATGTGATTACGGACGGCAATGGTTGCTCAACTTCAGGCGTTTTAAGTAGTACAATATCACTCCCTGTATTTGCAGAGATAGCATTTCAAGCAGATAAAACAGATATTGATTGTTCTGCTGGAACTTTAGGTACTATAACACTAAGTGTAGCAACAGGATCTCTCCCAGCTGATTTGTCAGGTGTTCAAATACAAGTTAAAGGGACAAGTGTAAACTTTAATTATTATACTACTTGGGCTTCTGCCAATGATGGTAGTGGAAATGCTGTTATTTCAATTTCTGAAGCGGGTACTTATAATTATATTATTTCTAGCTCATCAAGTTGTGTATTATCCGATGATGGTTCTGGAAAAACTGGGTCTATTGATATTGAAGATGCAGGAAATAATCAATTAGTTATTAGGGATATAGAAGTTACTCAACCAGGATGTAACTCTGAACTTGGTATGATTGAACTTGTTTTTGAGGAGGCAACAATAGTACCGCCATTATCAATTATATGGAAGAAAAGAGTTTCTACGACATTTACTGCTTCGGGTTCAACAACTCCAACTATTTCAACAGATTGGGTTGAATTACCTTCATTGGAAGGAAATGCAATTATTGAGGTTGAAACGGGAGCATATAAAGCATTTTATTCTGATGATCGTCAAGATCTTGGAGATGATTGCAAGGCAGGTGTTAAAGAAACAAATATTATAGTAGTCGGGGGGGGTGATGTCTTGATACAAAACCTTGTTACTTCAAGACAGTCAGCAATTGATTGTAGTGATCCAAACAATATTTTATATGATGTTGACTTTGATCTTCAAAATAATACAATTGACAATGGTAATGAAACTAATTTTGAAGTTACCTTGACAAAGGTGGGTGGTGCAAATCCAAATGCTTATGCCAATACATTTGATACAGCCACTACAGATGCAAATTTCAGCTCACCTGGGACATTAGACAAGACTGGGCATTATAAAATAACGGATATTCCTTCAGGAGAATATGTTCTACTTGTTAGTCAAGTTGCATCAACTACAACGGAAACTATATGTGAGATTGATCAGTATTTTATTATTGGAGATATAGAAAAAATTGAATGGACTGGTTCTACATCAGTTACACTTGATCCTTGTACCCAAGTTGCAGATATTTCTGCATCAATTACAGGAGGTGTCCCTTGGATAAATTCCGCTGGAGATCCTTTCTATAAATACTTATGGACCTTTACTCCATCAGATGGAGGGATATCTACTAATTATACTGGGGATTCAGTGTCTCTTAGCGAAGAGGGAGAATTAAGCCTTACTGTTTGGGACTCTTTAGATTGTGAAACAGATGTTACTGCTTCAGCTTCAATTACTGTGCAGTTAGGATATACACCATTTAGATTTGAACCTAAAATTCCAATTGATGCAGATGGTGATGGAGTACCAGAGTCTTTGGGTTATTCTGTTGAACCAAGTTGTTTAGCTCCAGCAAAAGATGATGGTCAAATAGGATTTACTGTGGAAGGAGGAATTCAAGCTGATGGCTCCCAGGCTCCTTATCAAGTTATTTGGGAAAAATTTGATGAGGCATCAGGAGCTTTTGTTTTATTAGATGGGGTCGCCAGTTCGCCATCTCTTACAAATCAAGATTATTCAAATGAATTAGTTTCTGGAACTTATAGAATTACAATTCAGCCTATTGGTATTAGCTGTGGAGCAACTAATCTTGACGTTCAAAAAGTTATAAAGGTTGATCCAAATAAGGAGTTGTACATAATTGAAGGCCCAATGCTTGACGGGAACCTTTGTTTACTTGAACCAGGATTTATTTCAATTACATTATTTAACAATTTACAAGATGAAGTTTATTTTTACTATAATGGAGATCTTATAGTAACAGGTAGTGAAGATTTTGTCACACAGACAGTAACCGTAACATCTGGGGCTGCTAGTGGTTCAACAATAACTTCAACAGTTTATTTTGAGCAGCAAAGATATAATTTAGCCATTGAGAATCCTGAAGAGTCAGCTATTTTGAAGATAGTCAATTCTAATGGATGTGTTATTGAAGAAAATATTATTATTGAAGATATAACTCCTAATTTTGAGTATACATCTATATCATTGACTTATGACTCCCCTTCAAACAGTATATATGTTCCAGCTAGAGAAGAAGTCTCATTTACTGATTTATCTACAGGCCCTTATATAAGTGCAGAATGGAATTTTGGAGATGGTAGCGATACAGTTATGATGCCTGCCAACACAACTTCACCAGTGACTCATGAATATGGAATTTCAGGTACTTATACGGCTACTCTTATTATTAGAAATCAATTGGGTTGTCCTAAATATGAGAGTGTAAATATTAAAGTAGGTAAAGGGTGGAGTATTTTAGCTCCAAATGTATTTACCCCTAATAGCCCGCCTCTTAATGAAAGATTTAAACCTATATCTACTGGACTTAAAAATCTAGTGCTAACAATTTACGACTATAGAGGTAATTTAATTTATACAGAATCAAAGCCTGAGAATACGACTGATGTGCTTGAAAATAGAGTTGAAACAGATCCTTTGTATGATCCAACTAAGCAAATAATTGGATGGGATGGCATGTTGAATGGAGTAGGGGCTACTCATTCTCCATATTATATTTATACAGCTACAGGGGAGACAAATTATGGAGAACAAATTCCAGTATATAGTGGTACATTTATTATAATTAGATGATGGATTTTAGAAATTTATATATAATTCTTATTGCTTTTGCACTTGTAAAATTTTCTTTTGCTCAAGAGGAGTATGTTGTGAATCAAACAAAATATCTTCAAAAGGCGAATCCTAGTTATTTTGGAATGAATCAATTAAATAGAGTGGGAGTTTTATACGGTTCTTTAAAAGTGAATGATGCAAATACGCTTGATAGTAGATATTTTTTTGGGACAATGGCTTTCCAGCAAAATAATTTTTCTATTGGTATAGATATTAATCAGTTTAAAATGGGTAGTATCGGTATGGTAAATAGCGTTGCAAATCTTAGCTACATATATAAAATTCAACTTTCAAATTACACTTTCTTTTTGCCCTCTGTTACAATAGGTATGATTAGTTCAAATGTTGATGTAAATAATCTTCTTTTTGAAGATCAAATTACAAGTAGTTTAGGAAGTGGTTTTATAGCTACTCAATCGGCAGATCCTTTGGCTCCTTTGATTTCAAGTGTGAGTGAATTTGATCTCGGAGCATCATTTTTAATTCATTCAGAGGAATTTTTGGTTGGTTTGACTTTAAAACATCTTAGGAAGCCAAATATATCTTTCAACAAGGAAGCTGACATTACATTGCCAATCCAGATTGGGATTCAAGGTGGTTATGAGTTTAATATAAATCCTTATGAGAGAAGATTTTTACCCAGATATTCATATTTGTTCACTTTTGCTAACATTGTTAAATCTGGTGATGCGATTTATATTGGATTGGCACAAGATTTTCAACTAGGTGAATTTTCTATTGGTCTTACACAACAAGCAGGATCAGTAAATTCTTTTGGGTTAAATAATTTTGGAATGACATTAGGTTTGGCATTTGAAAATTTTGACTTTGGAGTACATTATAATTTTCCATTCAGAGAACCTGGCAAAGTATATTCCCCAAGTATTTTCGAGTTTTCTGTGATATTTGACTTTAGTATCTATAGAAGAAACAACAGAGGTTTATATAAAAGACTTCAAATAGACAATTACTACTAATTTTTAAATACTTTAAAAGCAGTATTTGTTTTCTGAAATTACTTTGTCTGCAATTTTTGTTTTAAGCTCTATGACATTAGGAATGTTTTTATAGTTGCAGAGTTTTTCAATACTTTCTTTAAGATTATTGCTTTTTTCTGATTTTGAAATAGAGGGGATAATCTCTTTAGCTTTTTTTAATATTATTTCTAAAGCTTCAAATAGATAAAGCTTTGTCATTGCAATTTGGATTTCTTGTCTAGCTCCTTTAGCGATATTTTTTTCTGTTCTAAGCATACCAGATTCTGAGAGATAAATTTCAATTAGCATATCTGAAAGGGCAAGGAGAACTTGTTGTTGTTCCTCAATTTTTGGCCCAAATTTTTCTACTGAAATACCTAAAAGCAAAAGAAATACTTTCTTTAAATTTTTAAGGACCTGTTTTTCTTCTCCAAAATTTTCCTTTTCATCGAAATTTCCAAAATTATCAATTTCATTTTTAGATTTCAAAACAGCTTCCATTAAGTCCAATTCTCCTTTCAATCCTTTTTTAAGTAACATGCCAACCGAGAGCATTCGATTTATTTCATTTGTTCCTTCATAAATTCTTCCTATCCTTGCATCTCTCCAGGCAGATTCCATTGGAGCTTCAGCGGAGAAACCCATTCCTCCAAATATTTGAATACCATCATCTGAAGCGTTTTGAACATCCTCAGAGATTGAAACTTTGAGAATTGAGCATTCAATTGCAAATTCTTCTGCTCCTTTGAGTTCAGCCTTTTGCATATCAAAACCATCCTTTTTCAATGAAGATATTTTTTTATCTATATCATCTGCTGCTCTATAGGTTGCTGATTCTCCTACATAGCAGGTTGTAGCCATTCTAGCTAATTTTTCTTTAATTGCACCAAATTGTGAAATAGGTTTTTTGAACTGAATTCTTTCATTCGCATATTTTACAGAAATTGTGATGACTCTTCTTTGCGCTTCAAGACAAGCAGCGCCTAATTGAATTCTACCAACATTTAAAGCATTAACTGCAATTTTGAATCCTTCACCTCTTTTGGCTAAAACATTTTTAACAGGAACTTTTGTTTCATTAAAAAAAACTTGCCTTGTTGACGATGAATTAATTCCTAATTTTTTCTCCTCTTCTCCTAGAGTTATTCCATTTTTAGGATCATAAGGAACAATAAAAGATGTTATATTTTTGTCGTCTTCTATTCTTGCAAAGACTATAAAAAGTTTAGCAAATCCAGCATTAGAAATCCATATTTTTTGACCACTTATTTTATAATGACTCCCATCTTCTGAAAGGACTGCTTTTGTTTTACCTGAATTGGCATCTGATCCTGCTCCCGGTTCAGTCAAACAATAGGACGCGAACCATTCCCCACTTGCAAGTTTTGGAACATATTCATTTCTTTGCTCCTTAGACCCATAAAGTACTATTGGAAGGGTTCCTATTCCAGTATGGGCGCCAAAAGGAGTTGAGAAAGATCCCGTTGCTCCAGAAATATAGTCACATACTAGCATTCTGGAAACATAATCCATTCCCATTCCTCCATACTTCTCCGGCACACCTACACCAAGAAATCCAAGTGAACCTGCTTTTTGCATTAACTCTTCAGTCAGTTTAAAATCTTTGTTTTCAAGACGTTCTCTGGAAGGAACAATTTCTCGATCAACAAATTCGATGACTGAATCTCTCATCATTTTTTGTTCTTCAGTAAAATCCTCTGGAGTAAAAATGTCTTGGGCTTTTGTTTCTTGAATTAAAAATTCACCTCCTTTTAATGTTGTTTCTTTCATTGATTTATATTTGTGTTTATATGGTTAGTTATATATTTCATTTATAAGATCACTGTATTTTTCCTTAACAAATTTACGCCTTACTTTTAAATTAGGTGCTAACTGACCATCATCAATTGACCAAATATCATCTGTTAATTTAAACTTTTTCACCTGTTCCCAGTTACCAAATTTATTGTCATGCAATCTTATTTCATTTTCAATCTTTTCAACAAGTGCCTCATTATCACAGATTGAACTTAAATCATCTTTAAATTTAATTTTATTTTCGTTAAACCAAAATTTCACATGCTCAAAATTAGGTTGGATTATTGCTCCTGGCATTTTTTCTCCTTCTCCAACAATCATAATTTGTTCAATAAATAATGATTGTTTCAATTCATTCTCTAGTAATTGGGGAGCAATATATTTTCCTCCAGATGTTTTAAAAATTTCTTTTTTCCGATCAGTAATTTTTAAAAAACCATCCATGTCAATCACGCCAATATCTCCTGTGTGGAAAAAATCACCACTCATAACTTGCGCTGTTTGTTCAGAGTCTTTATAATATCCCATCATTACGTTTGGCCCTTTGCATAATATTTCACCATCATCTTCTATTTTTACAATTACATCATCTATGACTTTTCCAACAGTTCCAAATTTCAGACCATTTTCTTCAAGGTAGTTAACAGAGATTACAGGAGAAGTTTCTGTAAGGCCATAGCCTTCGGCTACAGTCATACCAGCAGCTGAAAAGATCTTTGCAATTCGAGGTTGTAAAGGAGCGCTTCCTGAAGAAATATGTGTTAAATTACCTCCTAAGGCTTCTTTCCATTTTGAAAAAACTAGTTTCCTTGCAATTTTCAATTTGAATTCATACCAAAAGCCATTTTTCCCGTAAGGCTCATATTTAAGTCCTAAATTTACAGCCCAATAGAAAAGCTTTTTCTTTATCCCTTTAAGTTCTTGACCTTTAGAGTAAATTTTATCATATACTTTTTCTAAAAGCCTAGGAACTGCAGTCATTGCATTAGGTTTAACTTCTTTTAGGTTTTCACCAATTGTTTCCAACGATTCAGCAAAATATACTTTTATTGAATTATATAGGTATATATATAAAATTACTCTTTCATATATATGACATACAGGTAAAAAACTAAGAGTGGTTGATTCCCCAATTTCCAATGGTAATCTTATTGTACTTGAAATAACATTAGAGACAATATTTTTATGACTGAGCATAACCCCTTTCGGAACACCAGTAGTTCCTGAGGTGTAAATTATAGTTGCCAAATCAGTAGGTTTGACGTTTTTTTTACTTTTAGATAAAATAGTATTATCTAAATTTTTTTCTCCTAGATTCAGTAATTCTGACCAGTGTTTGCACCCTGGTATTCTATCAAAACTATAAATGTCTATTAGGGTTTTAAGATTTTTTTTAACAGCCATTATTTTGTCATAAATTATTTTGTCAGAGACAAAACAATATTTGCTTTCTGAATGATTTAATGTATACTCATAATCTTTTGATGTAATGGTAGGGTATAAAGGAACATTTACTGCACCAATTTGAGCAATCCCCATATCAACTACACTCCATTCAGTTCTATTGTTCGTCGATATCAATGCAATTTTGTCATTGGCTTTAATTTTCAATTTCAAAAAAGCAGAGCTTATTTGATTAGCTAAGCTTGAGTATTTAGATGTAGAAATAGACTTCCATTTCCCATCATATTTAGTTGTTAATACATTTTCTAATGGACAGTTTTCTAATTGATAAGTCAAAAAGTCAAAAATTCTAGTTGGAACTTTTTTCATAAAAATATGTTACTGCAAAATAAGAAAATTAGATTACTATTAAAAGAGTCTAATAACTTGACAGCCAAGAAAATGCGTTTTCAAAGGCTATTATCCAGGGAGACGTTTTATCTTGTCTATTTTTTGGATAATGTGCCCAGTTCCAAGGGAAAGTTGATCTTTCCAAATGAGGCATCATTACTAAGTGCCTACCATCCTGGCTGCATAGCATAGCAGAATTGTACTTAGAACCGTTTGGATTGGATGGATATGATTTGTAGTAATATTTAGCAGGAATCTGATATTTTTTCTCTTCAAAAGGTAAATGAAACTTTCCTTCTCCGTGAGCTGCCCAAATCCCCAGAACAGATCCTTCCATTCCTTTAAGCATAATCGATGAAGATTCTTCAATTTTGACTGAGGTAAAAATACACTCAAATTTTCCAGAATCATTTAGCATCATTTTAGGAAGTTTTGAGTCCTTAGGAGTTATTAATCCAAGTTCAATAAAAAGTTGACAACCATTACATACGCCAAGTGATAGAGTATCTTCACGTTTAAAAAAATCTTCTAAACTCTTTTTAGCTTTTTTATTGTAAAGAAAAGCACCAGCCCATCCTTTTGCAGAGCCTAAAACATCTGAATTTGAAAATCCTCCAACGGCAACCAAAAAATGAAAATCTTCCAAATTTGTTCTACCACTTATTAAATCTGTCATGTGAACATCATGAACTTCAAAACCACAAATATGCATTACATAAGCCATTTCTCTTTCAGAATTACTCCCTTTTTCTCTTATCACAGCAGCTTTAATTTTTTCCCGCCTTTTTGAGGGCATCATTCCATCAAAGTCTTTTGGGAAAATAAATTTTAGTGGATGATTTTTATAATTATCAAAACGCTTCTTTGCTAGACTTTTTTTCGTTTGGAATTTATCAAATTCATACGAAGTTTTAAACCAAATGTCTCGATATTGATTAATATTAAGAGACAAGTTTGAAGCACCTTTTTTAATTTTCAAATAACCGCTGTTATTGACAGTTCCTATTAAGTGAGAGTCTATATTTAATTTTTTAAAGATCGAATCAATGTTTTCATTTGATTGAACTATCAACCCAGAATTTTCAGAGAAAAGAAGAGGAATTATATCATCTTCATCTAAACTATTTAGATTTATTTCCATTCCAATTTTTTTTGTTGGAAAACACATTTCTAGAAGGCTAACAATCATACCACCAGATGAAATATCATGACCTGCATTTATTTTAGATTTTTTTATTAGTCTTTGTATTGTATTGAATGTAATTTTAAACAGATCAGGATCTTTAATTCCAGGAGCATGATCTCCAATCTGATTTAGAATTTGACCTAAACTGGACCCTCCAAGGGTATGTTTTTCAGAAGACAAATTAAGGTAATATATACTTCCTCCATCTCTTCTAATATTAGGAGTAACAACTTTAGTAATTTCATTACAGTGTCCTGAAGAGGATATTATTACAGTACCGGGAGCAGTTACTGATTCATTTTTGTATTGTTGCTTCATTGACAACGAATCCTTTCCTGTAGGAATATTAATTCCAAGCCTAATTGCAAATTTGGAACAAGCTTTTACAGCTTTATATAAACGATCATTTTCACCAGGATTATTACAGGCCCACATCCAATTTGCGGATAAACTTACAGACTTGATGCCGTCTTTGAGAGGAGCCCAAATAATATTTGTTAGTGATTCGCTAATAGAATTTATACTTCCTTTCTCAGGATCTATAAGTCCAGTTAAGGGAGCATGCCCTATAGCTGTTGCTATTCCAGATTTACCAGTATAATCAAGAGATATCACACCACAATTGCTTAGCGGTAATTGTAATTCCCCAACGGTTTGTTGTTGAGCAACTCTTCCAGTTACACAACGATCAACTTTATTAGTTAGCCAGTCTTTACAGGCAACCGATTCCAATTGCAAAATCATTTTTAGATAAGTTTCAATTTTTGAGGAATTATAAGTTATTTTTCTATAATTAAACTTTACTGTTGAATCAATTATATTAGTTTTAGGAACATCTCCAAACAAATGTTTTAATTTCAAATCAATAGGTTTCTTTCCATTTAAATTATTTTTGAAAACAAATCTTTTATCGTCTTTTATTTCTCCAACAACATACATTGGAGTCCTTTCCCTTTTTGCAATTAGGTTTAATTTTTTAAAATTCTTTTTAGATATAATTAGACCCATTCTTTCCTGAGATTCATTTCCTATTATTTCTTTGTCTGAAAGAGTAGTATCACCAA
This sequence comes from Bacteroidota bacterium, assembly GCA_036340635.1. Lineage (GTDB taxonomy): Bacteria > Bacteroidota > Bacteroidia > Flavobacteriales > Flavobacteriaceae. Next base: position 27,935 of record JAYYYF010000010.1, on the reverse strand, counting down.
TAGGAAGTTTATCAATATATATTTCTCCCCCTGTTTCTTCTACCAATTCAGAGAGGCAATTAAGATGACCGCCTGCTCCATGATCATGTATGGAAATAATTGGATTTTGGTTACTTTCTGCAAATGCTCTAATTGTATTTGCAACTCTTTTTTGCATTTCAGGGTTAGAACGTTGTACAGCATTTAATTCAATCAAACTATTAAATTCTCCAGTGTTAGATGAAGAAACCGCAGCTCCACCCATCCCAATTCTATAATTATCACCACCAAGTATTATTATTAAATCCCCTTTTTCTGGCCTTTTTTTGATTGCATGGTTTTTATTTGCATAACCAACTCCTCCTGCAAGCATTATTACTTTATCATATCCTAATAAATGATTATTCTCTTTGTGCTCAAAAGTAAAAAGCGAGCCTGAAATAAGTGGTTGCCCAAATTTATTCCCGAAGTCTGACGCCCCATTAGAAGCTTTAATTAATATGTCTAAAGGGTTTTGGTATAGCCATTTCCGTTCTTTTAAATAGTCATTCCATGAGCAATTTTTTTGAACCCTAGAGTAAGGAGTCATATATACAGCAGTTCCAGCAAGTGGAATTGATCCTTGTCCTCCAGCCATACGATCTCTAATTTCACCTCCAGAACCGGTAGCAGCACCATTAAAGGGTTCGACTGTGGTAGGAAAATTATGAGTTTCAGCTTTCAAAGATATTACACTCTGAATTTTCTTAATTTCATAATTACTTGAAACTTGGGCTTTTGAAGGAGAAAATTGTTCAATTTCTGGACCAGAAACAAATGCTACATTGTCTTTGTAAGCAGAAACTATTGAATTTATATTCTCACTTGAAGTTTTTTTAATATGCCCAAAAAGACTTCTTTTTTGAAATTTCTTGTTAAGGATAAAATCACCATTAAAAATTTTATGCCTACAGTGTTCTGAATTTACTTGTGAAAAACCAAAAACCTCCGAATCTGTAAGCTTTCTTTTAATTTTTATTGATAGGTTTTCTAAATATTTTATTTCTTCAACACTAAGAGATAGTCCTTCTTCTTTATTGTATTTTGAAATTTGGTCAATATGTTTTATTGATTCAGGCTCAATATTAACATCAAATATATTTTGATCCAATATTGAATATTCCTTTAAAAGCATTTTATCAAATTCATCTCCTTTGCTTTTCGATACAAAACTTTCAATTCTTTTTACTTCATTTACACCCATATTTTGGGCCATTTCAACTGCATTTGTACTCCATGGAGTAACCATTGTGGACCGTGGTCCTATAAAATTTCCTTTGATTTTTTTTTTGAGGATAAGAGTTTTTCCACTAAACAACCATATCAATTTGTCAAGAGATGATTCTTTTAGTTTTTTTAATGATTTTACCGCATAAACACTTGAAGAAAGATTTCCGAAAAAATAAATCATACTTGATGTTTTCTTTGACAAAATTAATTTTTTTATGCCAGTTATTTGGCTAGAATTTTGGAATTAAAAAACTAACTTTCAACTGATTTATCCACATTTTATTTTTTCTTCTTAAACTTGTTTAATAGATTCAATCAAAAATTTTGAAGTTCAACAAGTTTTTTATAGAAAGAGTTCTTGTTTATTAAGAATTGGTGAGTGCCTTTTTCTACAATTAACCCTTTATCTAAAACTATTATTTTATTAGCTTTTTTAATAGTAGATAATCTATGTGCAATAACTATAGAAGTTCGATTTTCCATTAATTTCTCAAGGGCGCTTTGCACTAGTTTTTCTGACGAGCTATCAAGAGAAGAAGTTGCTTCATCCAAAATAAGTAATTCTGGATTTTTAAGAATTGCTCTAGCAATTGATAGTCTTTGCTTTTGTCCACCAGAGAGTTTATTACCACCTTCACCAATTAAAGTATCATAACCATCTGTTAATTCTTCAATGAACTCATCAGCGTTAGCCATTTTCGCAGCCTTTTTAATTTTTTCTATACTAGCATTTGTATCACCTAAAGCAATATTGTTTGCTACAGAATCATTAAACAAAATGGAGTCCTGTGTTACTAGTCCCATAAGATTATTTAGAGATTTTTTTGCAATCCTTTTAATTGGATTTCCATCAATAATTATTTCACCAGAGTCTACATCATAAAAACGACTAAGAAGGTTTGCTACAGTAGTTTTGCCGCCTCCTGAAGGACCTACTAAGGCAATTGTTTCACCTTTTTTGATAGTTAAAGAAAAATCACTTAATACTTTATTCTTGCTATAGGAAAAGGAAACATTTTTGAAACATATTTCTTTATCAAAAGTTTTTAATTTTTTCACGTTCTGGTTATTTTCCATTTTATCCTTCACATTAAGTATATCAATTATTCTTTTTGCTGCTGCATCCCCTCTTTTAATACTATAGTATGCTTTACTAATTCCTTTTGCAGGAGTCAAAATATTATATGCTAATCCCATATACGCGATAAATACAGCTCCATCAATCGATTCATCAATTAGAACCATTCTACCTCCATACCAAAGTAGAACTCCGATTACTAAAACGCCTAAGAATTCACTTATAGGTGAAGCTAAATTTTGTCTATTAATTAGATCGTTTGAAAATTTGAGCATTCGATTTATTGAAATTATAAATCTATTGATGAAAGTATTTTCAGCATTAAATGCTTTAATTATTTTAATACCTGTTATCGTTTCTTCTAACGTAGATAAAAATTCACCTTGTTCTTTTTGAACTTTTTCAGATTTTTTTTTAAGTGATTTTCCTATCTGAGAAATTATGCTAGCAGAAATGGGTACAAATATTAGAACAAAGAATGTAAGATTTGAGCTAATAGTAAACATTATCACAAGGGTAAATAAAATAGTTAGTGGTTCTCGGACGATTAATTCTAGGATTGAAAGGAATGATTGTTGTAATTCAATAACATCAGATGAAACACGAGCTATAAGGTCTCCTTTTTTCTTTTCAGAGAAAAAATTGATGGGAAGGGAAACTATTTTTTGATATAATTTCTTTCTTAAATCTCTTAAAACACCATTTCTTAGAAATGTAATAAAATAAAGAGCGAGATAGTTAAATATATTTTTAAGTAAGAATAGTGAAATTATTATAAAAATTACAAATAAAAGAGCTTTAGAGCTATCTTGATTAATGTACTGTGTTACTTTATAATTCAAGAAGTTTTCTATATAATCTTTTAAATTACCAATACCTGTATATTCTGGTTTTAATATTACTTTATTTGTTGTTCCAAAAAGAATTTGAATCATGGGTATTAGGCCAACAAATGCAAGTGCACTAAAAATGGCATATAGAATATTGAACAGTAGATTTAAGAATGCGAATTTACTATAAGGGATACCGTAACTAAGAATTTTCTTAAAATAATTCATTTGATGAGATCTTGAATTAATTTGTCTATTTTATCATCCATTTCTTTTTCAATTAGATTCCATTCTTTACCATCGATAAAAGTTTGGGTCACGCTAAAGTAAAATTTAATCTTTGGTTCAGTTCCACTTGGCCTAATAGATATTTTTGAATTATCTTCAAGTATAAAAGTTAGAACATTTGATTTTGGTAAAGTAATTTTTGTCTTTAATTTATTGGCAAGGTTTAAAGAAACCCCTGTTTTATAATCTTCTATTCTAATTACAGGAATTCCAGCTACAAATTCAGGAGGGGAATTGCGGAAACTATTCATTTTACTTTGAATTTGATTTAACCCCTCTTTCCCTTTTTCAACAAAAGAGATTAATCGCTCTCTATAGGCACCAAATTTTTTATAGCATTCTATTAGTAGTTCATAAGTTGATTTTCCAATGCCACTCATTTGATTTTCTATTTCACAAATCAAAAGTGCAGCACTAATTGCATCCTTGTCCCGAACTTTGCTTCCTATTAGATAGCCATAACTTTCTTCACCACCGGCAATGAATTCTAGATCAGAGAAATCTTCAATAAGTTTTGAAATCCATTTGAATCCAGTCAAGGTTTCTTTAAATACTACATTATATTCAGCCGCCATTTTTTTAAGCATTGGTGTGGATACAATTGTTGTTGCAATAAATTGATTCCCATTTAATTTACCTTTTTTTCCCCAATGCTCTAGTAAAAAATAAATCATTACTATCATCGTTTGATTTCCATTTAGAAGATAAAAATTTTGATTTTCATCTTTTACAGCTACCCCTAAACGGTCACCATCTGGATCTGTCGCTATTATAATTTCCCCATCATTTTTTTTAGCTTCTTTTATTGCAAGTTTAAAAGCCTTGGGGTCCTCAGGATTTGGAGATTTAATAGTTGGAAAATTTCCGTTTGGTTCAGCTTGTTCTTTAACCAAAAAGATGTTTTTAAATCCCGACATTTTTAAAACATTTGGAATTGCAGTTATTGAAGCTCCATGAAGGGGCGTAAAAATTATCTTTAAATTTTTATTTGTTGAATCATCAAATTTTGCTACATCGATAGTAGATTTATAAAACTCCTCATCAACTTTTTTATCAATTATCTCAATTAAATTTGAATTTTTTTCAAATTTGATTTCAGAAAAACTGACTCTATTTACACTTTTTATGATATTGGTATCTTCAGGTGAAACAATTTGACCTCCATCCTTGGAGTAAACCTTAAACCCATTATATTCTCGAGGATTATGAGAAGCAGTTATAACAATACCACAGGATGCGTTCAAATGTTTAACAGCAAAAGATAATTCTGGTGTTGGTCTTAGATCTGAAAATAAATAACAATAAATTCCATTTGATGAAAAAATATCAGCAATTTGATTCGCCCATTTTTTACTATTCAATCTACAATCAAAGGCAATAACAATTTTAATAGCTTCGTCATTAATATTTTCATTCAGATAATTACTAAGACCTTGTGCACATCTACCTAGAGTGTACTTATTGATTCTATTTGTGCCTACTCCAATTATCCCGCGAATACCCCCTGTACCAAATTCTATATCCTTATAAAAGGCCTCTTCAAGTTCTTTTGGAGAGTTAAATAAATTGCCTACAGCTTTTTGAGTTTCTATATCAAATGGTTCGTTACACCATTCTTTAGCTTTTGATTCGAACATCAATAATTTTTATTTAGTTCTTTCTGAAATTATATATCTCTTAATTTCTTTCCTGCTTTTCAAAAACATTTCACCAAGAAATCCAGCAACAAAGAGTTGAACACCAATTATCATAGCAGTTAAAGCAATAAAAAACTCTGTTCTTTGAGCAATTAATTTGGCTGATTTTGTAAAATAAAGCTTGTCAATACCTATGTATAGGATAAAAATAAAACTTACTATTAACATAAGTGTTCCCCAAAAACCAAAAAAGTGCATCGGCCGTTTCCCAAATTTGTTTAAAAACCAAAGAGTAATTAAATCTAAAAACCCATTAATGAATCGGTTGCTTCCAAATTTTGTTTTTCCATATTTCCTTGCTTGATGTTTTACTATTTGTTCTTCAATTTTAGTATATCCAATATTTGATGCTATAACAGGAATGTATCTATGCATTTCTCCATAGACATCAATATTTTTCACAACATCTTTTCTATAAGCTTTTATGCCGCAATTAAAATCATGGAGATAAATTCCTGAAATTCTTCTTGCTGACCAATTAAACAATTTTGAAGGAAGATTTTTTAAAAAGAAGGAGTCATATCTTTTTTTCTTCCAACCTGATACAATATCTAATTTTTTTTCTTTAAGGGTATTAATCATTTCAGATATTTCATCAGGTGAATCTTGTAGATCTGCATCCATTGTTATTATATAATCGCCTTTTGCCAATTTAAAACCTGCATTTAAAGCTTGTGATTTGCCAAAATTTTTAGGGAATAATATTCCATGAGTACTTTTACTTTTTCTAGCAAGCTTTTTAATTATTTGCCAAGAATTATCAGTACTACCATCATCAATGAATATAATTTCAAAAGTTTTTGAGTTACTTGACAATGAAGTTAATATCCAATTGTGTAGTTCCTCTAAAGATTCACTTTCATTAAATAATGGGATTACAATGGAAATTTCCATAATTAAACTTTACCCCACAAAAGTATAAATTTTCAGCTATTCTGGTTGAGATTTCTTTACAATTAGACCCCCAATTAGTGACACTAAGAATCCAAAGATTAGAGAAACTATGATTGTGGTTAAGGCCATAGAAAGAGGGGTGTAAAATCCTTTGCCCATCTCTATTATTTGATTCGCAGTTTCTGCAGACATTTCAGGATCATTAGAAAGCATTTTTTGCTTTGCAAATTCAAAACCTTTCTCCAGGGTATCTGGATCAATAAAATTTATCATTAAATAGTTAAAAACAACAGAAATGAGTCCTCCAACAAGAGATATGCCTAGTCCAATTTTAAGGGCATCTGAAAGATTTAGAAATCCTTTATTTTCTTTTTTGAATTGTATTATCCCATATATAATAATTGCGATGCCAACTATAGCAGCAATTATTTGAACAACTGGATCGTTTTGATAGTGCATATCCAGGGCATAGAGCATTAATCCTAAAATTATTCCAAAAGATCCATTAACAATACCATAGGTTAAAGAATATTTAGCTGAACTTGGCTTTTTGTCTTCCATTTTTTGTGCTTATTTATATAGGGTTAAAATTTCCTGTACGCAATTTATAATTTTTTACTCTTAGGGGCTCTTATTTTTAACAAAAAAATGTTAAGTTTGCGCTCTTAATGTAATTTATGAAAACGGGTATACATCCTGAAAACTATCGGTTAGTGGCCTTTAAAGATATGTCAAATGATAACATTTTTATAACTAAGTCTACAGCTGAAACAAAGGAAACAATAAAAGTTGATGGTGTTGAATATCCACTAGTTAAACTTGAGATTTCACGCACTTCTCATCCATACTATACTGGAAAATCTAAATTAGTTGATACTGCCGGAAGAATTGATAAATTCAAAAACAGATATGGCAATATTGGAAACAGGGAAGTTATTAATGAAAAAAAGGAAGAGAAAAAAGATGACAAAGTAGAAGATTCTGAATTAAAAAAATCTGATCAAAAAAGTATTGAAAGTGATCAAAATCAATCAAAAACCGATACTACTGATGGAATCTCAGATATCAACAAGCCTAAAAATGAATCTTCAGATAATTCTACTAAATCTGAATCTGATGAGACTAAGGAAAATTCTAAATTAAAGACTGATAGCGCTGATGAAGTTTTAACTCCAGACGAATCTAAAGGTAAATCCCTAGATGATTCTTCTGAATCTCCATCTGATGAGGCTGGGGAAAAATCTGAATCAAAAAAAGATTAATTCATAATTCATTCTATTTCACTATAAAATTTTTACTTCCATAGTATATTTGCTTTAGTATTTGTAAAAAATGATTGAAGATTTAACGACTAGAACCAATAAAAAGAAAATTAGAATTGCATTTCATACTTTAGGCTGTAAGCTTAATTTTTCTGAAACATCAACAATTTCAAGAGACTTTAATAAAGATCAGTTTATTCATGTTGGTTTTGATTCTCCTGCTGATGTATATGTCATAAATACATGTTCTGTGACAGAGAATGCAGATAAGAGATTTGAGTTTTTGACAAGAAAAGTATTGAGAAGCAATCCAAATGCTTTCATAGCTGCAATAGGGTGCTTAGCTCAACTGCAGCCTAAATTTCTATCCTCAATTGAAGGAGTTAAATTGGTTTTAGGAGCAGATGAGAAATTTAAATTAAAAGATTATTTGATTGATTTAATTGATAAATCAAAAACCCTATCTCATTCATGTGAGATAAATAGTGTTCTAAACTTTGAGAGTTCTTTCTCTTTGGATACTAGGACTAGATCTTTTTTAAAAATTCAGGACGGGTGTGATTACAAATGTAGCTATTGTACTATTCCAAAAGCTCGTGGAATTTCTCGGAGTGACAATTTAACAAATATTTTAAAGAATATTCAAAAAATTACAGAAAAGGGAGTGAAAGAAATTGTTTTGACAGGAGTCAACATTGGAGATTATGGTAAAATACTTGAAAAGGAGAAAAGTGATCATTCAAGTAGCTTTTTAGATTTGTTGCATGCAATTGAAGACTTCAAATATTCAAAAAGGGTTAGGATTTCATCAATAGAGCCCAATTTAATTTCTGATCAGATAATAAAACTTATTTCAAACAGTAAAGTTTTTATGCCTCATTTCCATATTCCTCTTCAAAGTGGAAGTGATAAGATTTTAAATAAGATGAGAAGAAGATATTTAACTAGTTACTATAAAGAAACAGTTGAAAAAATTAAAGGATTAATTCCACATTCCTGTATAGGAGCAGATGTAATTATAGGTTTTCCCGGTGAAACAGATGATGATTTTTTAGACACCTATAATTTTATAAATAATATTGACTTATCTTATTTACATGTTTTCACTTATTCTGAAAGACCTGGGACTGAAAGTATAAAATTTTCTGGAGTTGTGAATACTGAAAAAAGAACCCAAAGAAGTCGATCACTTAGAAGACTTTCTAATCATAAAAAAAATAAATTTTATAAAGCTCAATTAGGTAAAAAATTTGAGATCCTACTTGAAAATCAGAATAATAAGGGACACATATATGGCTATACAGAGAACTACATCAGAGTAAGGGCTCCATGGGATCCAAGCCTAAAGAATCAATTGATTTACGGGAGACTTGAAAGTATAGATAATGAGGGTTATGCCCGGTATAAAACTTTAAATTAAAGCTTTATTCCTACTGGCAAAAGCGATTTAAATGTTTTGTTTTTTCTAACAAAACCGGCAATTTTTGGAGATGTTGGAACTACTTTGTAATTTTTTTCTGCAAGGAATTCCAGAACAGATTTAATGAATAATGTTTCAAATTCAAGTGAGTTAATTTGTCTTGGAATTATAAGTTTTGTTAAAAAAATCTTCTTTTCTTGTTCAGCATATTCAATCCTTGCTAAATGACCTTTGACCAAGGTTTCAAATTGGCGAAGAAATTCATTATTTTGCAATTCTAATTTATTCTCCATTAAATCAAGAATACATCGTTATTATAATGAGGGGCTAAATTAGTGATTATTTGATTTAACACAAAATATATTTTTTTGAAAAAAGAGTCAATATATCTAATGCCAGGCATGGCAGCTAGCCCTAAGATTTTTGAATTTTTAAAACTCCCAGATAGATTTGATGTAATTTATTTGTCTTGGTTTCCTCCTTTTGATAATGAGCCTTTATCAAATTACGCTAATAGGATGTGTAAATTAATTAAGCATAGGAATCCAATCCTTTTGGGTGTTTCCTTTGGAGGTATTTTGGCACAGGAGATGGCAAAGCATATAAAATGTAAAAAAGTAATAATTGTTTCAAGTATTAAAAGTAGAGATGAGCTGCCAAAACTAATGAAAATTTCTAGTGTTTTGGGTTTAAATAAATTAATACCATCTTATTGTATTAAGAATATCGAAACTTTAATTAGTTTTTCTTTTGGTTCAAATGTTAAAAGGAAATTTTTATTGTACCAAAAATATTTTACAGTTCGTGATCCTAAGTATCTTTTATGGGCAATAAACTGCATCATAAACTGGCAAGGAATAATTTCTGAAGATAAACTTATACATATACATGGTAATATGGATAAAATTTTCAAAAAAAATAAATTGTTAGATCCATACATTGAGATTAAAGGAGATCATGCTATAATAATCACTAGACATGAATGGTTTAACAATTTTCTTTCTAAAAAAATCTAGAAGATTATTTAGATTTTAATATATTCGGCAAAGATGATTCTAAAAGCGTGAAGAAAACTAGTTTTTATATTAGGTTTATTTATTTTTTAGCTCCAATAACATTGTTTATTCTGGGGGGATTTGCCCTTAAACTTCAAGTAGACTCTGATTCTTTTAAAAATTATGATTCCAATAAATCCTATAAAGTTTATGCTTTAAATATACCTGATACAGTCGATTTTGCTGGCGAAAAAATTCCTTTATTCTCACCTGATTTAAGGGAGAGGATGGATAGAGAATTACTAGTTAATACGTATTGGCAATCAAATACACTGCTTTTAATTAAGAGAGCAAACAAATATTTCCCTCAGATAGAAAGAATTCTTAAAGAAGAGGGAATCCCTGATGATTTTAAATACCTTACCTTGGTAGAAAGTGGTCTTCAAAATGTAACTTCTCCTTCTGGTGCGAAAGGATTTTGGCAAATAATGAAAAATACTGGACTTGAAATGGGTCTAGAAATCAATTCAAATGTAGATGAACGCTATAACCTTTTCTTAGCAACAAAGAGTGCAAGTAAATATCTTAAAAAAGCTAAAAACAAATTTGGAACTTGGACCTTAGCAGCTGCTTCATATAATAGAGGTATTAGTGGTATACAAAGGAATTTAAATTTTCAGGGAGCTCAAAATTATTATGATTTAAGATTAGGTAGTGAGTCTAGTAGATATATTTTTAGAATCCTTGCTTTAAAGGAAATACTTGAAAATCCGATTAAATATGGATATGTTTTTGACAAAAATGATCTATATAATTATGTTCCAGTAAGATATGTTTTAGTTGACACACCAATTATAAATCTTTCTGATTTTGCTAAAAAATTAGGGATCAACTACAAGGTTTTAAAAATTCACAATTCTTGGTTAAGACAAAATCACCTTAACAATCGTTCCAGAAAAAAATATAATATTGAAATCCCTTTAGAAGGCTATTACTAAATTCTTTTCATTTGTTCTCGCATCATTTTGATCTGAGTAGTTAACATACCATGTTTATCTATTCTCTTAGCTTGATTAAGTAAATCGGTTGCTTCCCTTTTTCTTCTTTTTTGCATTAAAATTCCAGCAAGACTTAACTTTGCCATTGCAATGTCATGAGACATAGAGAGGCCAAGCTCCAGTGCCTTTTTAAAATACTTTTCGGCAATGGTTAGATTTATTTGGGATTGAATAATTCCATGTAGATAATTAAAATACCCTTGTTGTTTTCTAACAAGAGAAGACTCAGGGTTTTTAATGTAATTAAGCCATTTCTGTGTTCCAGTGAAGTCTTGTTTTCTTAATCTTAAAAAGGCAAGAAAGATGATTTCATTTTTAAAATAAACTAAAACAAAAAAAGATGAAAGCAAAATAAGAAAGATTCCATTGCCAATATAGCTTTCATAGATTTGATAGGATCCATAGGAAAAAAGCAAACAGGCAATAATTAGTTTTAATACTTTTGGGAACATAACTTTTTTTCAAATTTAGGAAGAATATTTAAATCCATTTAATAAAAAAATCTTGTATATTTGCCCAACCTTTGTAGGAGTTCCAAATATTCAAAATAATGAAGAGAACTTTTCAGCCTTCTAATAGAAAAAGAAAAAATAAGCATGGTTTTCGTGAGCGAATGTCTTCAGCGAACGGGAGAAGAGCTTTGTCAAATCGAAGGGCAAAGGGGAGAAGTAAATTATCAATTTCTTCTGAACACAAATATAAAAAATGATAAAAAGTATAATTTTTAAAAAGGTGTTATTTAGTATTTTAAATAACACCTTTTTTTATGTTTAAAAAGCTTACAATAATATAATGCCAAAAAGAAATAAAATCAATACCATATTAATAATTGGCTCAGGCCCTATAATAATTGGCCAAGCTTGCGAATTTGACTATTCTGGTAGTCAAGCACTAAGATCAATTAGAGAGGATGGAATAAAAACTATTTTAATAAATTCTAATCCAGCAACTATAATGACTGATCCTTCTATGGCTGACCACATATATTTAAAGCCATTAACTACTAAATCAATAATTGAGATATTAAAAAAGCATCAAATTGACGCTGTTCTTCCAACTATGGGTGGTCAAACAGCCTTAAACCTATGTATTGAGGCGAGTGAGAAAGGTATATGGGAAGAGTTTAAAGTTGAAATTATTGGCGTTGACATTTCAGCAATAAAAATTACTGAGGATCGAGAAAAGTTCAGAGCTTTAATGGATAAAATTGACATACCTGTAGCTTCAGCTCAAACAGCAAATTCATTTTTAAAAGGGAAGGAAATTGCGCAAAAGTTTGGTTTTCCTCTTGTTATTAGACCTTCATTTACATTGGGAGGGACTGGCGCCTCTTTTGTTTTCAAAGAAGACGAATTTGATGAATTGCTTACACGTGGGCTAGAAGCCTCCCCAATCCATGAGGTCATTATAGACAAAGCTTTGTTGGGATGGAAAGAATATGAATTAGAGCTTTTAAGAGACAAAAATGATAATGTTGTTATAATATGTAGTATTGAAAATATGGATCCAATGGGAATTCATACTGGAGATTCAATTACTGTTGCTCCTGCAATGACATTATCAGATTTAACTTTCCAGCGTATGCGTGATATGGCAATAAAGATGATGAGAAGTATAGGAGATTTTGCCGGAGGTTGCAATGTTCAATTTGCTGTTAGCCCTGATGAAGAAGAAAAAATTATTGCTATTGAGATTAATCCTAGAGTTTCTAGATCATCTGCTTTAGCTTCTAAGGCAACTGGTTATCCAATTGCTAAAATAGCTGCAAAACTTGCAATAGGATATAATCTCGATGAGTTAAATAACCAAATAACTAAGTCCACTTCTGCTTTATTTGAGCCTACACTTGATTATGTTATTGTAAAAATACCCCGTTGGAATTTCGACAAATTTGAAGGATCAGATAGAAGATTAGGATTACAGATGAAATCTGTTGGAGAAGTTATGGGTATTGGAAGATCTTTCCAAGAGGCTCTTCATAAAGCAACTCAATCTTTAGAGATAAAGAGAAACGGTTTAGGTGCTGATGGTAAAGGTTATAAGGATTATGATCAAATAATTGAAAAACTTCACTTTGCTAGTTGGGATAGAGTTTTTGTCATTTATGACGCTATTCAAATAGGTATTTCTTTAAACAGAATTCATGAAATCACAAATATTGACATGTGGTTTTTGAAACAATTTCAAGAACTTGATCATTTGGAAAAAGAAATTTCAAAACAAAATATTAAAAATATTGATCGTGATTTATTACTTGAAGCGAAGCAAAAAGGATTTGCTGATCGACAAATTGCACATATGCTAGGTTGTCTTGAAAGTCAGGTTTATTCTAAAAGGCAAGAAATGAAAATTCAAAGGGTGTATAAGTTAGTTGATACTTGTGCGGCTGAGTTTTCAGCTTCTACACCTTATTACTACTCCACTTTTGAAGATAGTATGCAATTATCAAAAGGGAGTCCATTTAGCGCAAATGAAAGTTCAAAAAGCGGTCGTAAGAAAATAATTGTTTTAGGTTCAGGGCCTAATAGAATTGGACAAGGAATAGAATTTGATTATTGTTGTGTCCATGGAGTTTTAGCTGCTTCAGAGTGTGGTTTTGAAACAATTATGATTAATTGTAATCCCGAGACAGTTTCTACAGATTTTGACATTGCTGACAAATTGTACTTTGAACCTGTTTTTTGGGAACACATTTATGATATAATTCAGCATGAAAAACCAGAAGGAGTTATTGTTCAGTTAGGGGGGCAAACTGCACTTAAATTAGCTGAAAAGCTTGATAGATATGGAGTTAAAATTATTGGAACGAGTTTTGAATCATTAAACCTTGCTGAAGACAGGGGTAGTTTTTCAACTCTTTTAAAAGACAATGATATACCATATCCTGAATTTGGAATTGCAGAGACTGCAGATCAGGCAATAGAATTAGTTGGTGAGCTAGATTTCCCTATTCTTGTAAGACCATCTTATGTCCTCGGAGGGCAGGGCATGAAAATTGTTATTAATAAAGAGGAACTGGAGGAGCATGTAGTGGATCTTTTACGAAAAATTCCAAATAACAGATTATTACTTGATCACTATCTCGATGGAGCTATTGAAGCTGAGGCAGATGCAATTTGCGACGGAAGAGATGTTTATATAATTGGAATAATGGAACATATTGAACCTTGTGGTATCCACTCTGGAGATTCTAACGCAACTTTGCCTGTTTTCAATTTAGGGGAATTTGTTCTTGAACAAATAAAAAACCATACCAAGAAAATTGCTTTAGCATTAAAAACAAAAGGTTTAATTAATATACAATATGCAATAAAAGATGATAAGGTTTATGTAATTGAAGCTAATCCAAGAGCTTCAAGAACCGTTCCATTTATTTCAAAAGCATATAACGAACCGTATGTAAATTTTGCTACGAAGGTAATGCTTGGAAAAAATAAATTGAAAGATTTCAATTTTAATCCTAAATTAGATGGATATGCAATAAAGCAACCAGTATTTTCATTTAACAAATTTCCTAACGTAAATAAACAACTTGGGCCAGAAATGAAAAGTACGGGCGAAAGTATTTTATTTATAGACAGCTTAAATGAGGATGAATTTTATGATCTGTATGTTAAAAGAAAAATGTATTTAACAAAATAAAATATTTATAGGTTTGATTAATTTCATAATTTAAAGATATTATGATCAATAAAAATTTTTTCCTGATTTCAATAATTTTGATAGCTATCCTATCAAGATTTTTGCCTCATCCACCAAATTTTACTCCTATTACAGCTATTGCTTTATTAGCCTCTAAAGGATTTATCAATCGATTTACATCTTTTCTTGTTCCCCTTGCAGCAATGATTATTTCAGATTTTTTTATCGGATTTCATTCTTCTGTTTTTTTTGTTTATGGATCATACATGCTGATTACATTTTATGGAAGATTAACTAAAAAGATTAGTATAGTTACTGTAGTCATTTCATCAATAATATTTTTTGTGGTAACTAATTTTGGAGTTTGGTTAATTGGATATCCTCTAACTATAGAAGGATTTTTAGCATGCTATTTAATGGCAATTCCTTTTTTTATTAATACTCTTTTAGGAGATCTATTCTATTCTGCTATTATGATTTTTTCTTTTAATCGTTTGACTAAAATGCAGGTCGTCAAGTAGTTGCTAAAACCGTTGGTTGTAAAATTTTTTATTATCAATAATTAAAGTTTGAAGATGTGATTCCTTTGGATTATCTAAAATATTTTTGACCGGAAATACAACTTTATAATCTCTTTTGCCACTACCTGTAATTTGATTAATTGCTGAAGAAAGAAGCGGTTCGGAAATTTCTCCAAGAATCCCCATATTTGATATATCTTCCTTTAATTCAACGTTTGCTTCCAAACCATTGTCATAATCAGCAAATCCAGCGCTGTTAGCAATTTTTAAAACAATTGGCTGCATTGCATAGGTGTGATCAGGATTTTTTGTCCCCTCATTGTCAATATAGTCATGGACAGTAATTGATCCAACATTTTTACCATAGGTAGTATCACCTATCTGAACTACATCTATATGTGATGTCAAACCATTAATCAACAGTTCACTTGCAGATGCACTTCTTGATGTTGTAAGAATGTATACTTTATTTAGATTTAAAGAGTTTATCCCTGTTCCATCTGCCATTTGATCTACAAATAAATCTTTAAGAGATTCTGGATCATTACTATTCCAATAATCCATTAATTTAGAATTCCAAACTTGTTGAGAGAAAATTTCTCCAGTAAATTGACCTGTTATCATACTAGCTAAATAAACACATGCTGTTAATGAACCACCCAAATTATATCTTAAATCTAAAACTAAACCGTCTATATTTTCAGATTTAAAACCTGCGAAAATATCATTAAGGTTGCTATTGAAAGTATTTACAAATTGAGTATACATTATATATCCAATTTTTTTACCTGAGGTATTTATTGTTTTACTTATATGAATAGAATTTTTTTCAAAATTTTCAACTTTGGTTAGCTCTACTGTTTCACCATTTGGTGTAATAGTGTTTTCACTAATGTCGGCCATGGACAATGTGTATGTAAGATTATCTCCATAGAGTAGATCTTGATAATTATTTACATTTAAGTCTTGCCCATCTACGGCAGTAAAAATATCACCCCTTTCAATATTTTTGTCAGATGCATCCGAATTTTCATGAATATACCGTACATATCCAAAGACACTTTCGCCATCTGCCATAAGACTCAAACCAAATTCAACTCCATTAGAAGCAACAATTCCTTGAAGGCTATTTTGAAGCGCTATATAGTCCGAAGTAATATAACTAAATCGATCATTCTCATGCTTTAAAGATTCAAAAAACTCTTCAGGTTCTGGATTATCATTAATGTATTTTGCATATTCACTTGAATTAAGTGCCTTCCGATCATCTAAATCTGAAACTTGCTCCTGCCAATAATAATATTGATTTAATCCCTTCCATACAAAATCACTGATTTGTAAGGCCCCTTCAAGGCTAATTACAATATCGTCTGAATCAACATTTGAAAGATCTTCATTAGCCTCATTTGAATCTTTATCTTTAGAACAGCCAATGAAAATTAATACAAAGATTAAGCTAAGTATATATAAAGTTTTTCTTAAAAAAAATAAACTCTGGATTGGTTTCATTATATATTATAAAATTTTTAGATACCTGTGTAATTATATGGATTAATTCTTTTTAACTCATCCTTAATTTTTGAATCTATTTCAAGTTTATCTATAAAATTATGAATTTTACTTTTATCAATAAAATCATTAGTTCTAGTTAAACTTTTAAGCTTCTCATATGGTTCATGATATCTTTCCCTTCTCAATATTGTTTGAATTGCTTCAGCAACCACACCCCAATTTTGTTCAAGATCATAATTTATCTTCTTTTTATTGACAATCAACTTTTTTAATCCAGCAAAAACAGACTTAAATCCTATTATTGTATGTCCAAATGGAACCCCAATATTTCTCAAAACTGTACTGTCCGTTAAGTCTCTTTGAAGTCTCGATATAGGCAATTTGGATCCAAGGAAAGAAAATATAGAGTTAGCAACACCAAAATTGCCTTCAGCATTTTCAAAATCAATTGGATTAATTTTGTGCGGCATAGCAGACGAACCAATTTCATTTTTGTTTACCTTCTGGTTAAAATATTCCATTGAAATATATGCCCATATGTCTTGTGCAAAATCAATCAAAATTGTGTTGATTCTTTTTAAATTATCAAATAATGAAGCAATCGAATCATAATGCTCTATCTGTGTAGTAGGATATGAATAATTTAATCCAAGGGTTTTTTCAACAAAATTTTCAGCAAACTTTTTCCAATCATTTTTTGGATATGCGACCTTATGTGCATTAAAATTGCCCGTTGCTCCTCCAAGTTTTGCTGCATGAGGGATTTTTAAAAGATTTTCTTTTTGAATTTCGATCCTCTTAACAAAAACAGCTATTTCTTTACCTAATCTAGTTGGTGATGCAGGTTGCCCATGGGTTCTGGCAAGCATTGAAATGTCTTGGGTTTCTTTTGAAAGTAAATTCATGCAATCCAGAACCTTTTCAAGACTGGGTAAATAAATTTCATTCAATGCATCTTTAACTAAAAGAGGTATGGCTGTATTATTAATGTCTTGAGATGTAAGAGCAAAGTGTACAAATTCTTTATACTTCTCTAGTTTTATTTCATCAAATTTATCTTTGATAAAATATTCTATTGCTTTGACATCATGATTAGTTTGTTTTTCTATTTCCTTAATTTTTTCAGCATCATTTATGGAAAATTTATCATAGATAGATCTAAGCTTTAATAAATTTTTATCACCAACTCCTTTTAGCTGATCTATTGGTAGTTTGCAAAGAGCTATGAAATATTCAATTTCAACTTTTAAGCGATATTTGATAAGTGCTTTTTCAGAAAAAAAAGAATTAAGCTCTTTAGTTTTTGAACTATAGCGACCATCAATTGGGGAGATAGCAGTAAGCTTATTTAGTGTCATTTAAAAATGATTGAATTGCAAAGATAAGCTTCTAACAGCTATTGTTAAAATCAATTCTAAAAGACTTTTTTGAAATATCCAAAATATATATTGAAATTAAGATTTGAACTTATAGTTTCAAAATCCTAAATTCATCATAACATTCACTTATGGCTTCTAATATTTGAAGATCATTGGAGTCTTTTATGAATGTATCAGAAAAGTTACAGCCCCTAAGTATTTCATATATTTCTACTTTTTTAATATTGAGTAATTGTATTAAAATTTCTCTGTTAAATTTAGATGACAGCAAGTTTTTTATTTCATCATCTTCCCTCATTTTTTTTAATTTTCTTAATTGTTTTTCTTTTTGACTAAAAAGATTATGTAAAAAATCAACGGGACTCAAAACTGCTTTGAAAGTTTTGGTTATTGAATTGGGATTTCTATTACCTGCTTCATAACCTATATTTGGAAGCCCTGAGACGCTATATCTTTTAGCGGTATTTATCGGTATATTCCTTGCGTCAATATCTAAAAACCCAGTTAGTTGATATGGTCTCAAAATAATTTCCTCAAGAGCCAGAGCTAATTCAGTTAATTCAAATTTAGAATTACCAAATTTCATCATGTCTTTTGTAACAGCCACTTTTAGAGGCTTAAAACCTAGATAAGAAAAATATAACGTATCATTTGGCACTACTTTAATTTCAAATCTACCGTTTTTGTCGGTTGTAGTTCCAACCACTTGAGATAAGTTCAAAACATGTACACTTTCCATAGGAAACCCTGTAGATTCATTTTCAACAACAGCAGAAAAAGTTTCAATTTGATCTTGTCCCCTAAGGGATATTAATATGAAAAAGAATATTGCAAAAAAGACCCATTTCATAAAACAAGCAATAGATTTAGCAAACTAAATTAATAAAAAGGACTCTAAAATTGGTTTAAAATTTATCAAGTAAACTTTTTAATTTTTTAAAAGCTTTTGACCTATGACTAATCATATTTTTTTCTTTAGAAGAAATTTCACCAAAACTTTTATCTAAACCAAAAGGACAAAAAATTGGATCATAGCCAAAACCATTTTCTCCTTTCTTTTTCTTTAGTATTGATCCTTTTACAATCCCTTCAATGAAATAAAAATTATTTTTATAAACAAGTGTAACAACAGTTCTAAATCGAGCTTTTCTTTGTTTTTTATTTTCCATTAAAGACAACAATTTTTCAATATTTTTTTCACTATTACTGTCTTTGCTGGCAAATCTTGCTGATAGAACTCCTGGTTTATTATCAAGAGCTTCAACTTCAAGCCCGGTGTCTTCAGAAAAACAATTAACATTATATTTCTCATAAACAAATTTTGCTTTTAATAATGAATTTTCTTTTAAACTATTTCCGGTTTCATCAATTTTTTCATAACAGCCTATTTCTTTTAAGCTAGTTATAGAAAATTTTCTTCCAAGAATTGATTTCACCTCATTTAATTTATAATTGTTGTGTGTAGCAAAGATTAGGCGCATAGATTTAAATATTAAAAGTCAATTTTAGATTTATTTACAATTTACATATAGATTTTGTTTAACCATTATCCTGAATCATTTTTGTATTTAATTTATATTTGATTTGATTATATTTTTTTAAATGAGAGAAAGACTAGAAGAAATCCCAATTTTAAAAAATTTTGTTCGTTTTTTGGACTCTATAGAAATTCCTGCATATCCTGGTTTTTCAATTTATGATTTGTTAGAAATTTACTTTTCTGGAATTATTAAAGGTGTTTTTTCTGCTCGTGCAGGTAGTGTTTCATTTAGTTTTTTTATGGCTCTTTTCCCTTTTTTGCTTTTCATTTTAAATTTAATTCCTTTCATACCTATTGAAAACTTTGATATTGTTTTTTTTTCATTTGTTCTAGAAATAATTCCTTTTGAAAGCCAAGGGTTTTTTATGGATATTTTCAATGATATTCAGCAAAAACCAAGAGGAGGTTTACTATCATCTGTTTTTGCTCTTTCAATTTTTCTTACTGCAAATGGAGTTTATGCTGTATTTGAAAGGTTTGAGGAGTCTTATCATGTCGATTTATTTAGAGATTTTTTACCCCAATATCTTTTTTCAATTTTTGTTGCCATTTTACTTGGCTTCCTATTTCTTTTTTCAGTTGCCATTTTCGTCTTTTTTGAAGTTTATTTTATTCAAAATATTTCAGACATAACCTTAAAAATTGATTGGATACGATATGGGCAATTAGTTCTTTATGTATTAGTAACTTATATTTCAGTAGCTATTTTATATTATTTTGGGACTATAGAAGGTAAAAAAGCTAGATTTTTTTCTCCAGGTGCTTTTATGACAACTCTTCTTATTGCAATGACAACTAAGTTGTTTGGGATATATATAACTCATTTCCCCAGTTATAACCAGCTTTACGGTTCTATTGGGGCTTTGCTCATTTTAATGTTTTATATATGGCTTAATTCTATTATTTTACTTTTAGGTTTTGAATTAAACGCCACTCTTACTCATTTTAAAAAGAGTAAGGAATAGATTTTATTAATGAAATATTTTATTGACGTCATAATCCCTCTCTCTCTTGATAAAACTTTCACTTATGCTATAACACCCGAAGAGAATGAAAATATATCTGTTGGATGTCGAGTTGTTGTGCCTTTTGGAAAATCAAAAATTTATACAGCAATGGTTTCAAAAAAAAATTCTGAACCTCCTAAAATTTATTCTGCCAAGAATATTGATTGCATTTTGGATGATGATCCAATTGTTCCATCTAAACAATTAGAGTTTTGGTTTTGGATTTCAAAATATTATCATTCATCTATAGGAGATGTTTATAAAACAGCAATTCCTTCTGCTTTTTTACTTGAAAGTGAGATGGAAATTTCAAAAAATAGTTTTCCCAATGATCTTTCATTATTATCAGACAACGAATATTTGATATATGAAGCACTTAATACATCTAACCTGTCTGTAAAAGAAATTATTGAAATAATACAGAAAAAGAATGTTTTAAAGGTTTTAAAGGAAATGATTTCTAAGCAATATATTAAGATCAATTACAAGTTAAAAGAAAAATATAAGCCTAAAAAATTAAGATACATAAGGCTTTCTAAGCTTTTTCAATCTAAAACTAAGATAAAAGGACTATTATCTAATTTAAAAAACGCACCTAAGCAAATGAAGATGTTAGATTTATTCTTAGAAAAAAATAAAAGTGGAAAAGATTGGGAGGAATCGGTTTCTTTAATTAATAGAACAAATTCTAATTCATCTATTGTCAGAAAGCTATTAGACAAAGAAATTTTTGAAGAAACTTTTAAAGAAGAAGATAGAATTCCCTATGATTTCAAAATATCTTCAAAGAAAAAATCTCTTTCAAATTCACAGAAGAATGTTTTTGAAAAAATAAAAGATGAATTTGTTAAAAACAATGTAGTTCTTTTACATGGTGTTACAGGTTCTGGTAAAACAGAAATATATATTAAGCTTATTGAATCAGAACTGGAGAAGAATAAACAGGTATTATATTTATTACCAGAAATAGCCCTAACTCCCCAAATGGTTAAGCGTTTGCAAGAAAAATTTGGCAAAAAAATTGGTGTCTATCATTCTAAATTTTCTATTCATGAGCGTAAAGAGGTGTGGGACCAGGTTTTAAGAAATGATAATCTTTCAAAAGTGGTTATAGGTACAAGATCTTCTATTTTTTTACCTTTTCAAGATTTGGGCCTTATAATAATTGATGAAGAACATGAGTATTCATATAAACAATTTGACCCATCTCCGAGATATAATGCAAGGGATTCAGCTATATTTCTAGCAAGTATATATTCCTCTAAAGTTCTTTTAGGATCTGCAACTCCATCTATTGAATCTTACAACAATGCCAAGGAACTTAAGTATGGACTTGTCACTCTGGATAGAAGATATGGAGGGATAGAGCTTCCTGAAACAAAAATTGTTGACTTAAAAGAAGCTTATGAAAAGAATTTCATGAAAGGTTTTTTTTCACATACTATGCTTCATGAAATTTCGAAAACCTTAAAAGCAGATAAACAAATTATTTTGTTTTTAAACAGGAGAGGATATTCACCTTTACTTGAATGTTTAGCCTGTGGGCATACACCATATTGTGAACAATGTGATGTAGCATTGACTTATCATCAGTTTTCATCGGCTTTAAAGTGTCATTATTGTGGATATGAAAAAAAAATAATTAAAATTTGTGATTCTTGTGGGATGGGTCATTTTCAAACTAGGGGAATTGGAACTCAACAGGTTCAAGAACAGATCGAAAAATTATTTCCTGGGATTAGCGTTGCAAGAATGGATTGGGACTCTACAAGAGGGAAATGGGATTTTGATAAATTAATAAGTTCTTTTTCAAAACAGGAAATAAAAATTTTGGTTGGCACGCAAATGGTAGTTAAGGGATTAGATTTTAATAATGTTCATCTAGTGGGTGTTCTCAATGCGGACCAATTGCTTAATTTTCCCGATTTTAGATCTAATGAAAGAGCATATCAAATGCTATGTCAAGTATCAGGTAGATGTGGAAGAAAGAATGAAAGGGGACAGGTTGTTATTCAGACCTATCAGAAAGGACATTATGTAATAAAATCCGTAGTAGAGAATAACTATAAATCAATTTTTGAAAGAGAATTAAACGACAGAAAATTGTATAAGTATCCACCATACCTGAGATTAATTAGGATTATTACAAAAAATAAAAATGTCGAGATTGTTAAGATGGCCTCTGATTGGATATATAACATGCTTAAACAATACTCTCCAGGGGAGATTTTAGGACCTTCTTTCCCTTACATTGTTAAGGTTAGAAGCTATTACCATATGCAACTACTTATAAAGATTGAAAAGAATTTTTCTAGAAAAAAAACTCATCAAATTTTAAAAAAAATAGTGGGAAGTTTTTATTCTATTGCTAAATATAGAAATACAAGAGTAAATATTGATGTGGATCCCTATTGATAATCCAAGAAGATTTTTTTAAACTCCTTTTTTTTGTTTCGGCTTATTGGAATTGATTTTCCCTTGAGATTTACATAATTAGAGGTATAATTAGTTACACTCATTAAGTTAATAATAAATGATTTATGGATTCTAAAAAAATTTTTTCTAGGCAGCTTTTTAATGAATGATTTCATTGTAGATAAAACTATGTAATTTTTTCTTTTTGTTACAATTTTTATATAGTCACCCATTGCTTCTATCCATTTAATTTCATTTACCTTAATCTTTTGATTTTTATAATTACTCTTGATTTCAATCTTTAAATCTTTCTTTTTTTCTATTACCCTAGAGTGTTTTAGTTTTTTTTTGATCCTTAAAAGAGTAGTTTTAAACCTATCTAATGAGATTGGTTTTAAGAGACAATCTATAAAACCATAGGTATAAGAACTAATTGCATCAAATGATTTGTTTGTTGTAAGAACAACTTCTGTATTATTAAAGATTTCATTTGTAAACTCAAAAGGATGCGATAGATTGGAATCTAATAATAAAAAATCAATTTTTTGAGAATTAATTAATTCAATTCCATCTTCCAATTTTAAAAACTCTCCCTTTAAAATAAGGCTTGGGAAATTTTTTGCAATTTGTTTTAAAAAAATATTGTCAATTGTATTGGGCCCGACGATTATATAACTTAATTGCAAATTTTTAATATTTTATTTGATATTAGTAAATATATTTAGATTTTTTTTACAAAAGCTAATAATTTCTTGGTTCAAAATCATCTTTAACCTATTTTTGCATTCCGAAAAAGAAATATAGATGAGTAATTATGAGATTGTCTACATTTTGAACCCTGTTTTATCTGAGAAGCAGACTGGTGAAGTCATGAAAAAAATTAAGACTTCGTTGACTGCTAAAAAAGGAAAAATTATAAGTCAAGAAAATTGGGGCTTGAAAACATTATCTTATCCCATCGAAAATAAAAGAAGTGGATTTTATAACTTAATTGAATTTACTGCTGAAGGTGCTATAATCAAAGATTTTGAGATAGAATTGAGAAGAGATGAACGAATCATGAGATATTTAATAGTAAAACTTGATAAGTATGCCATAGCATGGGCAGAAAAAAGGAGAAAGAAGACAAAAACTAAAGAAAAAAGTAGAAAATAATGCCTGCAATAGAAGAACAATCAATGTCAAAAGGTTCAAGTGAAATAAGATATTTAACTCCTTTAAATATCAATACTGCTTCTAAGAAAAAGTATTGTAGATTTAAAAGATCGGGTATAAAATATATAGATTATAAAGATCCAGAGTTTTTGTTAAAGTTTGTCAATGAGCAAGGGAAAATTCTTCCAAGAAGGTTGACAGGGACATCATTGAAATATCAAAGAAAAATTTCATTAGCTATAAAACGAGCTAGACATTTGGCTTTGATGCCTTACGTTTCAGATTTACTTAAATAATATTTTTAATGGAGTTGATTTTAAAAGAAAATGTTGAAAACCTTGGTTTTAAAGGTGATGTAGTCAAAGTTAAAAGTGGCTATGGAAGAAATTTTCTTATCCCTAAAGGGAAAGCTGTTTTAGCTACAACTTCATCTAAAAAAATACTCAAAGAAAATATTAAACAACAAGAATTTAAGGATAAAAAGATAATTGAAGAAGTTACCGAATTTGGGAAAAAACTTAAAAAGTTAAAAATAAAGATATCCTCTAAAGTTTCAGAATCGGATAAACTTTTTGGATCCGTTACTTCAAGTAATCTTTCTGAAGCTTTTGAAGCTAAAGGACATACGGTAGAAAAAAATTTGATAGCCATCCCTGGTAAAAATATAAAGCGCCTTGGAAATTATGAAGCTACTATTCGCTTGCACAGAGAGGTTTCTATTCAAATTCCCTTTGATGTAATAGCTGAAAAGAAATAAGCTAGTCAACATAATTTTTTTGTTCAATTTTTAATCATATTTTTTAAATAGATAGAATTATACCATATTTGTATACTACTATTGTCTATGTCTGTAAAACCATCTATATCTAAAGGAACTAGAGATTATTTGCCAAGCGATCTAGCCAAAAGAAATTATTTGCAAAAAGTTTTAAGAGAAACGTTTGAAGTATTTGGATTTTTGCCAATACAAACTCCTTCTTTTGAAAAAACAGAAACTCTTGTTGGTAAGTACGGAGAAGATGGAGATAGGTTGATATTTAAAATTTTAAATTCGGGAGATAAATTAAAAAAAGCTAATGTTGAATCTTTTAAAGATGGAGACATAAGAAAATTTTCGAATTCAATTTCTGAAAAGGCATTAAGGTATGATTTAACTGTTCCACTGGCTCGTTACGTCTCTCAACATCGAAACGAAATTAATTTTCCTTTTAGGCGTTACCAGATACAAAATGTTTGGCGTGCAGATCGTCCTCAAAAAGGAAGGTTTCAAGAGTTTTTGCAATGTGATGTTGATGTTTTAGGGAGTAGATCTATTTTACAGGAGGTAGAGATAATTTTAATGTGCGAACATATTTTCTCCAAGCTTAATCTTAAAAACATCTCTATCAAAATTAACCACCGAAAAATTTTAGAAGGTATAGCTTCGTTGATTGGGGTAGAAGACAAATTGTTAAAATTTACCTCTTCTCTAGATAAGCTAAATAAAATAGGAATTAAGGGTGTTCTTAATGAACTTAAAACGGATGGTTTTAGTAGAGAATCCTTAGATTCTTTGAAATCATTTCTTGAAAAAAGTGGGGACTTTAAATCAAAAATGGATTTTCTTTCTGACAAACTAAATGAAGTTGAGGTTGCTAAGGAAGGTATAATTGAATTGTTGTCAATATATAATAAAATAAGTCAACATAAATTTAATTCTATTTCTATAAGCCTTGATATAACTTTGGCCAGAGGTTTAGATTACTATACTGGTTTGATCTTGGAGGTTTTACCATCAAAGGAATTTGATTTTGGATCTATTGCAGGGGGTGGCCGTTATGATAATCTAACAGATTCTTTTGGGCTTAAGGGGACAAGTGGTTTTGGCATATCTTTTGGTTTTGATCGCATTTGCTTGATTTTAGAAAAACTAGAACTTTTCCCAGAAGATTTAGAGAAAATATCAAAAGTTATGTTTGTAAATTTTGACGACAACATTGTAGATGATTGTTTACAAAAAATTGTTGAACTAAGAGAAAGAGGTATATCTTGTGAAATTTATCCAACTAAGTCAAAGCTGAAAAAACAGCTTGATTATGCAAATCAAAGAGAGATTCCTTTTGTTGTAATGATTGGTCCAGATGAATACTCTAAGCAACAGTTTATAATCAAGAATATGAAAACAGGTGATCAAAGTGTTTTTGAAATGAAAGATTTAATTGATCAAATTATAAAACTAACTTAAACTTCTTTTGAAAGTGTGGGTTTCTGATATTTTTGAAATGGTTGTAAGAGAAGACTTTTAATTCTGCTATTTTTTTTCTCATCAGGGAATACATCAACGCCGTAAATCAGTTTTTCTCTATCCAAATCTAGATAAGTTCCAAAGATTCTATCCCAAATTGAAAAAATATTACCATAGTTTGCGTCGGTATAAGGGAGTCTATAGTGATGGTGAATCTTATGCATGTCTGGGGAAACCAAAAAGTAACTTATCAACTTATCAAGTTTCCTTGGAAGTTTAATATTTGCATGAGTAAACTGTGTTGATATTAGCGAAAGTGACTGGTATAACATGACAACACCCATAGAAGCACCAATAATGAACACCCCAAAAAGTGTAAAGCCAAATCTTATAAGACTTTCAAGAGGATGATGTCTGTTTGCCGTTGTTGTATCAACTTTGTGATCACTATGGTGTACTAGATGAATCATCCATAAAGGTTTAATTTTATGCTCTGTATAATGTGCTAGATAAGCGCCAAAAAAGTCAAGCAATAATACTCCTAATAAAACTTCAAATACTAGAGGTAAATCAGGTGCCCATTTTAAAAAACCAAATTCATTTAGAATTACCCAATCAGATGTTCTAACAAGTAAGAAAGCCAACAGGAAATTAATTATGATTGTTGTTAGCGTAAAGAAAAAATTAGGAATTGCATGCTTCCATTTTTTATAATCAAACTTAAATAAGTGGAAAGGCCCTTCAAGAATCCAAAAAAAGGATAATCCACCTACTAAAATGATTGTTCTGTGAAGAGTTGGGATTGTCTCAAAATAATTAATTATTGCCTCCATTTATTTAAATGTCCATTAAATATAGAAAATTAAAGCCAACAAGAGATTTTGCGTCAAAGAGATTCACAACTATCCTATCTCTCTATTTAGTTTATTATAAATATCAGTTTTAATATCATCTAAACCTTGGTTGTCAAATGGGTTTTCAATTAAATTTTGAACATTATATAACGCAACCAATATGAAACTAATAAGTAAAGAAATGAACATAATAAGTGATGAATTAATAACTTCTGTTTGAGATATATCGTATTGATAAATTCCAGGGACAAAGATGAAAGGAAAAATATAAATAAAAACAAGACAGTAGGCTCTTAATGATTTGGGCGTACCATGTTCAGAAAGTGAATTTAAATTTTCTGAGCATTTTGACAGTTCTTTTTTAAGATTCACTAAACTGTCTCTTTCTTTTTCATTTAAAAATTTTGAATAGGTGATTATTTTATCTCGTATATCAGCAATTTTATCTCTTACATTATCTATTGTATCCCCATCCTCCGTATTTTTTAATGATCTTATGTTTTGATCAGATATTTCCTTTAAAATAGAATTTACCTCATTGACAGCTTTCTTTGGCATGCCATCAGTCACAGCAACTTTAAAATAATCACTTATTGCTATAAGATTAGATCTAAAATCAGAAAAGTATTTTATAGCTTCTTGACGTTTTTGAAACGCTCCTGTAATGGTAAAAACCAAAGGGAAAATTATTGCTATGCTTATTATAGTAAAATCAGTTTTTAGCTTTATATCATATAAAGAACACATGTAAAAAGCAAAAAGAGTTATTACTGATACTACAAGAACTCTGTAGTTAAAAACTATAGTCAAGTTTTTCATAATCTTTTCTTTATTCTTGTCATTTAACGACAAGTTTTAAAAATTATTGCGACGAAATTAAATAATATTTTTTCTTAAAAGAAATTAAAAAAGGGAA
>JAYYYF010000009.1:0-65981 GCA_036340635.1 Bacteroidota bacterium | reverse complement strand
AGGAGAAGAGCTAAAAGCGTCAACAGGAGAGGAGGCCTGCGCCTCAAAAAACTTCATTCCGAAAATTGGAAGAGAGTAAGCTGTTGAATCTACGGACCCTAACTTTTGTTCAGAAGGAGTTATTCCAAACATGGAGGTAAGACCATCCTCTATCGTCTTTCTTGAGCCGTTATCCTCTTCGGAAAAGCTCTTTAACCCTTTAATCCTTGTTTCAAATTGAGAAATGTCTGACTCTGTTGCTCCTTGTGCCCTTGCCAAGGTTTTAAGCTGACTTAATGTATAGCCCTGCCCTTGTGCCTGAGTCCAATAGGAAAAGAGCTCGGAATCACTCATTTTGCTAAGCCCTTTTGCCGGATTCTTTGTAGAGACATTATTAATCGCCTCTTTAATATCTTGACCGGCCATTGTTGTCGTAATCATGACAAGCAAAAAAGAAAGAAATTTTTTCATAATATAATTTAAAAGCTTCGCTATTCGACTCACAATATAAGCCAAAGAAAAAAGCAAATTATTGGCGATTTTAGCCTGCCAGGCTTAGTCTTGATTTAGCTAACGAAAGCTTTACTTTTACTTTGTTTAGAAGCAATACAATAGTATTTTTTTCTATTAGCTCAACCATTCCCTTTTTATTTTTAAAAGGGCCGTTTTGTATATATACCAAATCACCGCACGCAAAATCAGCCTTTGTAACCAAGCCCTTATCTAATGCGGTTTTTAGCACTTCAATTTCTTTGTTTTGTATTTCAACGGCAGCCCCATCGTTTTTAACTACGCTTCTTGTAAAAGGGTTAGAGTTAATCACTTCATAGTTCAATTTATCGAGCAGAATAAACACATATCCGCTTATTGCGGGACGTTTAACTTTTTTTAGCCTGTCAGACCATTGTCTTTCTTCAGAAAACGCAGGCACATACGAAGTTATTCCCATTTTAGAATAAAACTCTTGAGCTCTAAACTCAGCCCTTGGCCTAGTATATGCAACAAACCAGCTCATAATTCTTTTTATACAAATATAAAAAATTAAATTTAAACAAAAATAAACGGTTCATTTATTGCTATTTTAAAATTAATACATATATAAACTGCTGAAAAACAAGGGTTTAAAAGTTCGTTTTTCTTTATTACAAAAAAAACAAATTTTTTATCAAGAAAGTAATTTGTTAAGACTAAATTTACAACTATGAACGTACTAATTGTTGGTTCTGGCGCAAGAGAGCATGCTTTTTGTTGGAAAATAAAGCAGTCAAAGAAATGCAAAAACTTATTTATTGCTCCTGGCAACGCTGGCACCCGTGAATTAGCAAAAAACATAAATATTTCAATTGATGACTTTGGTCAGATTAAGAAGACCTTAATTAAACATAGTATAAATCTAGTTATTATAGGACCAGAAATTCCTTTAATTAACGGCTTATCAGATTTTATTTATAATGACAACGAATTAAGCCATGTTTTAGTTATTGGCCCATCTAAGGCTGGATCCATGCTTGAAGGCAGTAAGGATTTTTCTAAGGAATTTATGCTTAGGCATAACATACCAACCGCTCCATATAAAACTTTTGATCAAGACAGCCTTGATGACGGAATTAAATATTTAGCCACCATTTCGCCTCCATATGTTTTAAAAGCGGATGGCCCAGCTGCTGGCAAGGGTGTTTTAATTCTGGGTGATTTATCCATTGCTCAGGAAGAACTTTCTAACATGCTGTCTAAAAATAAGTTTGGAAAATCTGGCCATAAAGTAGTAATTGAAGGGTTTTTAAAAGGGATCGAATTATCTTGTTTTGTTTTAACGGATGGCAAGTCATACTTAACATTACCACACGCAAAAGACTATAAAAGAATTGGAGAAGGAGACACTGGCCTAAATACGGGAGGCATGGGAGCCATTTCCCCTGTTCCTTTTGCAAACAAAGAATTTCTTTTAAAAGTTGACAATCAGATTATCAAACCAACAATTGACGGAATTATTAAAGATGAAATCGACTATGTTGGATTCCTTTTCATTGGGATAATTAAAGTAGATAACGAACCTTATGTTATAGAATATAATGTTAGAATGGGGGATCCAGAAACCCAAGTTGTTCTACCTAGAATCAATAATGATTTTTTAGAGATGATGGTAAATACTGCAAAGGGAGACTTAAAATCTATTAACCTTGAAATTGATCAGAGCTCCTTTGTAAATGTTGTAATGGTTTCAGAAGGCTATCCCGAAACCTATCAAAAAGGAAAAGAAATTACAGGCTTAAACAAACATAACGACTCAATTGTTTTACACGCAGGGACAAAAACACAAGGCGGCCGGGTTGTAACTAATGGAGGAAGAGTTTTGTCCATAATATCTAAATCATCTGATTTTCGCTCTGCATTAAAAAAATCTTATACGACAATAAATTCAATTGACTTTGAGGGCAAATATTACAGGAAAGACTTAGGGTTTGACTTATAAAAAAGAATGAGCAGAGGGATCCTCATCCTCTTCCTTTCTTTTAGAAAACCCCATTAGTTGTAAGGTCCAATAAGAAAGCGCACAAATAACAGTTATAATAAAAAAGAAGTTTATAGAATTTGCTAAACCCCAGCTTTCTAGCTCGAGCGATCTTAAAAAATCAAGAGGAATAAACAAGATCTCTACAAACAAGTATTCGATAAAATAGAAAAATTCTGTCATCTTTAATTATTCCTTACAAAAATAATAAATCAAAAGATTCTTACAACAATAAAAACAAACTTTTAATTTTGCCCTTATTGAGTATCTTTGAAAAAAAAACCATGTTTAGCAAGCTATGCTTAAAAGTATTTGATCAATCCATATCTGATTATCACCTACAAAATAGCGTAACAGGAAAATCAAAAAATCCTTTTAAAAAGAACGAGATTAAATACCTTTTGTATCAAAAGAACTGGATTGATACTGTTCAGTGGCATCTGGAAGACTTAATACGAGATCCTAAAATTAATCCATTAGAGGCTTTAGAATTGAAGAGAACTATAGACAGATCAAACCAAAGAAGAACGGATTTGGTTGAATACATAGATAGTTATTTTTTGGAGAAATATAAAAATGTTAAAATTTCAAAGACAGCAACCTTTAATTCAGAAAGTCCAGCTTGGGCAATTGACAGACTATCTATTTTAGCTTTGAAAATATTTCATATGGATGAAGAAACTAAAAGGACAGACGCTTCGGAGGAACATGTTAGAAATTGTAATTTTAAACTAGAAGTTTTAGTTCAACAAAAAGTAGATCTTTGCTTGGCAATAGACCAACTTTTAAGCGACATTGAATCAGGAATAAAATATATGAAAACCTATAAGCAAATGAAAATGTATAATGACGAAGATCTAAACCCCGTGCTTTATAATAAAGACAAATAATAAAATATGTCGCATGTTTTAATTTTAAGGTTTTCATCCATGGGAGATGTTGCCATGACTGTTCCAGCCTTAAGATGTTTAATTAAAAAATATCCAGACTGTAAAATAACTTTAGCTACAAAGGAGGAATATAAACCGATTTTTAGAGAATTTCAAAAACTTAATTTTCATACTGTAGATTTTAACAACAGACATAAAGGGATTAAAGGATTGTGGGTTCTGTTTAAAGAATTAAAAGAATTAAAACCAACACATATAGCAGATTTACATGCAGTGATTAGAACCTATTTTCTATGTTTTCTTTTCAGAATAAATTTTTTTAAAATTAAAAGAGTTGATAAACAAAGAAGAGAAAGAAAAAAACTATTTAGAAAGAAAAACAAAATTTTTAAACCTTTAACCCCTGTTCAGTTTAAATACTGTGAAGTTTTTAATAGGCTTGGCTTTAATATTGATTTAACAAACCATGAATTTGCGGACCCTTTTGTTATTAATAATGAGGCACAACAAATCATTTATGGAATTAACAATAAACTAAAATGGATTGGAGTCGCCCCATTTGCTTCTTTTAGCGGCAAAACATACCCTTTAGATTTAATGCAACAATTGGTTGCTTTTTTACAAAGAGATTATCAGGTTTTCTTGTTTGGCAGTGGAGATTTTGAAATAGAGAAACTTGAAATATGGGCCAATGCATATCAGAATGTTTTTGGAGCTTATAAGCTGGGGTCTTTGTATAATGAGATAGAGATTATATCCAACCTAGATTTAATGATTTCTATGGATTCTGCAAATGGGCATTTAGCAGCAAACTATAGCGTGCCTGTGATTACTTTATGGGGCCTTACTCATCCTTTTGGAGGATTTGCCCCCTTTTCTTCAAATCCAGAAAACATGATTGTTTCAAATAGAGAAATGTTCCCTCAAATCCCAACATCTGCTTATGGAAAAAAAATTCCTAAAGGATATGAAAAAGCAATGAGAACAATTAGCTATAATGATGTCGCGGCAAGGTGTTTAAAAATTTTAGAAGACTCTACACGTCATCGAAATCTATAGAAATAAACTTAGATGTGGGAATAGCTTGACAGGCTAAAACTAGACCATCTTGAACCTCTAGATCTGATAAAATATTGTTTTCAATCATTTTGGCAGAACCGCTAGTAATTTTTCCTATACAAGAGGAGCAGACTCCTCCTTGGCAAGAATAAGGAACGTTAATATTTTGATTTAATGCAGCATCTAAAATTGTCATGTTTTTAGAAATACTGATTTCAAAATCTTCAAAATCACAGGTAATTGATGCTGTGGTTCCTTCACCTTCAATTCCCTTATTAATTGGATTTTCAGAGGCGGAATAAAAAAGCTCGAACAAAATATTTTTCTCTTTGTACCCCAATTTTACTAAGCCAGAAGAAGCATCTTTAATAAGCTGTTCAGGTCCGCATATAAAAACTTTATCAAATTTTATAGCAGGATGCTTCTTTAGACAAAAATTAATAAAACTAGAATCAATTCTCCCAAATTCAGAATTGGAATTGTTTTCGTTGCTATAAATATTATAGCAAAAAAATCTACTTACAAATGAAGCTTTTAATTCTTCTATTTCGTCATAGAACATAGTTTCTTTAATTGACTTATTGCCAAATAATAATACAAATTTACTTTCCTTGTGAGAAAGCAAAACATTTTTCAATATAGAAATCACAGGAGTAATTCCACTTCCAGCAGCAATACCAAGAAATGTGTTTTTGACATTAGGGTTTTTAACAAGAAACCTGCCTTTTGGCTCGGAAACCTCTAGGAAATCCCCTTCTCTTAAGGCATTGTTAACATAATTAGAAAATAGTCCATCAGAAATAGCTTTAATGCCAATTTTTAGTAAACCGCTATTAGGAGAACTGCAAATAGAATAATCGCGCAGGAGTAAATTCCCTTTAATCTTTGCTTTTAAAGTAACGTATTGCCCAGCCTTGAAAGAATAATTTTCTTTAAGAGACTTAGGAATATCAAAAGTTATAGAAACAGAATTTATAGTTTCCTCTTTTATTTTAGCAACTTTTAATGTTTGAAATCGCATTAGCAATGATTGGCATAATTATTTGCAAAAATAAAAAACAGAATTTAATCAAACGCTTTATTAAAGAATGATATATTTGCGAACTATGTTTTTCACATTTTTAAAATTACAGTGGAAATCTTTTTTCAGAGGCCATTCTGTTGGGTCTAATGTAATGACAAAGGTGTTCAAATGGTTTGGGCTTGCATATTTTGCCTTTATCACTCCACTGCTTGGAGTGATAACTTATAAGGTTTTAAAAGAGGACTTGGGTGTAGAAGACCCTTTTGTCTATCTTAATAAAAATCTTATTTATGTTTTTGCTTATTGGATAGTAATGAGATATTTTATACAACCCGTTCCTGTTGTTTCTATTAAGCCTCTTCTTTTAACTCCAATTTCAAAATCAAAAATAGTAAGACATAGTCTTGTCAAATCTATTTTTTCATTCTTCAACATAATAGCATTTTTTTATCTGATTCCTCTTACACTAGTATTAATTGATGAAGGGTACCAAGCCAATCAATTATTCGGATGGAATTTATCAATTATTGCTTTTGTATACATCACAAATTATTTAAATTTTATAATAAATAATAACGACAAACTTTTATATTCTATAGGCTTAATATTGGGGATAATAAAAATTTTAGAGTACTATTCTATTTTTGATTTTACCATTTATTCTGAAGCCTTTTTCTATTCTTTTTATTTGAATCCAATTTTTATAATTATTCCATGGACTTTTTTAATTTGGATATATTTTTATGTGTTTAGGTATTTTAAAAAGGGCCTTTATATAGATTTGGGTCTAAAAAAGAAGACAGAAGAGGCCCAAACCGAGGACTTGGCATGGCTTAATAGATTTGGAAAAACCGCAATTTTTTTAAAAAATGATTTAAGACTAATTAAAAGATCAAAAAGAGCAAGGAGCACTGTTTTTGCAGGAATATTCTTTCTCTTTTATGGGTTTATCTTTTATTTTCAAGAAGATATTTGGGGGGATTTTATGACATTTTTTGGATATTTATTTGCAACGGGGGGCTTTTTATTTATGTTTGGCTCTTTTGTTCCTAGCTGGGATAGCCAATATTATTCCTTAATGATGTGCCAAAATATTGAATATAAAGAATACATAAAATCAAAATGGTCTTTGGTGGTTATTGGCACTGCCATTTCGACATTGTTGGCTTGCTTTATTTACTCTTTTTTAGGCTTAGACGCAGTATTTGCTGTATTAGCAGGAGGGCTATACAATATAGGAATAAATGGATATTTAACACTTTGGGCAGGAGCCTTTACCAAAACACCCATTGATCTAGACTCTAATAAAAATGTTTTTGGAGACACGAAAGCTTTTAACATGAAAACAGTATTAATTAGCCTTCCGCAAATGGTGCTCCCAATTATTTTATTCTCAATAGGAAATTATTATTATTCTGTATCAACGGGATGTTTAATGGTTGGGGCAGTAGGAGTTTTAGGAATATTATTAAAAGAGCAGGTTTTTAATTTAATAATAAAAGCATACAAGACAGAAAAGTATTCCACTTTAAAAGCATACAAACAAAATTAATTCTATGATTACTTTAAAAAATATTACAAAAAAATATTCAAGGCAAACTGTTTTAGATATTATATCCTTAGACATTCCGCCTGGACAAACTTTTGGTTTAGTAGGAAATAATGGAGCAGGAAAAACTACTATGTTTAGTTGTTTGTTGGATTTGATAAAACCAACTACGGGAAATGTTTTAAATAATGGCGTGGAAGTTAGCAGCAGTGAAAAATGGAAATCTTTCACTTCAGCATTTTTAGATGACACTTTTTTAATTGGCTATTTAATGCCTGAAGAATACTTTTATTTCATTGGAGAATTAAGAGGCTTAAAGAAAAAAGAAGTAGATGAGTTTTTACAACAATATGAAGATTTTTTTCATGGGGAGATATTAGGAGGGAAAAAGTATTTAAGAGATTTGTCGAAAGGAAATCAAAAAAAGGCCGGAGTAGTTGCAGCATTACTGGGCGAGCCGAAGGTTGTTATTTTAGATGAGCCTTTTGCAAATTTAGATCCTTCAACTCAAATTAGACTAAAGCAAATTTTAAAAGACCTTTCAAAAAAGAAAGAGACAACTATTCTTGTTTCTAGCCATGATATTCAGGACGTAACAGAAGTTTGTGAGAGAATTGTTCTTCTTGAAAAAGGGAGAGTTATAAAAGACATTATAACTAGTCCAAAAACTTTAAAAGAGCTAGAAGCTTATTTTGGAGGATAATTGCTATAAAATCAATTATTTTTACTTTTCGATAATAAAACACAGTATTTTGTGTTATTCAATAGGATATCATTATTATTTTGAATAAAGTTATTTATACCATATCATTAGCGTTGCTTTTTTTTAGTTGCTCAACCAAAAAAAACAAGCCCTTAAATAAGGGTTACCACGCCATGGTCTCAAGTTATAATGTGTTGTTTAACGGAGCAGCATCTATAGAAGAGGGGCTTTTACAAACAGGAAACGCCTTTACTGAAAATTTTTGGGAAATTTTACCAATAGAAAGGATTAAAATATCCGAAGATATTATTACTGTTGACGGGATTGATAATGCAAACTTTATAAAGGGAGAAGAGAAGGCTGCTAAAACAATTCAAAAACATTCAATGCTAATTAATGGAATTCAAGAAAACCCAAAGATTGCAAGCGCCTATTTGCTTTTAGGGAAAGCACGATACCTTGATCAAAGGTTTATCCCAGCGCTAGATGCTTTTAATCAAGTTGAAAAACAGATGGCCTTAAAGGAAGAGTTAGATGAATCGATAATTTGGAAAGCGAAGTGTAATATCCGATTAGAGCAAGAGGGATTGGCAATAGAGCTATTAAAAAAGTTACTTAAAAAAGAAAAAATAAATCAAAAGAACAAGGCACATGCAAAAGCAGTTCTTGCTATGGCTTATTTTCAGCTTGATGAATTAGCAAGTTCTGAAGAGGCGCTAAAAATTGCTTCTGGCTTGGAAATAAATAAAATCACGCAAGCGAGATATCTATATATACTTGGTCAGTTTTTAGAAAAGCAATCAAAGTTAGATTCGGCAAACAGATACTTTAAAAAAGTTACTGAATTTAAAAGAAAAATTCCGAGAGAATTTTATATAAACGCCAAATTAAAAAATTTACTTTATGACCCTTTAAAGATTAAAAACAAAGAGGATCAAATTATCAAGATGATTAAGAACTATGAAAATGAGGATTTCTTAGACAAAATATATTATAATTATTCTATGGTGCTTTTTTCTAATGGCTCAAAAAATGAAGGGATCAAATTCTTAAACAAAGCCATGAAAGAAAACAGTTCAGACAACGATCTGCTTTCAAGAAGCTATAGAAAACTTTCAGATATTTATCTTAAAGACTCAAAATATTTAATGGCCGGGAAATATTTAGACAGCACAATGTCAAGTTTAGATAAAAAATCAAAAAAGTTTTGGGAGGCTCAAAGACAGAGAAAAGGTCTAAGCCAAATTATGGAATTAGAGAATAAAATTAGACTATATGACAGTTTAATCAGAATATCGTCATATGATGAAGAAAAACTAAAAAACATTTTAGACCAAATTAAAGCGCAAGAAAAAAAATTAGATGAAAAAAAATCCAATGAAAGGAGGACCCTCCCGAGCCCAAGAAAACAACAATACCGATCACCACAAAACAACTTTTATTTTTATGATGACAATTTAGTAGAATTAGGCAAGAGCTCTTTTTTATCTATTTGGGGAGAAAGAACAAGAAACTCATATTGGAGATCGTCCAATTCTTTTGTTATTAGTTCAAAAAAGGAAGAAGAAAAACTAATAGAAGACACAGCTCTAATTATAAAGGAGCCTAAAATCACAGAGAATTTAGAGCTGCTTTCTTTAATTCCACAAACAGAGGACCAAAAAGACAGTATAATTTTTTTAAGGAACAAATCTCTTTTAAAACTTGCAGAGATATATTTAGTCAAGTATAAAAATTATGGTTTAGTTGAGAAAAGATTAAAAAATTTAATTAAATCAAGCTCTGCCAAAGAAATTCTTGCAGAAGCGAACTATTTATTGTTTAAATCTTTTAGCAATACAAACAAACAAGGCGCTGACCAAGTCAAGAGACAAATAATTAGAGAGTTCCCCAAAACTAAATTTGCAAAGATTTTAAGGAGCTCAAACAGACTTGTCATGGAGGAAGCGGGATTAATCAGAATTTTGGATAGCTTAAAAAAACTTCTTAAAGATCAAAAAATTGAACATGTAATTAAAGGTGTTGATGCCGAGCTTAGCTTTATTGAAAATAATGAAATAGCAGTTGATTTCGAGTTGTTAAAAGCCTCTGCAATTGGAAAATTAGAAGGAATAATGAGATACGACGAGGAATTAAAAAAGATAATCACAAATTATCCGAACAGTAATAGGATAAATGAAATTCAAAACATAAACAAGGAAATAAATAAAAAATGGAAAGAGAAGCCCAATAACGAAACTAAAGGGAAATACTTTTTGGTCTTTCCATTTAATAAAAAAGAATTAAACATAGAAATTTTGAGCGATATAAATATGAGAACAAATTATTTAAGAAGAGCATCTATAGATGTTTATGATTATAAAACTTCACTATTAGTAATTAAAGATTTTGAAAATAAAAAAGCAGCAATTTCTACTAGAGATTTCCTTAAAGAAAATGCAGACATATTGAGACTTAAAAATAATTTTGTAGTTTTGTCCTCCCAGTATAAAAACATGCTGATTTACAAGACATTAGACTTGTATGAAAAATAAAAAATTATGGCTTTTAGTATAACAAATAAAACAACTATGCAGCAATCAAGAGAATCTAATAAAATAGATATAATAGAAAAAACAACCAAGATAGTAGGAGACATTGTTTCTAAGGCTGATTTTAGAATAGACGGAAATGTTGAGGGAACCATTATTACAACAGGCAAAGTAGTTGTTGGGGAAGAAGGTGTTGTGTCAGGAAAAATTACTTGTACGAATTCTGATATTGCAGGAGTAGTTAAAGGCATTGTTGATGTTTCAGGGACACTAGCTTTAAAATCATCTGCTAAAATAGAAGGAGATGTCATTGCAGAAAAACTTGCCGTTGAAACAGGCGCCAATGTAGATGCCAGTATTTCAATGAAAGGATCAAAAAAAATGAAAGCTCTTTCATCTGATGAAAAAGAAACTCCAGCCGAAAAAACAGCCTAATCCTTATGCAATTTTTGCTATTAATACCTTTCAAATGGGCATTAGCATATTCCTTTTTGTTCAAATAGGAAAATATTTGGACAATAAGTATGGTTTTGATGAAACATTAAAAATTATATTTGCGATTCTAGGCTTTATTGTCGGGTTTTTTTTGAGCTACAAGACTATAAAAAAAAATTAACATAAGAGCTTAACAACTTTCCTAAATACTTTGAAATTTTGTTTTTATTTTGCCCAATTAAGCTTAACTTTGGCGGATCAATTTTTTAATTAGTGAGAATTAATTTATAAATGATTCCTAAACATTTTCTTTTACTTTTTATAGCCTTTTTAACATGGAATTTTGGATTGGCGAATGACCCTGAAACGAAAGAAAAAAAGGGAGGAGATGTAAAAACTGAAATCAAAGAATTTATTTTTCATCATTTAAAAGACTCCCATAGCTTTGGAATAACTTCTTATAAAAATCAATCTGGAAAGAAGGTCTACATTGAAATACCACTGCCAGTGATTTTATATGACAACGGTCTCAAGTTTTTTATGTCGTCTGATTTTAAGCATGGAGAAAAAATTGTTAAAAACGGCGAGCAATATTATACTTTAAACTATCACGATAATAGAATTTATAAGACGGACAAAAAAGGATCATTAGAATTAGATGAGTCTCATAAAGTTCTAAATGAGAAGCCGATTGATCTTTCAATCACTAAAAATGTTGTAGTTATAATTATTACGGCATTTTTTATGTTTTGGTTATTTGTAAGCTTAGCAAAATCATATCAAAAAAACAATGGCATTTCTTCAGGTATTGGGAGATTTTTTGAACCAGTAGTTTTATACGTTAGAGATGAAATAGCTAGGCCAAACATAGGCGAAAAACATTATAGAAAATACATGAGCTTTTTGCTTACTATTTTCTTCTTTGTTTTATTTCTGAACCTCTTTGGCTTAACTCCAATTGGAATAAACGTTACGGGAAATATAGCAATAACATTTTCATTGGCATTACTAACTTTTATCATAACAAATATAACTGCCAACAAGAATTATTGGATGCATATTTTTTGGATGCCCGGAGTACCAAAGCCAATAAGAATTATTTTAGCACCAATTGAAGTTTTAGGAGTTTTTATTAAGCCGTTAACTTTAATGATTCGTCTATATGCTAATATGCAAGGAGGCCATATAGTTATTATGAGCATAATTGGACTAATGTTTATATTTTATAATTGGATTGGGAGTTCGCTTTCACTTGTTTTGGCCTTTTTACTAATGATTATTGAACTCTTTGTAGCAATGTTACAGGCCTATATTTTTACTATACTATCTGCCCTTTATTTTGGTTTTGCAAATGAAGAGCATGAGCATTGATATTATGATTAAATTATGTTAAATTAAATTAAATTAAATACTATGGAAATACCAGCAATTATTGGCGCAGGATTATGCGCAATCGGAGTCGGCATTGGGATCGGCTTAGTCGGAAAAGGAGCAATGGAAGCTATCGGAAGACAGCCTGATGCTTATGGCAAAATACAAACACTTACTCTTATTTTAGCCGCTTTGGCCGAAGGGTTTGGTTTTGTAGCTCTATTTGCAGCATAAATTAAAGTTAACAGTTTTATGGCCAATGTTTTGGCAAGGATTCTTATTTTATTATTATGGAAAAATTACTTGAAGAGTTTTCGATTGGACTGTTTTTTTGGCAGACGCTAATTTTTATTGCACTAATTTTTTTACTTAAAAAATTTGCATGGAAACCTATTTTAGATGCTATCAATGAAAGAGAGGATGGAATCAAAAACGCACTTGAATCAGCGGAAAAAGCAAGGCAAGAAATGGCCTCATTACAATCCGACAATGAAGAAACATTAAAAAAAGCAAGAGCAGAAAGAGACACCTTGCTAAAAGAAGCTAGAGAAATTAAACAAAAATTAATTGACGATGCAAAAAACGAAGCAAACGAGGAAGCGAAAAAAATTATTGTTCAGGCCCAAGAAACTATTTCAAGCGAAAAAAACGCAGCTATTGTTGATTTAAAAAAACAGGTTGCTAATTTATCAGTTGATATTGCTGAGAAAGTTTTAGATGAGAAGCTTTCCGATGATAAAGACCAAATGAAGCTTATTAAAGAGCTTGTTAAAGATGTTAAAATAAAATAAATGAAATCAACTCGAGCAGCTATTAGATATGCCAAGGCCCTCCTTTTGGAGTCCGTTGAAAACAACAGCTTGGAAGAAACTTATAACGACATGCTATTGGTTAAAAAAACTTTTGCCAATAACATTGAGCTTAGGCACATGACAGACAGTTTAGTAATAAAAAACAGCATAAAAAGAAGTGCCCTAAATTTAATTTTTAAAGATACCGGAAATTTATGCTTAAGCTTAATCAATGTTTTATTTGAAAATAACAGGATGAATCTAATAAACATAATAGCAGAAAAATACTTGAGACTTTATAAAGACTTTAAAGGAATACAATCTGCAACCATAACTTCTGCAGTTCCGATTAATGAAGAAATAGAAAGGGAAATTTTAGAGACAATATCTAAACTAACTAACAAAAAAACAACTCTAACAAAGAGTGTTGACAAAAGCTTAATAGGAGGATTTGTTTTAAGGCTAGGAGACATTCAATACAACGCAAGCTTTAAAAATAAATTAAAGAACATTAGGCAAGAGTTCAATAGTAATACAAACTTATCAATTATATAAATTATGGCAGAAATTAAACCTGCTGAAGTTTCAGCAATTTTAAAACAACAATTAACTGGATTAGACGCTTCGGCTTCTTTAGACGAAGTAGGAACAGTTTTACAAGTTGGAGATGGAATAGCACGAGTATATGGTCTTTCAAATGTACAATATGGGGAACTAATAGAGTTTGATTCAGGGCTTGAAGGGATCGTTTTAAACCTTGAAGAGGACAATGTTGGAGTGGTATTATTAGGGCCTTCTAAACAAATAAAAGAGGGAGATACAGTAAAGCGAACGCAAAGAATAGCCTCAATTAATGTAGGTGAAAAAATTGTTGGGAGAGTAGTTGACGCTCTAGGAAAACCTATAGATGGAAAAGGGAATATTGGCGGAGAACTTTTTGAAATGCCATTAGAAAGAAAAGCCCCAGGAGTTATTTTTAGACAACCAGTTAATGAGCCTTTGCAAACGGGCATAAAATCTGTTGACGCAATGATTCCAATTGGCAGGGGCCAAAGAGAATTAGTAATAGGAGATCGTCAAACAGGAAAGACAACAGTTTGCATTGATACAATATTAAATCAAAAAGAATTTTATGACGCCGGAGAACCGGTGTATTGCATATATGTTGCAATAGGCCAAAAGGCCTCTACTGTAGCGGGAATTGCAAAAACCTTAGAAGATAAGGGAGCAATGGCATATACAACTATAGTTGCTGCAAATGCCTCTGACCCAGCGCCAATGCAAGTCTATGCACCGTTTGCTGGAGCTGCAATAGGAGAGTTCTTTAGGGATACTGGGAGACCGGCTCTTATTATATACGATGACCTTTCTAAGCAAGCAGTTGCCTATCGTGAAGTTTCGTTATTATTAAGAAGACCTCCAGGAAGAGAAGCATATCCGGGGGATGTTTTTTATTTGCATTCTAGACTATTAGAAAGAGCATCAAAAGTAATAGCAGATAATGAAATAGCCAAAGGAATGAATGATCTCCCCGCACCACTTAAGTCTTTAGTTAAAGGAGGAGGATCCTTAACTGCACTGCCAATCATTGAAACGCAAGCAGGGGATGTTTCAGCATATATTCCTACAAATGTAATTTCAATTACAGATGGCCAGATTTTCTTGGAATCTAATCTTTTTAACTCTGGGGTTAGACCGGCTATTAACGTTGGGATATCGGTATCTAGAGTAGGAGGATCAGCACAGATAAAATCTATGAAAAAAGTTGCGGGAACCTTAAAGTTAGATCAGGCTCAATATAGAGAGTTAGAAGCTTTTGCAAAGTTTGGATCAGACTTGGATGATGCTACATTAAATGTGATTGAAAAAGGCAAAAGAAACGTGGAAATATTGAAACAGGCTCAAAATGATCCTTTTACTGTTGAAGATCAAGTTGCGATAATATTTGCAGGCTCAAAAAATTTACTTAAAAACGTACCTGTTAATAAAATAAAGGAGTTTGAAAGAAAGTATATAGATTTTCTAAATTTAAAGCATAAGAAAGTAATGGGAACAATTAAGTCAGGGAAATTAACAGAGGATGTTATCTCGGTTTTAACTAAAACAGCTGAAGAATTAAGCTCAACATATTAAAAAAATAAATGGCTAATTTAAAAGAAATTAGGAACAGGATATCTTCAGTATCTTCTACAATGCAGATAACTAGTGCCATGAAAATGGTGTCTGCTGCAAAGCTGAAAAAGGCGCAGGACGCTATAACTGCAATGAGGCCATATTCTAATAAGCTTTCAGAATTAATGAGAGGATTTAGCAGTTCTGCTGAAGACAAAACATTTAGTAAAAAAAGGGACGTTAATAATACGTTGATTATTGCAATTAGCTCAAATAGGGGTCTTTGCGGAGCCTTTAACGCCAATGTTTTAAAAGAAATTAACAGTTTAAAATTAAGAGATGAATTCAAGAACTCGAAAATTCATTTTCTAACTATTGGCAAAAAGGTCAATGATTCGCTTTCAAA
The DNA here is from genome assembly GCA_036340635.1 of Bacteroidota bacterium. Lineage (GTDB taxonomy): Bacteria > Bacteroidota > Bacteroidia > Flavobacteriales > Flavobacteriaceae. The sequence goes on along the minus strand of JAYYYF010000009.1, from coordinate 50,619 downwards.
GGAAGAAATGATAATTCAAAATGAAAGTAACCTATTTGACAATTTAAACTACGATGAAGTTTCTTTTGTTGTAGAGAAACTAATGGGTCTTTTTGCAAATCATGAATATGATCATATTGAAATAATTTATAATAGTTTTAAAAACGCAGCTACTCAAATTATTAAATCAGAACAATTTTTGCCCATCTTAACAGAAGAAGCAAAAAGCACTGCTGCTTCGAACTATATTTTTGAGCCTTCTCAAGAAGAAATTATAAAAACACTAATTCCAAAGTCTTTAAAAATGCAATTGTTTAAAGCAATTAGAGATTCTTTTGCTAGCGAACATGGAGCAAGAATGACAGCCATGCATAAAGCTACGGACAATGCTTCTGAGCTTCGAGATGAATTAAAGCTTACTTATAATAAAGCTAGACAAGCTTCAATTACTAATGAAATTTTAGAAATAGTTGGAGGCGCAGAAGCACTTAATGGCTAACAGAATTTTATTTTAATTAGTTAATTTTAGTAAATCAAAAAGTTATTATGATTATTAAAGTAATCAATAAGTCATCAAACCCTTTGCCTGCCTATGAATCTCCTCTTTCTGCGGGGATGGATATTAGAGCATTTTTAAACAACAATATAATTTTAAAGCCTCTAGAAAGAAAATTAATTAATACAGGACTATATGTTCAATTGGCAAAAAATTATGAGGCACAGGTTAGGCCGAGAAGCGGACTGGCATTAAAAAAGGGGATAACGGTTTTAAATTCTCCAGGCACAATAGACGCTGATTATAGGGGAGAAATAGGAGTGGTCTTAATTAATTTATCAAATGAGAATTTTGAAATAAAATCTGGAGACAGAATAGCACAATTAGTTATTTCTAAACACGAAACAGTACAATGGGATATAGTAGACACACTGGACGATTCAAATAGGGGAAATAAAGGTTTCGGAAGCACTGGCCTCAAATAAATATAAATGAAAAAAACACTTTTTTTATTTTCTCTATTAATAATTGGGTGTAATGCTTTTAAAAAAGTAGAATACAAAACAGACTTTAAAAAAATTTCTACCAATAGATTGATTGAGGAAATTGAAAAAAGAAACCCCAATTTTAATTTTATCAACTATAGAGCTCAAGCTACAGTCTTAGAACAGAACTCTACAAGTCAATTCAATATTGGAATTAGAATACAAAAAAATGAAAAAATATTAATTACAGGCTCTATATTAATTCCTTTATTTAAGGGGCTATTAACAAGAGAAGAGATAGCCTTTTATGAAAAAATAAGCAGATCTTATTATAAAGATAAATACACTTCTTTTTCAAGAGAGTTTGATAATAAAGTAAATTTAAATACATTTCAGAATTTGCTTGTAGGGTTGCCTATAATTAATTTAAAAGAAAAAAAATGGAAACAAGTAACGAATAATCAAGCTTATAGACTACAATCATTATTGAAACAAGATGATCTTAGAATAATATATGACTTTAGCCCAATTAGCTTAAGATTAATTAGCCAGGAGATTATCTTTAATAACAATATATTAAAGATTAATTATGGAAAATATAAGATTACTAGCGGACAGTTGTTCCCGGAAGAAATAAAAATGTTTTTGGATACCGAAAACAAGAAGATAGAAATTATGCTTAGCATAAAAACAAATAAATTAGAAGGGCCCGCCTCCTTCCCTTTTAAAATACCTAAAGGATATAAGTCAATTAAATTATGATTTTCAAAGCCAGAATTCAAGATCTTGCTATTTATTTTTTTTTAGGATTATTTATAAATTATGGATTTTCACAGACGAACAATAGAGAAAAGTTAGAAATAAAGAGATTAGAGCTTCAAAAAGAAATCAAGAAAATAAATGAATTATTGTTTAGCAATAAAAGAAAAAAGGCCGCAGTATATTCAGACATTGAGAATCTAGGCTTGAGGATTCAAAGAAAAGAAGAATTAGTTAAGCTTACCAATCAACAGATTAATCTTTTAAATAATATTATAGAAAAAAACCAAAAAGAGGAAGCCTTATTAGGGTCTAATTTGATAGATGTTAAAAAGAACTATGAGGAGATGATTTTAAAGTCTTATAAAACAAAATCTGGGAAAAGCAGATTAATGTTTTTGTTGTCTTCAGAAAGCTTTTTTCAAGCCTATAAGCGCGTTCAGTATATTAAGCAATTTGCTGTTTTTAGAAAAAACCAAGCGAACAAAATTGAGGGATTAATTAATGAAATAGTAGAAATAAACAAAGAGTTAAATTTTCAAAAAACAAAAAAAGAAGAACTCCTAAAAAGCAATAGAGCCATTCAAAAATCATTAGAATTAGAAAAAAAGGAATCCGACATATTAGTATATGAACTAAGGAAGCAGGAAAAAAAATATCGTAATGAAATTGAAAGGAAACAAAAGTTGAGCGCAGAAATAGATAGGGAAATAGATAGGCTTATAAGGGAGGCAATTGCAAAATCTAATAAAGAAAAAAACAAATCAGACAGCTTTAATTTGACTCCTGAAGCAAAGGAATTATCAAAAAACTTTGTTTTAAATAAGGGAAAATTGCCTTGGCCAGTTTTAAGAGGAGTTGTAATTCAAAAGTTTGGCACTCAGCCACATCCTGTAGTAAAAACAGCGAGAATTAAAAGTAATGGAATAATTATTGCTACAGCAAAAAATGAAAAAGTAAAAACAATATTTGAGGGGGCTGTATTGTCAGTACTAAAATTTAAGGGAAGCAACCCTACGGTTTTAGTTCAACACGGCAACTACATAACAGCTTACAAAAACCTTTCTAAAGTATATGTAAAAAAAGGCGATAAAGTTGTGTCAAATCAAACCATAGGAGAGGTTTTTACAAACAATACAACGGGAAAATCTACAATTCAATTCAGTGTTTTTCAAAACACAACTCCCGTAAACCCTTTGTTATGGATTATTAAAATGTAGAATCAATTGTGTTTAGATAACATTTTCTCCAAATATTTTCCAAGAATGTCAAACTCTAAATTAACAAGGCCCCCTACTTTTAAAGACTTAAAATTGGTGTTGTTGTAAGTGTAGGGAATTATGGCAACGCTAAAACTATTGGTGTTTGACCCCACCACCGTTAAACTTATTCCATTTATAGCTATAGATCCTTTTTCTACGGTAATGTTATTTGATTTACTGTAATTTATTGTAAAAAACCAACTGCCGTCCTTCTCTAAAATATTAATACATTTTCCAACCTGATCTACATGGCCTTGAATCATATGTCCATCTAATCGGTCCCCAATTTTCATTGCCCTTTCTAGATTTATTTCATCTCCAACTTTCCAATCGCCTATACTGCTTTTTAAAATAGTTTCTTTAATAGCAGTTACAACATATTCCTCGTTTTTGATATCAACTACTGTTAGGCAAATTCCATTATGAGAGATGCTTTGATCAACTTTAAATTCATTTGTTAAATCACTTTTTAGGGTAATGTTTAGATTCCCTTTGTCTTTTTCTAAACTAGAAACAACAGCTGTCGTTTCTATAATTCCCGTAAACATATTCCTTATTTTATATATATATATTTATTTTTGTAAAACTAGTGATAAATACTATAAATATTTATGAAAGCAAAATTGTTGCCTGTTGTTGGGATTACGTGTGGAGATCCAAATGGAATAGGGATAGAAATAATTTTAAAATCTTTTCTTGACAAGCGGATTCTCGAATTTTTTGTTCCAGTTGTTTTTTCAAACTATCAATTGCTCTGCGAGCAAGCAGCTTTTTTTAATATAGAATTAAAATTTAATAAAATTAAATATGGGGCTAAACCAAAGCGAGGAGAAATAAATGTAGTGAACGCTTGGGAGAATAAATTTATTACAGAATTTGGGAAACCGACCAAGTCTTCAGGGGAGAATTCATATAAATCATTAGAATTAGCCACAAAATCTGTTATTGAAGATAATGTTGAGGTGATGGTAACGGCACCAATTAATAAAAAAAATATACAAAACGAAAAATTTGATTTTCCAGGGCATACGGATTACTTATCAGCTAAATTTAATGCTGAAAGCCTTATGTTCATGATTAGTGAAAAGTTAAAAATAGGCCTTTTAACAGATCACCTATCAATTAATAAAGTTGTTTCTGAAATTAATAATGAAAAAATTAAGAAAAAGATTTCTTTAATGGAAAAATCTTTAGAAATGGACTTTGGAATTACAAGGCCTAAAATAGCGATCCTTTCTATTAACCCTCATGTTGGAGATGACGGTGTAATTGGCAATGAGGATCAAGAGATTTTAATTCCAACACTAATCGAGATTGCAAAATCAGGGACTTTAGTTTCAGGGCCATACTCAAGCGACAGTTTTTTTGGATCAGGACTTTATAAGGATTATGATTCGGTTTTAGCCATTTATCATGACCAAGGGTTGATCCCCTTTAAAACACTTTCTTTTGGCGAAGGCATTAATTTTACTGCAGGACTTGATAAAGTACGAACTTCGCCAGACCATGGAACAGCTTTTGATATAGCCGGAAAGAATATTGCAGACCCAACATCTTTTAAAAATGCAATATTTTCTGCCATAGATATTTATAATAATAGAATTGCTTATAAAAAAGGAATACAAACATCTTTCTTAGAGACAAAAAAGAAAAGGATTAATAAATAACGCAGCTATTCTTAAAATTACTTATATTCGCGACCTTAAATACAGAGAAAATGCAATTTTTAGCTCAATATCTAATTAATTTTGGAGGATTAAATGAAGGAAGACATGAATTTGAATTTGAAATTAGTAAGAAGTTTTTTGAGCATTTTAAATATAACGAATTTAACAGCTGTAAAATACTCGCTACCATTATATTAGTCAAGAAAGCCAATCTATTGGAATTAGAATTTTCTTCTAAGGGGAGCATTAATTTAAATTGTCACGTTTCTAATGAACCATTTGATTATGATCATAAATCAAGTCTGAACTTAGTTGTTAAGTTTGGAAGCGCCCATAATGACGAGCATGAAGAATTGCTGATTTTGCCTGTGGGTACAAATCAATTAAATGTTTCTCAGCAATTATATGAAATGATAGTACTATCTTTGCCAATAAAAATTATTCATCCGGGCATTATTGACGGGTCGTTAGAATCGGAGACATTAAGTAGATTAAAACTATATGAATCTAATTTTAAGGAGAACAAGCATAAGAAAAACGACCCGAGATGGGATAAATTAAAAGAATTAAAATAAAAAAGTTATGGCTCATCCTAAAAGGAAAATTTCTAAAACAAGAAGAGATAAAAGAAGAACCCATTATAAAGCTAAAGACTCTCAAATAGCCGTTTGCAAAACTACAGGCGAATCTCATTTGTACCACAGAGCCCATTGGCATGAAGGAAAGCTTTATTATAGAGGAAAGGTTTTAATAGATAATACTGAAGAGACATAGATCCGTGTTTTAAAAATCTGTTTTTTTACCAATTTTCATCATTTTTTGCCATTTTTTTACCATTTTTTGCCATTTTTTTACCATTTTTGACTAAAATTCAATAATATTAATTTGAGTAAAATTAACGTTTCAATAACTGTTTTAGGATCTTATTTGCCAAAAAAAATCTTAAGCAACAAGGATTTAGAAAAGCTTGTAGACAATACTGACGAATTGATTTCTACAAGAACAGGGATATAACAATTAATAAAAACAATTATTATGAATATAAAAGACATACAACAATTAATAAAATTTGTAGCAAAGTCTGGAGTTAGCGAAGTCAAAATAGAGTCTAGCGACCTTAAGATAGGAATAAAAACAGGCTCAGGGAATAAGCCTGTTGCTTATAAGGATGATAAAGCAGCTGTTCCAGTATCTGCTCCACAGCCAAAGATTCCGGAATCTTCAGAACCTAAACAAGATCAGCCTGTAGAAAACAATCAAAGCGCAGAAGAAAATAATTTAATAACTATTACATCCCCTATTATAGGAACATTTTACAGAAAACCATCTCCAGACAAACCAAATTTTGTTGAAACTGGAGATATAATTTCTAAAGGAGATATCCTATGTGTTATAGAGGCAATGAAGTTATTCAACGAAATAGAAACAGAATTTTCTGGAAAAATTGTAAAAATTTTAGTTGATGATGCTTCCCCGGTTGAGTTTGATCAACCTCTTTTTTTGATTGATCCATCATAAATTTAACATTGGAATTAATAAACGTAAAATGTTCAATAAAATTTTAATTGCTAATAGAGGCGAAATAGCTTTAAGAATAATTAGGACTTGTAAGGAAATGGGGATAAAAACTGTTGCCGTTTATTCTGTAGCAGATGAAGAAAGCTTACATGTTCGATTTGCTGATGAAGCAGTATGTATTGGCCCTGCAAATAGCTCAGAATCATATCTAAAAATAGCAAATATTATAGCTGCAGCCGAAATAACTAATGCTGATGCAATTCACCCCGGCTATGGATTTCTGTCAGAAAATTCTCGTTTTTCAAAAATTTGTGAAGAACATAAAATTAAATTTATTGGTGCATCTGCTGAAATGATAGAAAGAATGGGAGATAAAGCTTCTGCCATATCTACTATGAAGGACGCTGGTGTTCCAACTATTCCAGGATCAGATGGCGTAATCGAAACTTTTGATGAGGCAAAAAAATTAGCTAAAAAAATAGGCTATCCGGTGATGATTAAAGCTACAGCAGGCGGAGGGGGTAAAGGCATGAGAGCAGTTTGGAAGGGAAAAGAGCTTTTAACTTTATGGGAAAGCGCTAAACAAGAAGCAAAAGCTTCTTTTGGAAACGACGAGATGTATATGGAGAAGTTAGTTGAGAATCCTCGCCATATTGAAATTCAAATTGTTGGAGATAAATTTGGGAAGGCATGTCACCTATCTGAAAGAGATTGTTCAATTCAGAGAAGACATCAAAAACTTACAGAAGAAACTCCTTCACCATTTATGACGGATAAATTAAGACAAGAAATGGGGTTGGCTGCAGTAAAAGCAGCAGAATTTATTAAGTATGAAGGCGCAGGAACAATAGAATTCTTAGTTGATAAGGATAGAAATTTTTACTTTATGGAAATGAATACCAGAATTCAGGTTGAACATCCAATTACAGAACAGGTAATAGACTATGATTTGATAAAAGAGCAAATTAAAGTAGCAGCTGGAATTAAGATTTCAGGAAATCATTATTTCCCAAAACTCCATTCTATTGAATGCAGAATTAATGCTGAAGATCCTCATTTAGGATTTAGACCATCTCCAGGGAAAATAACAAACCTTCATTTGCCGGGGGGGCATGGTGTTAGATTAGACACTCATGTATATAGCGGCTATGTTATTCCTCCAAATTACGATTCTATGATTGCAAAATTAATTGTAACAGCACAAAACAGAAAAGAAGCAATCCAAAAAATGAAAAGAGCTTTAGATGAATTTGTGATAGAGGGGATAAAAACAACAATTCCTTTTCATAGGCAATTAATGGATAACCCAGACTATATTTCAGGAAATTATACAACAAAATTTATGGAGGAATTTGAAATAAATTAGAGATATTTCACAATACCTTTTTGAATTAGACATTCAACAATTTGGATAGCATTAGTTGCAGCCCCTTTTCGCAGATTATCTGTAACTACCCAAAGGTTTAGACTGTTTTTTTCAGAAAAATCGTTTCTAATTCGACCAACAAAAACGTCATTCTTACCCTGGGAATAGATTGGCATAGGATATTTTAATTTTCCAGGATCATCTTGGACAGTTACACCAGGAGTATTATTTAATAAAGAGATTATCTCTGAAATCTCAAAAGAATTTTCAAGCGTAACATTAATTGATTCACCATGCCCTCCAATTATAGGAACCCTTACAGCAGTTGCACTTATTTTAATATTTGAATCAAGAATCTTCTGGGCTTCATTTGAAATCTTCATCTCTTCTTTAGTATATCCATTTTTTAAAAAATCGTCGCAATGTGGAATTGCATTTTGATGAATAGGATAATTATAAGCCATTTCACCATTTTCCCCCCGGGACTCATTCTCTAATTGTCTTACAGCCTTCATGCCTGTTCCAGTAACAGACTGGTAAGTAGAAATTATAATTCTTTTTATTTTATAATTTTTGTGAATTGGAGCCAAAACCATTAGCATTTGAATGGTAGAGCAGTTGGGATTTGCAATTATTTTATCTTCTTGGGTTAAAATTGAACCATTAATTTCAGGGATGATTAGCTTTTTAGTATTGTCCATTCTCCATGCAGAAGAGTTGTCAATTACAATTGTTCCTTTTGCTGCAAATATTGGAGCCCATTTTAAAGAAACCTCTCTGCCCGCAGCAAAAATTGCAATATCAAGACTAAGCTCTATAGCTTTTTCAATAGAAATAAAAGAATAGGGATTATTTAAAAAACTAATCTTTTTGCCAACTGAAGCCTCAGAAGCGACTAGGGAGAGTTCGTCAAATAATAAATTACGCTCCTTAATAAGATCAAGAATTACCCTACCTACCATACCGCTTGCCCCAATCAACGCAATCTTCATATAGAATATTTAAAAACCAAAAATAATTATTTCAATAGAAATAAAAAGCTATAATAGCATTTAGATGATTTTTTTAAACAAAAGAATTTAAGTTATAACAACTCTTTTGATTCTTTTAGACAGGGAAGCTAATATTTCATAAGGAATAGTGTTAACAGATTTTGTAAAGTCTTCTGCAGAAATATTTTTATCATCAAAAAGTATAACAGAATCTCCCTCTTTACATTCTATTTTAGAAATATTTATCATCATCATGTCCATGCACACATTCCCTATAATTGGAGCTAATTTCCCTTTGACCATAACACTACCATTGCCATTACCATACTGTCTGCTAATCCCATCTGCATGCCCAATCGGAAGTGTCGCTATAGTCATATGCTTCTCAGCTATGAAGCCTTTGTTATAGCCAACAGAGTCTCCTTTTGAAATTTTATGTATTTGAGAAATAACAGTTTTTAAGCTAATTACTGGAATGAAATTTTTTTTGTATTTAGGATCATTTCCAAAACCATATAGTCCAATTCCTGTGCGTACCATTTCATATTGTGATTCAGAAAAATTTAAAATACCAGAAGTATTAAGGAGATGTCTTTTTATTGTTGATCCAATTTTATTTTGAAATTTTTCAACCAATAATGAAAATTTTTTTATTTGATCATTGGAAAATGCCTTTTCATTTTTATCATCCGAAGCCCCTAAATGAGAAAAGATATATGTCGGTATTAATCCCTTAAGCTGATCAATCAAATTATCTATTTCATTTTCATGAAACCCTAGCCTATTTAATCCGGTATTAAACTTAATTTGAAAAGGGTAATTTTTATTAAACTTTGAACAGGAAACAAAAGCTTTTAAAATTCTAAATGAATATATGCTTGGCTCAAGTTTAAAATCAATAATTGTATTAAAATCATTTGTTTGAGGATGAAGAACAAGAATGGGAGCAACAATTCCTTGTTTTCTTAGAACTACTCCCTCGCTAGTATATGCAACAGCAAAATAATCAATTTTTTGCTTTTCTAATTCTTTGGCAATTATAAAGGAGTCTGCGCCATAGGAGAAAGCTTTGACAACACCCATTATTTGAGTATTAGGATTTAATTTAGACCGTAAAAAATTTAAATTGTTTTTTAGATTCTTTAAATTAACCTCTACAACAGTTTGTTGGATTGCCATTATTTCTTTTTCCCTCTTTTTTTCATTCTTTTTATAAAAGCGCCCCTTGAAAGAGGTTCATATTCCTTTTTTTCTCCAACCAAAATTAGATCATTAGCTTCATTTTTTCGATAGCTATAATTGGCTAACCCTCCTGTATCAACACAAACAGCATGAACTTTAGTAACTTCTTCAGCGCATGCCATAAGATTAGGCATCGGACCAAAAGGTAACCCTTTATAATCCATGTCCAACCCAGAAACAATTACTCTAAACCCTTCATTTGCCAACACATTACAAACATCAACTAAATCTTGATCAAAAAATTGGGCTTCATCTATACCTATTACATCATAATTTTTTGAAAAAGAAAAAATCTCTTTAGTATTTTCTACTGTTTTAGCTCCAATTTCACTGTTGCCATGGGATATTATTTTGTTTTTTGGGCTTCTAGAATCAGTTTTAGGCTTAAATACTATAAATTTTTGTTTATCTAGCTCAGCTTTTTTAATTCTTTTTATCAGCTCCTCTGTTTTGCCAGAAAACATAGAACCGCAGATAACTTCTAGCCTCCCATTCGAAGGTTTTTTATTTCCAATCATTTAAAACGTATTGATATTGTTCTCAAAGTAGTTAACTTTAATGGTTTGACAAATGTCTAAAAATTAATTCAACATGGCAAAATTGTATATTGTTCCTACTCCAATTGGAAATCTTGATGACATTACAATTAGATCAATAAAAACCTTAGAAGAAGTTGATTTAATTTTATGTGAAGACACTAGAAGAAGCAAAAAACTGTTAAATCATTTGAATATTAATGGGAAATTAAGATCTCACCATAAATTCAATGAACATAATGAGGCTGAAATAATAATTAATAAAATAAAGGGAGGAGCCAGTGTAGCGCTTATTTCTGATGCGGGAACTCCCGGAATTTCAGACCCTGGATTTTTAATTGCAAGGACTTGTTTAAAAAATAATATAGAAATTGAATGTCTCCCTGGCCCAACGGCACTTATTCCAGCACTGTTGGTTAGTGGAATTTCAGCGGACAAATTTGTTTTTGAAGGATTTTTGCCGATTAAAAAAGGCAGAAATAAGAGACTTTCAAATCTTTCATCAGAAACAAGAACTATGATATTTTATGAATCGCCACATAAATTGATAAGAACATTAACGGACTTTAAAACTACTTTTGGTTCAAATAGGAGAATTTCACTATCAAGAGAATTAACCAAGCTTTATGAAGAGACTTTAAGAGGAAAAATTAGTGAAATAATAGATTTATGTAAAAAAAAGAAGCCTAAAGGTGAGTATGTTATTGTTGTTAAAGGAATAGACAAAAAAATAAAATGAACTGGAGAATAGAAGAAAATATAGATCTAGATACCATTGAAAAACTTTCAATGGAATTGAATGTCGATAAAGTTATTTCTTCTATGCTTGTAAAAAGAGGAATTAAAACTTTCAATCAGGCAAAAGATTTCTTTAGGCCAAGGATTAATCAGCTTCATGATCCTTTTTTGATGAAAGATATGGATAGGGCAGTAAAAAGGATATTAGAAGCAATAGAAAATAATGAATCTATGATGATTTTTGGAGACTATGATGTAGACGGAACATGTTCAGTTGCGCTTTTAAGTTCTTTTTTAAATGATATTGGAGCAAACCTTTCTACTTATATTCCAGATAGAAATAAGGAGGGCTATGGAATATCTTTAAGGGCAATTGACTTGGCTGAAAAAAATAGCGAAACCTTGATAATTGCTCTAGATTGTGGAATTAAAGCGAATGATCAAATTCAATATGCCTTAGAGAAAGGAATAGATTTTATTATTTGCGACCACCATAATCCAGGAAATCAATTGCCAAATGCATATGCAGTTTTAAACTCTAAAAGAAAAGATTGTAAATATCCATTTAAAGAATTATGTGGATGTGGAGTTGGATTTAAATTGATTCAAGCAATTAATAAAAGAAAAGGGCTAGAAATAGATAAAATTATTCATTACTTGGACTTAGTAGCTGTAGCAACTGCAGCAGATATTGTTCCTTTGGTTGGTGAAAACAGAACTTTAGCTTATGTTGGGCTTCAAGTTATAAACTCAAATCCAAGAATAGGACTTCATTCTATTTTAAAAAATAATGATAAAAAAGAATTTAATATTGGAGATCTCATTTATTATATAGCTCCAAGAATTAATGCTGCTGGCAGAATGGATCATGCATCATTGGCTTTAGAATTGCTTTTGGAGAAGGATTTAAATAAAGGAGAGAAATTAGCTGAAAAAATAGAAAAATTAAATCTTAAAAGAAGGGAAATAGAAAAGAACATTACAGAGCAGGCATTGAAAAAAATAGCTAATGAGAACAATCCAAGATCTAATTCTACGGTTGTTTTTGAAAACTCCTGGAATAAGGGAGTAATAGGAATAGTAGCATCAAGAATAATAGAAGAACATTATAAACCAACAATAGTTTTTTGCAAATCAAATGACGGAAATCTAACTGGATCAGCAAGATCTATTAAAGGGATTGATTTATATGAAATTTTAGAAGAATGCAAAACCAGTATTTTACGATTTGGAGGCCATAAATATGCAGCAGGATTAACTATTGAAAAGTCAAATTATATAAGTTTTAAAAAAAGTTTTGAAAAAGCAGTTAAAAATTATGTAAAAAATAAGCTTCCAGTTAAAGAAATTAAAATAGAATCTAAAATTACATTAGATTTAATAACGCCAAAATTTTTTAGAATTTTAAATCAATTTGAGCCTCATGGCCCCGGGAATGAAAGACCAATATTCTTGTCGGAACATTTAAACTTAAAAGGAGAATTAAGCAAAATTGGAAAAAATAGAGAACATCTTAAATTAAGCGTTACTCAGGACGTAGCTAAAACATTTTCAGCAATTGGATTTTGGCTTTCTGAAAAAGCAACTAAGATTTCACCTAATTCCACTTTTTCAATGTTGTACACAATTGATGAAAACACGTGGAATGGGATTACATCCATTCAATTAAAAATCAAGGATATTAAATAAAAAAAGCCTCTTATTTTTAAGAGGCTTTTTTATTAAAAAAACGTATAAACTAGAATCTATAAGTAAATCCCAGGTTCCAAGTTCTTCCCCATCCAGGGAAAACTTTATTTAATTCATGAACGCCTAACCATGTTGGATCTCCTGCGTTTGCAAGGATATTAGTTGATGATTCAGCTATATAGTGTGTATCAAAAATATTATTCACGTTTAGCCTTACATACACTTTTTCTCCACCAATAGATAAATTATACGATGTTCCAAAATCAAACAGCTCATATGCTGGAATTTGCATTGCCGAATCTCCTGCAGTATCAAAATCCTCTGGGTTGAAGTTTGCATATAAATCAGATGCTGAGAACATACTTATATTAAACTTATATAAATCGGTAGGCTTAATAACTAGGTTTATTCTTGATGTAGTTTGGGCAGCATCTCCAACTTTTACATCTTTTAAGTATACTGTGGAAGTCCCTATCTTTACTCTACTAGAATCGAATACATCTGCAGTAACATCGCTTCCATACTTATAGTTTCCTAGAGACAACATACCTTGAACTTCAACAAAAGGGCTTACTTCAAAAACTCCATCAAATTCTAGCCCTGTATGAATTTGCTTAATTCCATAATAATTAGCTGTTCCTCTAACTCCTCCAACAGAGACGCCATCACTAAGGAATCTGTCTTCCCAAGTAGTTTTATAAAGGTTTACATTAAACCTTAAATTATTAGACCTATATCCATATCCTGCTTCAAGACCAACAACAGTTTCGTTTTTTAAATCAGGATTTAATGTGTTTGAATAATTGATCCAAACTGCATCAAAATTTGGCTGTTTAGAGTAATAGCCTCCATTAACAAAAACATTACTTTTTGCATTAATGTTATAATTAGCTCCTCCCTTTACATTTCCCCCTGTAATGTTTTTCCAGGCAGAAGTTGCAACGCCTGTTTGATTAAAATATTCTATCCTTTGAAACCCTTGATTAGAGACTGCAGCTTGAACAAAAGCAGATAGCTTATCTTCTTTATATTCCAGCTGAGTGAATATTCCACTCCATTTAACTTTTCCATCATTGTGATAATCAATTTTCTCTTCTGCGTCAGTGTCTCTAAAAACATTCCACAAACTTCCAAGATTTGAGCTGTATTCCGTTGTTCTAACAGCACTTCCTTTATTATTAATGGAAGTGTTAGTATAGTTTTTATTGTCAAAATCTCTATATCCATCTGCTCCAAGCAGGTTGTCTAGCCTTCTATAGTGGATTCCAGTGTATGCCCTAACATCAACACCAAAATCAAGAGTTAAATTATCAGAAAGTTGTTTTTTCATGTTAATAAGAGACCCAACAAAGTTATGAGAATTTACAGATGCTCTTCTAACTATTCCATTTCTTTTTACTCCATTTACTCTTTCGTCTTGATCATTAACTATATACTTTCCAGTAGCAGCATCTACGGAGTTTGAAGCCGTCTTACCATTATAAAAAGTAGTAGAAACCCCACTATTATATGCATATATTTTATCATAGTTTACATGACCATTTATTGGATTTCTAAAGGCATACTTTCCATTATAGTTTAAATCTCCGCTTGCATATTGGTAGCCATACGCTCTACCTATATCTCCAGTTCCACCTCCTCTACCAATTGAGTAATAAACAGAAGCCGAAAGATTAGTGCTTTCATTCATTTTATGTTCCCAGTTTAAAGAAGCAATTGGCTTATGGTAGAAATTTTTTCTCCAGTTAAATTCTTGACCATTTAAATAGCCATGATTGTAGTTATAACGAATTCCATATTGTTTATACTGTTTCCCCTGAGCCATATTATAAAAGCTTCCCGTTCTTTGATGATGAGTTTGTGGAGCTCCAGTAATTATTAGTTGAATATTATTTTTGTCTGAACTGTCTCTCCAGCCATAACCTAAGAAGTAATTATAACCTTCAAACATTGTTCCATCTACATAACCATCTCCAGCAGTTCTTGAGAACAAAAGCGAAAGGGCATGACCGCCATCCATTTCCCCGGTGTTATAAGAGGCAACAGTTTTTCCATAGCCATCGTTCCCCATACTAGCAGAAACTCTTCCCCCCTCAGTAAGGTCAGTAGACTTGGTTATTACATTAATTGTTCCTCCAACAGAGGATATAGCTAGTTTAGAAGCCCCAAGCCCTCTTTGAACTTGCATCGCTGAGACAACATCTGAAAGTCCGGACCAGTTAGACCAGTATACTCTACCGTTTTCCATATCATTAACAGGAATACCATTAATTAAAACAGCAGTGTTTTGGGAATCGAATCCTCTAACATTAATTCTAGAATCTCCAAAAGCACCCCCTGCTCTTGTTGCATATACTCCAGGAGTAGCATTAAGCATTTCCGGAAGTTCAAGATTACCAATTCTTTCTTGGATATCTGAAGCAGTTAAAGTAGAAACAGCCACGGGAGTTTCTCTATCAATTGCAAAGTCAATAGTCCCAAATACAGTAATGCCCTCTAATTCATCAGAACTAGCTTCCATAAGAACATCGATTGTCATAGAGCTGCTAAAAGCAATTTCTTGAGTATCATAGCCTATATATGAAATAACTAAAGTCCCTGAATCAGCAGCATTAATTGTAAATGTACCATTGAAATCAGTTGAAACTCCGTTTGAAGTTCCTTTAACGAGAACCGTAGCTCCAGGCAATGGACTTCCGAGCTCAGCGTCGGTTACTGTTCCAGTTAAAACATTTTGAGAGTAACAGAGCCCTGAAACAAGAAGCGCTGTCAACATAAGAGTTAATTTTTTCATAGTTGTATAGTAGTTTTATAGTATTATAGCAAATGTGATTAATTTTTCGAAATAAAAGGAGAATTATAAATTAATTTTTTAAACAATTATTGTGAATAACTGCTAGAATTATCCAAATATTTCTTTAGAAGTGAAGACGTAGAATCATCATGAGCTTTAATATCCTTGTTTTCAACCTCATGTAAAAGCTTAGAAGCTAATTCTTTTCCTAGCTCAACCCCCCATTGATCGTAACTATAAATATTCCAGAGAATTCCTTGAACAAAAATTTTGTGTTCATACATAGCAATCAAGCTGCCTAAAGTTTCAGGGTCTAATTTTTCAATTAAAATAGTATTGGAAGGCCTGTTTCCTTCAAACACTTTATATGGCAGCAATCCATTCACATTATTGTTTTGTGACAATTCCTTTTCAACGTCTAAAGCACTTTTGCCCATCATCAACGCCTCAGTTTGAGCAAAAAAGTTGGACATTAAATTATTATGCTGATGATTATCTTTATAAAGAGGGTTGGTGAATCCTATAAAATCACAAGGAATTAATTTGGTGCCTTGGTGAATTAATTGAAAAAAAGCATGTTGGGCATTAGTTCCTGTCCCTCCCCAAATGATATTTCCAGTTTGATAATGAGTTTTATCACCATTTCTATCAATGCTTTTGCCATTACTTTCCATAATAGCTTGTTGTAGATATGCAGGCAATCTATTTAAATATTGAGAATAAGGGATTATAGCCTCTGTTTCGCATTTAAAAAAATTATTATACCAAATGCTAATTAATGCTAAAACTATTGGAATGTTTTTTTCAAAAGAGGAGGATTTAAAATGGTTATCCATTTTATTAGCTCCATTAAGCAAGCTTTCGAAATTGTCTGATCCAATGCAAAGGCTAATGGAAAGGCCTGCTGAACTCCATAGAGAAAATCTTCCTCCCACCCACTCATTCATTCGAAAAATATATTCATTATTTATTCCAAAATTTTCAATTTCTTTTGTATTCGCAGAAACAGCTGCAAAGTGACAAGCAACACTTCTCGCACCTAATTTTGAGAGAAGCCATTTTTTTATAGTATTTGCATTTGAGAGAGTCTCTTGAGTTTTAAAAGTCTTGGAGACAATAATGAAAAGAGTAGTTTCAGGATTTACTTTTTGTAAAACTTCTAAAACGTGATCCCCATCCACATTAGAAACAAAATGTGGATTAAGCCTAGACTTGTAATATTTTAATGCTTCGACAACCATAGCAGGCCCTAGATCAGAGCCTCCAATTCCTACATTAACAATATCAGTAAAGTTTTTATCAGTATAGCCTTTAATTTTTCCAGAAATAATATCGTCTGTAAAATTTTTCATTTTAGCCCTAGATTCAAGAATGCAAGGGACAATATTTTTATCATCAACTAAGATTTTTTCTTTTCCATTAGCCCTAATAGCCGTATGTAAAACAGCTCTTTTTTCAGTTTTATTTATTTTATCTCCTTCAAATTGTTTGTTGATAGAATTTTCTAAATCACATTCTTTTGCCAAATTAAAAAGGAAATCAAGAGTTTTGTCATTTAATCTGTTCTTTGAAAAATCAACAGTGAATTTATCCCAATTAATTGTTAGATCATTTGCTCTATTATTTTTTTTAAAGAGGTCTTTTATTTCAATGTCTTTTATTTCATTGAAATGGGATTCCAAGGATTTCCATGAAGAAGTTTTTGTAGGGTTTATGTTTTTTAATGACATCTATATTATTGTGTCTATCGAATTCTTTCTACAAAGTTAACATTTGTTACTATAGAATCAAGCTGTTGCTTAACAGGTTTCATGTAAGTTAAGTATTTATCTTTTAAGTTTTGTGAGATTGGCTTTGCTTCAGGAAGTTTTGTTCTCAATGGATCTACTTGTCTCCCATTTTTCCAAAATCTATAACAAACGTGTGGACCGGAGGTATTCCCTGTCATACCAACGGTTCCAATGTAATCTCCTTGCCTTACAAATTGCCCTCTTTTAACTCCCCTTTTTTTCATGTGTAAATATTGAGTAGAGTAAGTTGCATTATGCTTTATTGTAACATAATTCCCGTTACCTCTCGTATAACCTGATTTAACAACTGTCCCACTAGCAGTTGCCCTAATTTCGGTTCCGACGGGAGCGGCAAAATCTGTACCTAAATGAGGGCGCACCCTTCCATAATAGGCGATTTTTCTTCTAAGATTATATCTTGATGAAATTCGACTAAATTGAACAGGAGATCTTAAAAAAGCTCTTCTTAGGTTTTTCCCTTTTTCATCAAAATATTCAAAAATTCCTCTTTTTGGATCTGTTTCAAACTCAATAGCATAAAAAGGTTTTTGTCTGTGTTCAAAATAAGCAGAATGAATTCTATTTAACCCTACATATATCGAATCATCTACATATTTTCCAGTGTATATAATTTTAAAATTGTCCCCCTTTTCAAGTCGAAAGAAATCAATAGTCCAAGCATATATTTCAGAAAGCTCGTTAGACAGTAATGGAGAAAGGTTTTTTTCTTCCATCGTTTCAGAAAGAGAACTTGTTATTGTCCCCTCCGCTTCAAATTCTACCAGCTTTACAGCTTTAGCCTTTTTTTCGGCCCAAAGGGAATCATTTAATGAAACCAAAACATATTCAATTGGGTTTGGTTGATATATAAATAATTCAGGGGACCTTAAGGAATCTTTAGAAAACAATATTGTATAAGGCTTTCCAATATTGATTTTTCTAACATCATAAACTTGTTTTGCCTTCTGAACTATATTATAAATTTGAGGGTAAAATAAATTGTTCTTTTCAAGAATAGTCCCAAATGAATCCCCACTATTAACTGTATCTTTAACCACATGATAATTGTTTAGAATGTAGCCAAATTGTTTTACAATTTTTTCTTTTATTACAACTGGATCGTTATTTTTTGGAGCCTTATTACACGAATTAATGATTAATATAGGAATAAGAAAGAGATATAACTTATTCATTAATTTTAATTTTAAAAGGGAACTTAAGGCCCCTGAATTCCTCTAAATCCGCTTCAATAGAGCCAATTCTTAAATCTGCCTCAATTTTTATTGGAATTTTATTTTTGTCATTACTCACCCAAAGTGATAAACTTTCACTATCTCTAAAAATTCTGCCGGATTCAATATATGGCCTAAACTTATAACAGCTAACTATTCCAAATTTTGTTTTTATATCCTCATATCCTAAAAATTTCATTTTAAAATTATAATTATCAGCATCAAAAAACATTGTTATTCTAATAAAATCATTGATTTTTAGTTTACTAACATCAAAATGATTTCTTAGAAAGTAAAATGTAGAAATTATATCTTGAACATTTTCTTTAATATTAACTTTTTTAATGGTGTCATGCTTAATATCATTTACTATTGCGATTTTATTCTTATAGTCATATTCAATTTCAACATTTTTTGTGTAACCGCCCTCATAAACATTTCTTTTTGATTTTAATGGCCTAACAATGGTTTTATCAAAATAACTCTCATAAATATCGTCAACTTTAAAGAAAATTCGAGCGATCCCAGTAGTACGACCAATAGCTATTGATTTGAAAACCTTTTTTTCATTTAATAAGTCTTCTTGTAGATCAATTGTTGCAAAACTTGCATTAAAAATCCCATAATGGATCCTAAACTTTAACGATTCTCCCCCTTTAAATGAATCAAATGAAGCACTTATGAAAGGAGAATTGTTGCCTGAAGAGTTTTGACTAAAAATTAAATTTGAGAGAAAAAAAATAGAGCAAATTAATACAGTTTTAAGTCGCATAGATGCAAAAATATAAAATACTAGCTGGATGAATTTAAAAATGTCATTAATTTTTTTGCTTTTGAAGCTCCAATATCTTTGGCTATTATTTCTTCTGGGGTTTCTTTAATTTTTTTTAAGGATTTATATTTCTTTAAAAGAGTTATTTTAGTTTTCTCCCCAATTCCTGCGATCATATCAATTGAAGAGCTTAATGCTTTATGAGTTCTTTTATTCCTGTGAAATTTAATAGCAAATCGATGTGCTTCATTTCTCATATGCTGAATGACTTTTAATGATTCGGATCGTTTGTCCAGATATAGAGGAACAGGATCTTTTGTTGAATAAATTTCTTCTAATCTTTTGGCTATTCCTAAAACAGGAATTTTATTATTTAAACTGAGTTTTTTTAATGCAGAAATTCCAGAATTAAGCTGGCCCTTGCCTCCATCAATTATAATTAGATCAGGCAAAGATTTTTTTTCTTTAAGGATTCTTTGATATCTTCTAAAAACAACTTCTTCAATAGAAGAATAATCATCAGGGCCTTTGACAGTTTTAATATTATATCTTCTATATTCTTTTTTTGCCGGCTTACCATTAATAAACACTACACATGATGCAACAGGGCTTGAGCCCTGAATATTAGAATTGTCAAAACATTCTATATGCATAGGAGCTGATTTTAATTTTAAATCAAATTTCATTTGATCCAGAATTCTTTTTGAATGTCTTTCAGGATCAAGAATTTGAATTTTTTTAAGTTTTTCTATTTTAAAAAGAGCAACATTTTTTTTTGATAGCTCAAGAAGTTTTTTATTGTCTCCCGCCTTAGGCACAATAAATTTAGCTGAGATTAATTTGCTAAAATTAAATGGACAGAGAATTGTTTTATTATTGGATTGGAATTTTTTTCTAAGATCAATTATACATAGCAACAAGAGATCTTTATCACTTTCATCTAGCTTTTTTTTAATTTCTAGATTATGAAATCTTACTATGCGACCATGTGCAACCTGCAGATAATTTATATACGCATGAGTTTGATCGGAAAGGATACTAAATACATCAATATTATTAATTTTAGAACTAACAACTGTTGATTTAGATTGATAGTTGTCTAACAATGTTATTTTTTCTTTGATTTTTTGTGCATTTTCAAAATCCATTTTTTTAGAATAGATATGCATTTGCTCTTTTAACAGCTTAATAGACGGGGCAAATTTACCTTTGAGAATCTGTTTAACGGAGTTAATGTTAGAAGCATAATCTTTTTCTGAAATAAATTGTTCATTAGAAACTCTATAATTACCTATATGAAAGTCAAGAATTATAATGTTGCCAGCTTTGTTCAAGACACGAAGAGATAGCTTCTCCTTCTCAGAACTTATTTGTTTTTCTGAAAGATTATAGTTGCTAATTCTTATGGGATATAGATTATTAATTAAATCAAGCAATATATTAATAGTCTTATAATTTGTATATGGGCCATAATATTCAGAGCCATCTTTAATTAACGTTCTAGTAAAAAAAATCCTAGGAAATCGCTCCTTTTTTATGCATATCCACGGATAAGTTTTGTCGTCTCTTAGCAATACATTATACTTAGGCTGAAATTTTTTAATTAAAGAATTTTCTAGAAGAAGAGCATCAGATTCTGATGATACAACAACATGTTTGATATCATAAATATTTTTCACAAGATTTTTAGCCTTTTGTGATTCTAAGGTTTTCTGAAAATATGAGGAAACACGTTTTTTTAAATTTTTAGCTTTGCCGATATAGATTATTTTATTGGAATCGTTTAAGAATTGATAAACTCCTGGAAGATTTGGAATAGTAGCTAGTTTGACATCAAAAGATTTTTTACTCACGACACTAAAATAATTCTTAATTTTAAACAAATAAAATTAAAACTATAAGTGGAGGTTGAAATATTAATAGCATTAATTTTTGCAGATCTATGTTTCATTTTTGTCGCTTTTGGCGTAAATGAAAATAATGCAAAATACTTGCTGGCGGGATATAACACCATGTCAAAAGAAGAAAAGGAATCCTTTGACCTTATAAATTATCTGAAATTTTTTAGAAAGTTTTTTATAAACCTAACTATTTATTCAACATTATTTTTTGTAATATTTTATATTGCTTTTGATGAAATAACAGCGCTTATTGCATATTGTGTTCCAATAATTGTCTCGACACCATATATGATATATAAAGGGAATAAGTTTAAAATCAATAAATAGCATTAAGGGAAAACCTTTTTGTTAAAAACTATCAGTATTCCAACACCTATACTAATTGCTGTATCGGCAATATTAAATACAGGTTCAAAAAAAGTAAAGCTTTCTCCTCCAACATAGGGGATCCAACTAGGCCAATCCCAGGTAAACATTGGGAACTGAAGCATATCAACCACATGACCATAAAAGATTGATTCATAGCCATTACCTGGACTAAAAATGGCAACATTTAGATAGCTGTCAGTGAAAAGAAACCCATAAAAAACAGAATCAATAAGATTCCCTATTGCACCCGCAAGGACTAAAGAAATACTAATTATTAAAAGCTTGGCTTCTTTCTTTTTTATACTGTCATAAAGCCAATAAAATATTAAAGGAACGGCAAACATCCTAAATAGAGTTAATATTAATTTTCCAGATCTTTCACTTATAATAGGAATAAAATCACTGATTTTAGCACCCCAAGCCATCCCTTTATTTTCAACAAAAATAATTTTGAACCAGCCCCAATCTAGAAGAGAAGCATCTCCATAAAGAGTTAAAGGGAAGTGCAGTTTTATATAAACTTTGGATATTTGATCTATTATAAGAATAAAAAGAATTATTAAAATAGATTTATTTAAAGTCATATGAACGCATAATTAAAAAACATTGTTCTAAAGATTATGAGATCTTGTTTTTAGCCTCAATACTTAAAGTAGCATGAGGAACCAATTCGAGCCTTTTTTTATTAATTAATTTGCCGGTTTCTCTACAAATCCCATAGGTTTTATTTTCAATTCTTATTAGAGCAGCATTTAAATCTCGAATAAACTTTTCTTGTCTAATAGCAAGTTGAGTATTTGCTTCCTTTGACATAGTTTGTGAGCCTTCCTCAAAGGCTTTGAACGTAGGAGATGTGTCTTCAGTTCCATTATTCCCATCATTCATATAAGCACTCTTTATTAAGGCTAAATCTTTTTTTGCTTTTTCAATTTTTTCTTCGATTAACGTTTTAAATTTTTTCAAATCTTTATCGGAATATCTTGTAATCGCCATTGTTAATTCTTTTTATATATACTTAATTTTGTGTTTATATTGTCAAATTTAATTTCAGCTCCTTTATTTATAGATTCTACAAATTTTAAATCAACTGCTAAAGTTTCATTTAGAATATAGTCTCTATTCTCAAAAATAGCTTTTTCAATTATATTATCCTTCTGAATTTTTAAAATAATTTTATCCGTTACTAATAAACCAATTTCTTTTCTCTGATTTTGAATTCTGTTTACTAGCTCACGAGCGATTCCTTCATTTATTAACTTTTTGGTCAGCGTAATGTCTAATGCAACTGTTAGATTGTTCTCAGAAGCAACTAACCAACCCTCAATATCTTCGGAAACCACATCAAAATCTAGCGCCTCAAGTGTAATTTCTTTAGAATTAATTTTTAGAAAAATTTGTTTGCCATTTTCTATTTTACTGATTTCTTTATCTCCAAATTTTTGGATTTGTATTATAGCATCAGATAATAAATTTCCTAATTTAGGGCCTAGACGTTTAAAATTTGGTTTCACTTTTTTAACTAAAATTCCTGAAGAAGAACTTATAAATTCAATTTCTTTGACATTTACTTCTGATTTAATAAGGCCTGAAATTTCTTCAAACTCTAATTTTTCAGCAGAAGAAGAAAAAGGGATCATTACTTTTGAAAGGGGTTGTCGAACCTTAATTTTTTCTTTTTTCCTAATGGATAAAATTAATGAGCAGATTATTTGTGCTTTTCTTATTTTATTTTGTAAGCCAGAATCTATGAATTCGCTTTTTGAATTGGGGAAATTTGCATGATGAACTGAATCAAATGAATCAAAACTAGTATTTGACATCAAGTCAGAATATAAACGATCCATAAAAAATGGAGCAATTGGGGAGGATATTTTCGCTATCTCTATTAAACATGTAAATAAAGTTTGATAGGCACAAATTTTATCTTTTTCATATGACCCTTTCCAAAACCTTCTTCTAGAAAGTCTAACATACCAATTGCTTAGATATAATTGTGTAAATTTTGAAATTGATCTTGCTGCTTTAGTCGGTTCATAATTAGAATAATGATTATCAACCTCAGCAATTAAAGAATTTAATTCCGAAATTATCCACCTATCCAGTTCAGGCTTTTCAGAATTAGGAATCTCTTTTTCACTAAAACTAAAATTGTCTATGTTAGAATAAAGACAGAAAAAGGAATAAATATTGTATAGTGTTCCAAAAAATTTCCGCTTACTTTCTTCAATTCCCTCAAGATCAAATTTTAAATTATCCCAAGGATTAGCATTACTTATCATATACCACCTTGTTGCATCCGGACCAAATTCTTCTATAGTCTTAAATGGATCTATTACATTTCCTAAACGTTTGGACATTTTTTGCCCATTTTTATCTAAAACAAGGCCGTTTGATATTACATTTTTATATGAAATAGACTCAAAAACCAATGAGCTAATAGCATGTAAAGTATAAAACCAGCCTCTAGTTTGGTCAACTCCTTCAGCAATATAATCAGCAGGAAAGGCGAGATTGTCATCGATCATTTCTCTGTTTTCAAATGGATAATGCCATTGTGCATATGGCATAGACCCGGAGTCAAACCAAACATCTATTAAATCAGGTTCACGATACATTCGTTGTTTCTTTTTTGAGGAGAGGATTATCTCGTCTACAATATTTTTATGAAGATCAATTTTCTCATAATTTAAATCATTCATGTCATTAATCTGAAAAGAATCAAATGGGTCCGTTTCCATAAAGCCTAGCTTTATAGATTTGGCAATTTCTCTTTTTAGTTCTTCAATAGATCCAATAATTATAGTGTCTTTGGAATCCTTAGTCCTCCAAATTGGAAGGGGAATGCCCCAAAATCTTGATCTTGAAAGATTCCAATCATTGGCATTAGAAAGCCAATTCCCAAATCTTCCCTCTCCAGTAGATTTAGGCTTCCAGTTAATAGATTTGTTTAGTTTCGTTAATAGACTTTTCTTTTTAGTCACTTTAATAAACCAAGAGTCTAATGGATAATATAATATTGGTTTATCAGTTCTCCAGCAGTTAGGATAACTGTGAACGTGTTTTTCTACTTTAAATGCTTTATTTTCTTCTTTTAGTTTTATAGCAATTTCAACATCTACAGATCTTTCAGGCATTTTTTCTTTACTGCCATAGTATGCGTTTTTAACATACTTTCCCCCAAGACTTCCAAGTTCAGTTCGAAATTTTCCTTGTAGATCAACTAAAGGGACTAATTGCTGATTCTCATCATATATTAACATAGGAGGAACTTCAGGATTCGCCTCTTTAGCAGCTTTTGCATCATCTGCTCCAAATGTTGGTGCCGTATGAACAATACCTGTCCCATCTTCTGTTGTTACAAAATCACCTGCAATAATTCTAAAAGCATTTTCAGGATTTTCATAAGGGAGCGGAGCTTCATCCCAAAGCTGCTCATATTTAATTCCAATTAATTCACTGCCTTTAAATATTTGTTTAAAAAAATAAGGGATTTTATTTTTAGAGCTCCATTTAAGCTTAGATTCGTTTTCAACTGGAATAAAAGGGCCTAAAAAAACCCTTTCAACTAAATCTTTTGCTAAAATCACATGAATTGGTCTTTTGGTATATTGATTAAAAGTAGAAATAAGCACATATTTAATATTATTGCCTACAGTTAGAGCGGTATTAGAGGGCAAGGTCCATGGAGTAGTAGTCCATGCTAGAAAATAAACGTTATCAAGTTGATTTATAGAATTTGGCAAAGTATTATTAATAGCTTTAAACTGAGCTGTTACCGTGGTATCAGTTACATCCTGATATGTCCCAGGCTGATTTAACTCGTGAGAACTTAATCCAGTTCCTGCTTTAGGGGAATATGGCTGGATAGTATAACCTTTATATATTAACCCTTTATCAAAAAGAGTTTTTAATAGCCACCAAACGGACTCGATATATTTTGACTTATATGTTATATAGGGATTTTCCATATCAACCCAATAGCCCATTTTTTTTGTTAAGTCATTCCACACATCAGTATAACGCATTACGGCTTTTTTACAAGCGTTATTATATTCTTCAATAGTTATAGATTTTCCAATATCTTCTTTAGTAATTCCCAATTCTTTTTCAACACTTAATTCAATTGGAAGGCCATGTGTGTCCCAGCCCGCTTTTCTAGTTACCTGAAACCCTTTTAATGTTTTATATCGACAAAAAATATCTTTTATAGTTCTAGCCATAACATGATGAATCCCTGGCATACCATTTGCAGAAGGAGGGCCTTCATAAAAAATATATTTTGGGCATCCTTCTCTAAGAGCTATGCTTTTTTCAAAAGATTGATTAGAATCCCAATTTTTTAGAATTTCTTTGGCAATTTGTGAAAGATTTAAACTTTTATATTCTTTAAAAGACATTTATTGAAATGAAATTTTGATAGAAACGAAAGTAACCATTTTAGATGAAATTTTTTAGAACTTATGCTCTAAAACAATATTTATGTTTCTCCCAGGAGATGATATTCCAGAAGCAAACTCTCTATAATGGATGTCAAAGATATTGTCAAGGATTAAAGTAGTTTTTAACTTATTTGAAATTTGATAAGAAGAGGAAAGCTTAAAAATTCCCCATGAAGGCATGCCATAATAATTAGGTTCTTTGCCATTATAGCCTAATAAAGGCGTTTCTTCAAGACCATCTTCTCCACCATAACTATAATCCTCAGGATTTTTATATCCAGAAAACTTGTAAGAGAATTGGGTTTTAAAATTAGAATTAATCCACTTTAAATAAAAAGAACCAAATAAAGGAGATATAGAGGGTAAAGGAGTAGAGCTATTAACACTACCCCCTTTAGTAAAAGTAATATTGCTTTTGAAAATTAAATTGTTCAGGATTGTCGCTTCTGCATCAAAGGAGAAACCATAGATATATGCTCTTCCAGAATTAATATTTGCAATGGTTTTTACCTCCTCAGAATTATATAAAATTGTGGCAGGATCTTGTGTTGTAGTATCGTTAAGAATTTCAAAATAATCTCTAATAATATGATCGGCAATATGAGTATAATATAAATTAACTAAGAAAATATTTCTTTTATTATTAAAAAATTTTGCGAAACCTAGTTCAGAGTTGTAAGCATATTCTGGTTTTAAATGTTGATTTGGAACAGAAAGAAGCCCTCTGTTTTCTCTAATTTTACCCATGTCATCAATGTTTGGAGACCTGAAACCACTAGAGAAATTAGCGCTTATTTGCCAATCATTATTTGATCTATAAACATATCCAAGACTTCCTGTTAATGAGGAGTTTTGTGTTTTGATTATATTTAAATTAGCATCAATTAAAGCTTCTTCTAACCAGCTAGCATTTAACCATGTGGATGTATATCTCATGCCAAGATTAACATTGGCCTTGTCTGAAAGGTCTTTCCTAAATTCATAATAGGATGCTGCCGTACTATAATTGCTTCCATCACTTGGATATCTAGTTGGAATTTTAAACGTTGAATTGGAGTTATTAATATTAGAAATAGAGTTGTTTTGTTTTGTTAGAATCGTTCCATATGCTTTTGAATGTACATTATTATAAGTATATTCAAAACCATAAGAAAAAGAAGACACACTGCTTGTCCGTCTCACAAAATCAGCATTTATAGAAAAAACTTCTACATCTTCTATTTGTGAGTTCAAGTCTAGAGATTGATATTTCCTATTATGTCTAGATTCATTAATCTTTTGAAATGCAGCAACTATAGTCCCTTTATTTAACCAGGTATTATTATTTAAAAAATTATAAGAAGTTGACAAAAGTGTCCTTTTCTGAGGACCATAGTACCATTGAGCATATTTGAGATCTTCCGACGAATTATACTCATTTAGTTTATCATAACGATCTATATTTGATGAATTGGAGTGCTGGATATTAAAAATCAAATTGGAACTTTCAGACACTTTAAAATTAAATTTTTGCAATAAATCAAATTGAGAGTAAGCAGTGTTTTTTTGAATGTTAGGGTTTTTATTTAAAAGACTATTGGTATTAAATTTTTCTTTACTAAGAATGAATTTATTTAATCCCCAATTTTTAAAACCATGAGTTCTATTTTCCCCCATCACAATGTCTCCAAAATCAGAATAAGAGAAACTAGTAAAACTTGCCCATTTTTCTTTACTATACTCAAAGTTTAGATTAGTAACAATATGATTTAGAGTAGTATTATAGGACTCCAATCCTTTAATAGTCCATTTTTTTTCATTATTAAGCTTAGGTTTTATTGTATAAAAATGAACTACACCACCAAGAGCATCAGATCCGTAGCCCACAGAGGATGGTCCAAAAATAACTTCAGTTCTTTCAAGAACATTGGGGTCTATTGTAATTGCATTTTGAAGATGCCCAGACCTATAAATGGCATTATTCATTCTAACACCATCAACTACAAGCAAAACCCTATTAGCTTCAAATCCTCTAATAACTGGACTGCCTCCGCCGCCTTGTGTTTTTTGAATTCTAATTCCTCCTCCATAGTATAATAAATCTGCTGAGGTTTGAGGGAGGTCAAGCTCAGTTTTTCTTGGGGTTATTAGAGCTACTTTTTTCGAAAGTTTTTTTCTGCTTTCTTTGTTTCTACCAACAGACAAAATAATTTCAGATAATTTTTGAGCATTAGAATTTAGATAGATAATTGTTTCCGAAGATGATTGGGGGATTTTATCTATTGGAATTTGAAGTTTTTCATAAGCAATATGGCTAAAAATGATGGTATCAGATTTTTGAAAACCAGAATAATCTATATTCCCCTCACTGTTTGATAAAACCGTAAGAGATTTTTGAGTATTATAGACAGAGACATTAGCAATAATAAACTTCTCTTTTGAGTCTTTAATAATCAATTTTTGTGAAAAACTGTTTAAAGAAAAAAAGAAAAAAACAAATAATAAAATTTTATTTTCTTTTAAAAAGATCATACATAATGTTAAGGGAATTAGGCCTTCTAAAATCTTCTAAATGTATTTGCATATATTTCATTAAAAACTCTAATAATTCTTTTCTTTCGATTGAAGAGCTAATTGTTAGATCATTTCTATCAAAATTTGTGCCTAAAAACTCTTTAAAGTATGTTATTACCTTGCCAGTCATGTAATTATCGTTGTTAAGAGAGCTAGAAAATGCCCCATTTACCATATCAAATCCTTTTAAATTTATCTTGCTTTCATTAGGGGAGATTCCTAAAAATTTTAAAAATTTTACTATAAAATGGATATGAAAATTTATATAGTTTGATGAAGAGTCAAACCAAATCATTGAATTTTTTATAAATAAATAAAGAGCTTCATTTTTTTCCTCTTCTTTAATGCTCTTAGATAATGTCTCAGACAAAAATAAAGCGATAGAATTCTTATATATATCAAAGGGAATTGTTTTATAAGGATGTAAAATCTTAGCAGATCGAAGACTTTCTAAATTTCCATTGTTTTTATGATTTGCATCTATTTCTAGAATAGTTAGAGGCTGGAATAGCGCCAGATTTAAAGAGTTTTTTTTTCTAGTTCGTATCCCTTTTATTAAATAAGATTTTATCCCCTCGCTAAGTGTAAAGCATTTTACTATAAGACTACTTTCAGAATATTTTATTGAACTTAAAGCTATGGCTTCAGTTGATATTAACATTTTGGAAATTTAACTTTGAGAAAACTAAACCACTCCTTGAGCAAGCATTGCATCTGCAACTTTTATAAATCCAGCAATATTGGCACCTTTCTCATAATTTATGTATCCTTTTTCTAACCCATGAGTTATGCATGAGTTATGAATATCTAACATAATATCTTTTAATTTATTATCAACCTCCTCCCTTGTCCAGCTATATCTTAATGAATTTTGAGCCATTTCTAGACCTGAAACGGCCACTCCTCCAGCATTAGAAGCTTTTCCAGGAGCAAACAATATTTTATTTTTTCTAAAAACAGAAATGGCTTCAGGAGTACAAGGCATATTAGCTCCTTCACTAACACTGATACAGCCATTATTAACTAATACTTCAGCATCATTAACATTAAGTTCATTTTGAGTAGCACAAGGAAGAGCAATATCACAGGGAACCTGCCAAGGCGTTTTGTTTTTATAGAACTTAGCTTTTGGAAACTTTTTAACATATTCAGAAATCCTTTCCCTTTTGTTATTTTTTAGGTCCATTACATACTTTAATTTTTCAGGATTTATTCCATCAGAATCATGAATGAAACCAGAAGAATCGGAGAGTGTAACAACTTTTGCAGAAAGTTGATTGCATTTTTCAGCTGCAAATTGTGCAACATTTCCAGAACCTGAAATAACAACTGTTTTGTCTTTTATAGATTTTTTTACATGATTTAACATGTTTTCAGCAAAATATACAGTCCCATAACCGGTAGCTTCGGGACGAATTAATGAACCTCCCCATGACAATCCTTTCCCAGTTAAAACTCCCGTAAATTCTTTTTTTAATTTTTTATATTGACCAAACATGTATCCAATTTCTCTCCCTCCAACTCCTATGTCTCCAGCGGGAACATCAGTGTTTGGACCAATATATCTAAAAAGTTCTGTCATAAAACTTTGACAAAACCTCATTACTTCACCATCACTTTTTCCTTTTGGATCAAAATCAGAACCGCCTTTCCCCCCTCCCATAGGAAGAGTTGTTAAGCTGTTTTTAAAAACTTGTTCAAAACCCAAAAATTTTAAAATACTTAGATTTACTGATGGATGAAACCTTAGCCCCCCTTTATATGGGCCAATAGCTGAGTTCATTTGAACACGATAACCTCTATTTACTCGGATTTCGCCTTTATCATCCACCCAATTCACCCTAAACATAAGAACCCTTTCAGGCTCAACCATCCTCATTAAAATGTTTTTACCATGGTATATTTTTTGAGAGACAATGTATGGGATTACAGTTTCAGAAACCTCTCTAACAGCTTGCATAAACTCAGGCTCATGAGAATTTCTTTGTTTTACCTCTGAAATGAAATTTTCAATATCTTTTTGCATAGAATTTTTTTTAGAAAAAAAGGATTTAGTCTATATCTCAAAGTTAAACAATTAACTTAAACTAATTTTAATTTATCGAATTGCCTGATTAAGATCTGATATTAGATCTTCAGCGTCTTCAATCCCCACACTTAACCTGATAAGAGAATCAACAAGACCGGAAAGTTCTCTTTCTTTTTTTGGAATGGATGCGTGTGTCATTGATGCCGGGTGGCAAGAAAGACTCTCTACTCCACCTAAAGACTCTGCCAAAGTAAAAAGCTTTAAATTTTCTATTATTTGGATAGAATTTTTAAAACTATTTCCCTTAGTTGTGAAAGAGATCATAGCTCCGAAATCAGACATTTGATCTTTGGCAATTTGATGATTATGATGCGTTTTAAGTCCAGGCCAAAATACCTTATCTATTTTAGAATGATTACTTAAAAAAGTTGCAATTTTTTTTGCATTTTCACAATGCCTTTTCATTCGAACATGTAGGGTTTTAATACCTCTTAAGGTTAAAAAGCTGTCCATTGGGCCGCAGATTGCTCCGCTTGCATTTTGAATAAAATGAAGTTTTTCAGCTAATTTATTATCCTTAACCACGAGAGCTCCTAGAACTACATCACTATGCCCAGCCAAGTATTTTGTTGCGGAATGCATTATAATATCTGCTCCTAAATCTAAAGGCTGCTGTAAAAAAGGAGTGGCAAAAGTATTATCAACAGCCAAAAGAAGGCCTTTATCTTTAGCTATTCTGCTTAAGGCTTTAATATCAATAATATTCATCATAGGATTTGTTGGCGTTTCAACCCAAATCATTTTAGTTCTAGAGTTAATAAGCTTTTTTACTGAAGCAGTATTAGCCATTTCAGTAAAGTGAAACTTAATCCCAAAATTTTCAAAAACTTTTGTAAATAATCTATATGATCCTCCATAAAGATTATTAGTTGAGATAACTTCATCTCCAGTTTTAAAAAGCTTTAAAACCGCATCTATGGCTGCTAACCCTGATCCAAAAGCTAAGCCATACTTTCCGTTTTCAATGCTTGCCAGGGAATTTTCAAGCGCTTTTCTAGTAGGATTGCCTGTTCGGCTATATTCAAATCCTTTATGCATTCCTGGACTGGATTGAGAATATGTAGAGGTTTGATAAATTGGAGTCATTACTGCCCCATATCCTTTCTCAGGCATTTGACCTCCATGAATAGCCTTTGTATTAAATTTCATCTTTTTTTTCCCCATTGAAATAAATATTATTAATCAAATATAAATTATCTAAAAAGAATCTGAAGTATTTAAGTATATTTAAAAATAGAAATTCTTATTAAAATCTAGAATCATGATTATGTTTGTTAAAAAACCCCAAATTTCATTATTTTTTTTCTTTCTCACCCCTCTAATAATCTTTTCTCAAAAATCTAAGGATACTGAAATATGGGAGCCAATACCCAATGAGGTCTATTCATTATCTGATTCAGCACCTCCAGATGATGCTATTATTTTATTTGATGGATCTGACCTTTCCAAATGGAAGGCTAAGTGGTCTGATAAGGATAGCGGCTGGCAAATAAATGACGATGGCTCTGTTACTGTCGTGTTTGATGGCTCCGGGGGAATTGAAACTAAAGAAAATTTTGGTTCAGTTCAATTACATATAGAATGGAAAACAAGTGAAGACACATCATATAAAAATCAAAGTAGATCAAATAGTGGTGTCTTTTTGCAAAACAGATACGAAATTCAGATTCTAGACAGTTATAAATCTCCAACATATGTTAATGGACAAGCAGGGTCAGTGTACAAGCAATACATCCCATTAGTTAATGCCTCTAGAAAACCTGGCGAATGGCAATCCTATGATATTATATTTGATGCACCAAAGTTTGATCTTGATCAGAAAAAAATTCAATCGGGATACTTTACAGTTTTTCATAATGGGATACTGATTCATAATCATGTTGAAATTTTAGGAACAACTGAAAATGTTGGGCCGCCAAAAAATATTGCACATGGCAATGGCCCAATTTCTCTTCAAAATCACTGCTGTTCGCAAGTTTCTTTTAGAAATATTTGGGTTCGCAAATTGTAATCCATATTTAAATAATTCTTTCTTAAATTTGTACATGCTTCACTCAATGACTGGCTTTGGAAATGCATCATTAGATTCAGAGTTTGGAAAAATTTCTTTAGATATAAAATCTTTAAATAGTAAAATATTAGATATTAATTATAGCTTAAATCCAATATTTAGAAATATTGAGAAAGATATTAGAGGAATTTTAGTTGATTTTTTAAAAAGAGGAAAAGTAGATCTTAAAATTAACTTTAAAATTTCAGGAGTAACTTCTAACTCTCAATTAAATCATAAGGTTATACGTGCTTATATGAAAGACTTAAAAAAGATAACGCCAGCAAATGATTTAGAGTTATTAAAAATTGCTATTAAATTACCAGATTCTTTTTCTAATAATAATGTTTCAAGCAGAAAATTATATAATCAAATTATTTCATTAGTTAAAATTGCCGTAAAAGAGGTGGTAGATTTTAGAATTAAGGAAGGGAAATCTATGAGGAAAGACCTTTTAAGGAACATAGAATCAATTCAAAAAATGCTTGTGAAAATAGAAAAATTAGCCCCAAAAAGGATGCAGATAGTAAAAGAAAAGATTAAAAAAAAATTGTTAGACTTAAAAAAAGAAATAGATCTTAATAGATTTGAACAGGAATTAATTTATTATTTAGAAAAGATTGATATCAATGAAGAGTTGGTTAGATTAAAAAACCACTTAATGTTTTTTAAAACAACACTTAATGATAAACGAATAGAAAAAGGGAAAAAGCTGAGCTTTATCAGTCAAGAAATAGGCAGAGAAATCAATACAATTGGATCAAAATCCAATTATTTATTAATGCAAAAAATTGTAGTTGAAATGAAAAATGAATTGGAAAAAATAAAAGAACAGCTTATAAACGTTTTATAATGTCTAAGGGAAAATGTATTATTCTTTGTGCTCCATCAGGCAGTGGCAAAACAACATTGGTTAGACACCTTTTAGATCAACATGATTTGAATTTAATTTTCTCCATTTCAGCAACAACGAGAAAAAAAAGAAAGGATGAAGAAAACGGAAAGGACTACCATTTCTTTGATGTTAAAGAATTTATTGAAAAAATTGATAATGAAGATTTTTTAGAATACGAAGAAGTATATAATGAAGTTTTTTATGGGACCCTTAAAGATTCTGTACAAGATTTATTAGAAGACCACAATGTAATTTTTGATATAGATGTTGAGGGAGGAATTAAATTGAAAAGAATATATGAAGAAGCTGCTCTTGCTGTTTTTGTAAAACCACCAAGTATTAAAGAATTAAGCAATAGACTTTATTTTAGAAATAAGGACTCAAAGGAATCTATTGATATAAGATTATCAAAGGCTAAATTAGAATTATTAAAAGAAAAAGATTTTGATGAAATTATAATTAATGATAATTTAAAATCTGCAAAAACACAGGCATATAATTTAGTCAGAGAATTTTTAGATAATTAATGAAGAAGAAAGGCTTATTTTTTGGGACATTTGATCCACTACATAATGGACATGTTTCAATAGCAAAATATTTTATAAAAAAATTAGAGTTGGATGAATTATGGCTAGTTGTTACTCCTTTAAACCCTTTTAAAAACACACAAAATATTTCAAACGAATTAAAAAGGCTAGAAATGGTAAAAAGTTTTTGTTTTAATCAAAAAAAAATAATTTGCTCTAGTGTAGAGTTTGAGCTATCTAAACCAAACTATACAGCTGATACCCTCAATTTTATAACAAAGCAGAACCCCAAAACAAAGTTTTTTGTGATTTTAGGAGAAGATAATCTTAATACATTACACTTATGGAAGGATTGTGAAAAAATTTTAGAACATCCAATTTGTGTTTATCCAAGAAAAAATTTAAAAAAAGGGTTAAATAATCTAATAAACCATAAAATGGTTAGAGTATATGATGCTCCACTAATGGAAATCTCGTCTACATTAATAAGGGATTTAATTAAAAAAAACAAGCCTATTAATGATTTAGTTCCTGAAGAGATATTGGTTAAAATGTATAAAGCGTAATTTATTTGCTTTTTATCTTGTTAAATTTTTAACCAATTATTAACAATTTGAATGATTTTTTTTATTCAAATTGCACCCCCTTAGTTTAATGAGTAATTTTAAATATTATGGAAAAAAATAATAAAGTTGATATTAAAGCAATTAACGAAAAAATTAAAAAAGAAAGTGCT
Source organism: Bacteroidota bacterium (assembly GCA_036340635.1). GTDB lineage: Bacteria > Bacteroidota > Bacteroidia > Flavobacteriales > Flavobacteriaceae. The sequence continues at coordinate 15,743 of JAYYYF010000009.1, read as the reverse complement.
TTTATTGATTTATTAATCCTAGAGATTAATAAAGTTATAATAGGACAAAAAAATATGGTTGAAAGACTCTTAATTGGACTTTTAGGTCAAGGACATATTTTATTAGAGGGAGTTCCAGGATTGGCTAAAACTCTTGCAATTAATTCATTAAGTAAAGCAGTAAAAGGGAGTTTTAGTAGAATACAATTCACGCCTGATCTTCTCCCCGCAGATGTTGTTGGAACCATGATTTATAATATGAAAGAGAATGATTTTTCTATAAAAAAAGGCCCTGTTTTTGCAAATTTTATTTTAGCAGATGAGATTAATAGAGCTCCAGCAAAAGTACAATCAGCGTTACTTGAAGCTATGCAAGAAAAACAGGTTACAATTGGAGACAAAACATTTAAATTAGATCCTCCTTTTTTAGTTATGGCTACACAAAACCCCGTTGAGCAAGAAGGAACGTATCCTCTTCCAGAAGCTCAAGTGGATCGATTTATGCTAAAAACTGTTATTGATTATCCAAATATTAATGATGAGCAACAAATTGTAAGAGCAAATATTAACAATAGTTTTGGGGATATAAAGCCAGTTGTAACCATTAAACAAATTATTAAAGCTCAGGATTCTGTTAGGGAAGTATATATGGATGAAAAAATTGAAAAATACATTCTTGATTTAATTTTTGCTACCAGATATCCTGAAAAGTATGGACTAGATGAGCTAAAATCGTTTATAAATTTTGGAGCTTCTCCAAGAGGAAGTATAAATTTAGCAAACGCGTCTAGATGCTATGCATTTATAAAAAGAAGAGGATATGTAATCCCTGAGGATGTTAGAGCTGTTATTCACGATGTTTTAAGACATAGAATAGGATTAACCTATGAAGCTGAAGCTGAAAACGTGAGTTCTGAGGATATCATAAATAAAATTGTTAATCAGGTTGAAGTCCCTTAATTGTTGATATATCCTCAATTTTCATCGAAATAATTTAAATTTTATTAGTGGAGACAAAAGAACTTTTAAAAAAAGTAAGGAAAATTGAAATCAAAACTAGAAGGTTAAGCAATAATATTTTCGGAGGAGAATATCATAGTGCCTTTAAAGGTAGGGGTATGACTTTTAGTGAAGTTAGAAATTATCAATTTGGAGACGATGTTCGTACAATTGATTGGAACGTAACGGCAAGATATAATGAACCTTTTGTAAAAGTTTTTGAAGAAGAAAGAGAATTAACTCTTATGTTACTTGTTGATATAAGCGGATCTGGATTATTTGGGACAGAGAATGCTTTAAAGAAAAATATTGTAACAGAAATTTCAGCAACCTTGGCTTTTTCAGCACTTCAAAACAATGACAAGGTAGGATTAATACTTTTTTCAGACAATATTGAACTATATATCCCCCCAAGTAAAGGGAAAACACATGTTTTAAGAATTATTAGAGAGTTAATCGAATTTAAACCTTCTAGTAAAAAAACAAATATTTCTGAAGCTTTAGAGTTTTTAATAGGCGTGATTAAAAAGAAATCAATTGCTTTTATTTTATCTGATTTTATAGCAGACAACTATGAGAAGACATTAAAAATTGCTGCTAATAAACATGATGTTACTGGGATAAGAATTTATGACAAAATGGAAGAAAGAATTCCTAATATGGGGATTGTCCCAATGTATGACCAGGAGACAGAAGAAATTAAATTAATTGATACTTCTTCCTCAACTCTTCGTGAGAAATATCGGTCTTTTTCTTCAGATAATTATAATAGGTTTAGTCAATTATTTACAAAAAATGGAGCAGGGATTTTAAGTTGTAGAACGGACCAAAGTTATGTCAAAAAACTACTTAATTATTTTAAAACTCGTGGATAAGTTTAATTCAATTCTTGTTATTTTTCTTTGTGTAAGTTTTCAAATTTTTTCACAACAAAAACCAGTATTGATTTTGGAAGTTGATACAACTACTATTAAAGTAGGTGAACAAATTAATTATAAAATTCAAATAAATTCAGATACAATTGTAGACATTCAATGGGGAGAAAGCCCGTTTACACGTCCTTTTGAAATAATTGAGGAATTTGAAACAGACACAATAAAAGGAGAGACTATAAAATTTGAGAAAAATTTTTCAATCACAAGCTTTGAACCGGGCACTTTTTTGTTAAAATCTCCAAAAATTTCAATTGATAATATGCTGAATTATTCAGACTCTATTTTAATTGAAGTTTTAAATGTTAGAGTAGATACAGTAAGCAAAAAATTTTTTGATATCAAAAACATTATAGAGGTTAAGAGAAATAATGATGGTTGGTGGAAAATATATTTAGCTTTAATAGTAATATTGATTTTTTTGTTTTTAGGCTATAAGCTTTATCAAAAAATATTAAATTCTAATGAGGAAGAAGAAAAATTGCCTATTCCAATTGAGAAAGCAATTATAGCATTAAAGCTTCTAGAATCAAAGGATCTCAAAGAACAATTGGACTACAAAGATTATTATTCTAAGCTTACAGATATTGTAAAGAATTATTTAGAAGAGGATATTAGTCTAGATGCCCTAGAGAGTACAACAGATGAATTAATCAACAAATTAGAGTTATTGAAAGACTCTGGCAAACTGACATTAAATCAGGAAACTATAGAAAAATTCAAAAGTGTATTAAAAACGGCAGATTTGGTAAAGTTTGCTAAATCAAATCCAGGGATTGAAATGGCGTCACAAGACAAAAAGATTTTAGAAAAAGTTCTATTAGACACTAAAGAGGCAATACCTGAACCAACAGAGGAAGAATTATTAAAAAGCAAGGAATATTTAGAAATGATAAAAAAAGAAAAGAGAAAAAAAATTATCAAAAAAGTTATTATAGGAGTTTTGTTCTCAATCACAATAACTTTTATTTTATCTGTTTCTCTTTTTGGGTGGAAAAATGTTTCAGACACGCTAATAGGAACACCAACAAAAACAATTTTAAATAATACATGGATAGAAAGCTCTTATGGTGCACATCCAATTATAATTTCAACACCACATGTTTTAAAAAGAATTAAATCAGAAGAAATAAATCAAGTTTTTCAATGGGGCTCAATTGAAGATGTAGTTTTTATTTCTGTTAAGAGCATTACAGATAATGAAAAGTTCGAGCAAAAGGATATACAATTAATAATTGATGAATTGATTTTGGAATTAAAGGATAAAGGAGCTAAAAATATATTGACTAAACAACAAGATATTTTTATAGATCAAGGCCAGCCTGCATTTAAAATTTTTGGTTCATTTGATTATTTAGATCAAGATGGTGCTCAAACAAAAAAAGAATATGTTGGATTAAAGTTTCAGGAAAATAATGGGAAACAAAAAGTTTTAATAATTTTTAACAGAGAGGACATATATGCTAAACAAATAGCAGAAAAAATAGAAAAATCTATAATATTTAAAATTGAATGATATGTTTAGCAATTTGACATTTAATAATCCTGAATTTTTATGGCTTTTAATTTTATTGCCATTTTTTATCTTTTGGAGCTATAATTTCAATAAGCTAAAATCTTCATCATTTAAGATGTCATCCATTAAAGGTTTTAATTATAAAAGCATAAAAATCAAAACTTTACCAATTTTAGATATCTTAAGATATATTGCTATTATAATGTTAGTAGTTGCAATTTCAAGACCCCAAATTATAGACGTTTCAACTCAGACAAAGACAAGTAAAGGAATAGATATTGTTATTGCTGTAGATGTTTCCTCTAGCATGTTAGCCCAAGATTTAAAACCAAATAGACTGGATGCCTTGAAGGCTGTGGCCAAGGAATTTATAAATGATAGAGTTAGCGACAGGATTGGGATAGTAGTATATGCTGGAGAAAGCTACACAAAGACACCTGTTACTTCTGATAAAGCAGTAATTATTAAATCCTTAGATGAAATAAATTTTGATGGAATTATTGAAGATGGAACTGCAATAGGGATGGGCTTGGCTACATCTGTAAACAGACTAAAAGACAGTAAGGCTAAAAGCAAAGTAATAATATTGTTAACAGATGGAGTTAATAATGCAGGCTTTATAGATCCAAACACAGCAGCTGACCTTGCTTTATCTTTTGGAATCAAAACCTATACAATAGGGTTGGGCAGTAATGGAAATGCATTAGCGCCAATTGCGATCAATCCAAATGGAACTTTTAGATTTGGATTAACTAAAGTTGAAATAGACGAAAAGTTATTAGAATCAATTGCAAATCAAACAGGAGGCCTTTATTTTAGAGCAACAGATAATGAAAGGCTAAAAGACATATATCAAGAAATTAATAAGCTTGAAAAAACAGAGGTGGAAGAATTCAAATATTCAAACGCTCAAGAAATGTACAGACTTTTTGTTTTAATTTCTTTTTCGCTTGTTTTTTTAGAGTGGCTACTTAGATCAACTATTTTTAAAAGTTTTATTTAAATGTATCAGTTAGAAGAGTCTATATATTTTTATTTATTGTTGGTAATTCCTGTATTAATTATAGGCTTCATTTCTTTAAATAGTTGGAAAAAGCGAATTCAAAAACAACATATTTCAATCCATTTGTTTAATGATTTAATTCCGCAAGCTTCTAAATTTAAACCTAAACTGAAATTAGTTTTATTAATACTTGTATTTATATTTCTGTCAATCGGATTAGTTAATCCTAAAATGGGGACTCAACTTAAAACAGTTAAAAGAGAAGGAGTAGACATAGTTTTTGCTATAGACGTTTCTAAAAGTATGTTAGCTGAGGATATAGCGCCAAATAGACTTGAAAAAGCTAAAAGATTAGTTTCACAAACAATTAATGAGTTAAATTCAGATAGAGTTGGTATTATTGCTTATGCAGCATCTGCTTTGCCAATTTTACCAATAACTACTGATTATTCAACTGCAAGAATGTTTTTACAAAGTTTGAATTCAGATATGCTTTCATCTCAAGGGACTGCTATAATTGAAGCCGTTAAATTAGCTAGGGAATATTATGATGACGAAAATCAAACAAATAGGGTTCTTTGTATTCTTTCAGATGGAGAGGATCATGAATTTGAAAATTATGATATTCCTAGTCTTGTTCAAGACATGGAAATAACTATTTTTACAATAGGCTTAGGCAGTCTTAAAGGAGCTCCAATTCCTATTAAATCTAATGGAGTAATAGAATCATATAAAAAAAATTCTGAAGGCGACGTTGTAATAACAAAACTTGTGCCTAAGCTTCTTCAGGACATTGCACTTTCAAGTAATGGAATTTATATAAGCGGAGGAAATACAGAGGAAGTTGTAGATGAAATTATAGAGAAACTAAAAGAAATGGACAAAAAAGAATTTGAATCCAAACAATTTGTAGCCTATAAAGACCAGTTTCAATGGTTTTTAGGGTTTGCTCTATTTTTTTTATGTTTGGAATTGTTTGTTTTTGAAAAGAAAACTTTATGGATAGAAAATTTAAATTTATTTAATGAAAAAGATGTTTAGAACCCTCCTTTTTTTAATGATTTCAGTAAATGTTTTAAGTCAAGAAAAAACTTTTGATAAAACATCAAATAATTTAACTCTTAATGGTAATGTAGAGTTTATAAATAAAAATTTAATTGATGCGGAATCATTTTATAGAGAAGCAATTTCAAAAGATTCCTTGAATAATATAGCTTCTTATAATATGGCTAACTCCTTTTATAAAAGCGGTCTTAATATGGAGGCAGTTAACGAATACAAGTCTTCAATTTTAAAAGCAACAAACAAGAATGATTTACACAAATCTTATCACAATTTAGGCGACGTTTATATGCAAAACAAAGATTATCAGAATGCTGTTGCTAGTTTCAAAAAAGCGTTGCTTAATAATCCTTCTGATGATGAAACAAGATATAATTATGTATTGGCTAAGGAGTTGCTTAAAAATGAACAAAAAAACAAAGACAAAAAGGATGACAAGAAAGATGATAAGAAGGATGATAAGAAAGATGATAAGAAGGATGACAAGAAAGATGATAAGAAGGATGACAAGAAAGATGATAAGAAGGATGACAAGAAAGATGATAAGAAGGATGACAAGAAAGATGATAAAAAACAAAACCAACCACAACAAAACAAGATTTCTCCTGAACAGCTAAGGAACCTTTTAAAAGCGATGAATAATGAAGAAAAAAAAGTTCAGGAAAAGGTTAATAAAAATAAAGAAAAAGGTGTGCCAGTAAAAAATAAAAAGGATTGGTAAATTAAAATAATGAGAATTAAGATTGTTTTTATATTACTATTTAGTTATTGTTTAAATGGGTTTTCTCAAGCTGAAGGGATTAGCTTTATAGCAGAGCTTAGTAAAAATACTTTAGGAATTAATGAAAACCTTAGAGTTGATTTTAAAATGAATCAAGATGGGGATAACTTTATGGCCCCTACTTTTGAAGGGTTTAGAGTTGTTGGAGGACCCAATCAATCTGTTAGTAATATGTGGGTAAATGGTAAAAGAACATTTTCTAAAATTTATTCATATTATTTATCGCCATTAAAGACAGGAAATTTGATGATTGGCCAGGCAACAATTGAGATTGAAAAGAAAATATATAAAACAATTCCGGTTAAAGTTAAAGTTTCGGAGTCAGTAAGCATAAAAAAAGATCCAAATGACGCCTCCTATGTAGTAAATGAAAATTTACACTTAGTAGCAGAAGTTTCAAATAATAAACCCTATTTAAATCAAGGCTTTTCGGTAGTCTATAAACTATATTTTAGTCCACAAATTAATGTAACTAATGTAGGAGAAATTGATAGCCCAGAGTATAATGATTTTTGGTCTAATAATATAAAAATTCCACGACTTCAGATTCAAAGAGGAAGTTATAAAGGAGAAAACTACAATTATGTTATTTGGAAAAAAATGGTTTTATATCCACAAAAATCTGGGATTTTAAACATTCTTCCGCTTACATTAGATGTTTCTGTTGATGTCCCAACAAATAAAAGAGATTTTTTTGGGAACAGAATATATACTCAAGTTCCTAAGACTGTTACTGCAGGTAATAGAAAGATTAATGTTTTGAATTTACCAGGAAATGCTCCTGACAATTTTAATGGAGCGGTTGGAGATTTTAATATTGAACTTAGTGCTACTAAAAAAGAACTAAATGCTTCAGAATCTTTACAAGCAACGCTAAAAGTCAGTGGCTCAGGGAATTTAAAATTATTCTCAATTCCTAGTTTGGTAACACCTAGCTCCATTGAAAAATACGACCCAGAGTATAAGGAAAATGTTAAAACAAATATTAAGGGCATGTATGGGGATATTTCAGATACTTACACATTAGTTCCGCAGTTTAAAGGGAAGTATCCTATTTCTCCGATTGAATTTGTGTTTTTTGACCCAAATACCAGGAAATATAAGTCTGTCTTTTCAAATGAAATAATTATAGATGTTTTAGAAGGTCCTTCCTCTTTTTCTTTAGTCAATTCAAAACAAAATCTATCAAATAACGATATTAATAATATTTCTTTAGCGAAAAGTCAATTTAAGTTTATTAAAACTAAACCAAATCTGATTTCATTAGAGCCCTATACTTTTATTTACTCTCCTCTATTTTATTTGCTAATTGTCCTCCCTTTTATAATCATATTAGTAATTGTTATTTTTTTTAAGTCTAAGAAAAGTTCAGACTTGGATATAAAAGGCTATAAATCTATAAGAGCTAATAAATTGGCAAAAAAATATTTATCAGAAGCAAAAAGAAGTTTACAGATGAAAGATCTCTTTTATGTTGCTTTAGAGAAGGCGTTGCATAATTTTTTAAAATCAAAACTTTCAATTGAAACTGCTGATTATAGTAAAGAAAAAATTAAAAATTTATTATTAAATAAAAACGTTCAAAATGAATCAGTTGATTTATTTATAATGTTAATTGAAAACTGTGAATATGCTAGATATGCCCCGGCATCAGATGTTGGCATAAGTAATGATTATGAAAATGCTGTAAATGTAATAGCAGAAATAGATAAACAAATATAATGATGAAAAAAATTGTTTTATTAATTTATTTAATTTCTTCAAGCTTGCTTTTCTCGCAATCTGAAAATGAAGAAAATTTTAATAAAGGGGTAGATTTATATAATAAGGGGAGCTATAATGAAGCAATTATTAAGTTTAAAGAAATAATTGAAAAAGGAGACCATTCTGAAAATCTATATTTCAATTTAGGAAATGCTTATTATAAAGTTAATGATATTGCAAACAGTATACTTTATTTTGAAAAAGCATTAAAATTAAATCCACGAAATAAAGATGTATTAAATAATTTAGCTTTTTCTCAAAACATGTTGGTTGATAAGATTGAAAAGGTGCCTACAAATCAAGTCTCAGTATTCCTAAATTATATTTCACAAACTTTAAATGTAAATCAATGGCTAGCCTTAGGGATTATATTATTGTATCTTTTTTTAATCACATTTATATTATATTTTTTTAGTTCTAAAAGTGTTTTAAAAAGAAATTATTTTTCAGCTTTTTCTATATTATTTTTACTTTCCCTAATGTTTATTTTGGTTGGCCTAAATAAATTTGAAAAACAAAAATCTTATTTAGAAGCTATAATCTTTGAAAATAAAATTGATTTTAGAACAGAGCCAAATTATAGAAGTGAAATTCTTTTTAATTTACATGAAGGGACAAAAGTTGTTATAATAGAGGAATTGAATGATTGGGCTCTAGTTGAGATTGATGACGGGAATAAAGGGTGGATAGAACTTCAATCAATTAAAAAAATTGATTGATTCTTTATTAGAATTAAAAGCATCTAATAAATGATTGCCAAAGGATATAATCTTGTTATAAAAAAAGGAAGATTCAGCAAATGAATCATCAACTAAAAAAAGTGTAGAATTTATATTTTCAAAAAAAACAAAACAAATAGAAAGTATCAAGGCAAATTTAATCATGCCAAAAAAGCCCCCTAAAATCTTATTTAGAAACCCTAGAAACACCATTTTAAGAATTCTAGTTACAGCCTTCCCAATAAGTGCAATAAGGATTATTATTAGAAAAAAAGTAAAAGCAAATGAGGCAATTTTCAAATAATTTTCATCTACATTTTCTATTATTTTAGGGAACCTAGTAGAAAAAAAAGTAAAAGTAAAATCAGAAAACTTAATGGAGCCATAAACACCTAATAATAGAGCAATTATTGAAGAGAGCTCCATTATTAAGCCTTTTAAATAACCTCTACTAAATCCAAAAACAAGTGTGCATGCAATAAAAATATCTAAGTAATTCAAATTTTTTTTACAAATATAAGTATATTGTTTTCTTAGTAAATCAGTTTTATGTTATTCAATCAAAAAACAATGAAAAGACAATGGGATGAAATAGTAGTTTTTTTAAGCAACAAGTTTAATGATGGACAAACATTAGAAATGGAGGGAATAATTTATTTAATTGGAATTCAGGAACTAGGAATGGCTGAAGCCCGTTTTAAAAAAGATCAAAAAATAGATCTCATGCATATTGCGATATGTAGACTTTTAGAACCATTTGGCTATTACCAATTTGAGTATATCGATAAAGATGGATGGCCACATTATACAAGCTTGATGAAGCTCCCAAATTTAAAATCTGGAGAACAAACTATTTTAATGAAGGAAGCCATAATAAATTATTTTATAAAAAAACAATTAATACAATAGTTAAAACCTTATTTTTGAATTATAATTATTATTGATGATATCTGAAATTCAAAAAAAAATTAAAGAGGTTTCTTCTTTTAAATCTACAGATTCTAATGAAATTGAGAAGTTTAGAATTAAGTTTTTAGGCAAGAAAGGCCATATAAGTTATTTCTTTTCTGAATTTAAAAAAGTTAAGGAATCAGATAAAAAAGCTTATGGCTTAGCAATCAATGAGTTAAAAAAAAATACACTAGCAAAATTGGAGCAACTTAAAAACAAAGGGACCTCAAAAAGTAAAAGTAATTTAAAATTTGAAGACTTGACTAGGCCTGTTTCAACACTTGAGTTAGGTTCTAGACACCCAATATCAATAATTAGAGATAAAATAATAGATGTTTTTTATAAAATTGGATTTAATATTTCTGAGGGCCCAGAAATAGAAGATGACTGGCACAATTTTACTGCACTAAATTTACCAGAGCACCATCCAGCTAGAGACATGCAGGACACTTTTTTTATAAATAAAGACCCTGACCTTCTATTAAGGACGCACACTTCATCTGTTCAGATTCGTTATATGGAAAATAATGAGCCTCCTATTAGGACAATCTCTCCCGGAAGAGTTTATAGGAATGAGGATGTTTCAGCAAGATCGAATTGTTTTTTTCATCAAATAGAAGGCTTATATATTGATAAAAATGTTTCCTTTTCTGATCTAAAACAAACACTTATATTTTTTACTAAAGAACTTTTTGGAAAATCTAAAATAAGATTAAGGCCATCTTATTTCCCTTTTACTGAACCAAGCGCTGAGCTGGACATATACTGGGGATTAAATTCAGAAACTGATTATAGAATTACTAAGGGAACAGGGTGGTTAGAAATTATGGGATGTGGAATGGTTGATCCAAATGTTTTAGAAAACTGTAAAATTGATTCTAATGAATTTTCAGGATTTGCATTTGGAATGGGAATAGAAAGAATAACAATGTTACTATATCAAATAGAAGACATTAGAATTCTTTATGAAAATGATATTAGATTCTTAAGTCAGTTTAAAAATTCAATTTAGTTTATCGGCAAGCAATTGCATACATTTTCTAGCACTCATTTTTTTATATAAAATATTATAAGCAGTATTTATTATATTAAAATCTATTTTGCTTTTAATTCCAAGTTCATAAGCGCTTTTTGTAGCATAATAACCCTCAGAAATCATTGACATTTCTGAAATAGCAGATTTTAATGGATATCCTTTTCCTATCATATTCCCTAAAGTTCTATTCCTGCTAAATGTGGAATACGTTGTTACAAGCAAATCCCCTAAATACTCTGAGTCATTTATATCTCTTTTTACTTTATATATAGTTTTTATAAAATCTTTCATTTCTCTAACAGAACTACTTATTAATACGCTTTGAAAGTTATCTCCATAACCTAATCCATGTGCAATTCCAGTAACCAATGCATATATGTTTTTTAACATAGCCGCATATTCAACTCCTCCACTATCTTTAGATAATTTTGCTTTAATAAAAGAGGTTTCCAGAGACTTTCTCATTGATTCACCTATATATGAATTTTTACACGCTACAGTTAGGTAAGATAGTTTTTCAAGAGCAACTTCTTCAGCATGACAAGGGCCAGTAATAATTCCAATTTTTGATAATGGAATATTATAAATTTTATTAAGATGTTCACTAACTATTAATTGCGATGTTGGAACTACTCCTTTGAGAGCAGAAAAAATAGTTTTATTATTTATTAATGTTTTAATTTTTTGTAATTCGGCATCTAAAAATGGCGATGGGATAGCTAAGATTATCACTGTTGAATTTGTTGTAATTTCTTTAATTGAAGAACTAAGTTTAATTTTCTTTGTATTAAGAAATACAGATCTTAAATAGTTAGGGTTTTTATGAAAATTTTGAATATGTTCAACACTCTGGGGATTTCTGACATACCAATTTATAGATTCATTATTTTCAGATAAAATTTTTACTAGAGCAGTCCCCCAGCTACCTCCTCCTAATATACCATATGAGTTTTTCATAAAAAGATTAACAAAATTTTGGGATTTAAAAATAGAACAATAATTTAATTTTATAATAAATAAAGTTTCATAAATTAGTTTTGGTTTTAAAAAACATCCTCTATATAGAGGGTGTTTTTTTAATTAATCCAGAAAAATTTTCCGACTAGGATTAGTAATCCTAAGAAATAAAAGCCCAAGATTCTTAGAAATTTTTTTAAACTAATGTTTGATTTTTTATGCAAGGACCAGCCTATTGTTAGAATTAGAACAGCTATTAGATTTAGTAGGTGAGGGGATATATAAAAAAGAAAATTATTTTGATCAAGAATCAATTTATTGTCAGAATACCAAAACAATAATAAAGCATTAGACAAAAAAATAAATAAACCTATAATTAAAAAAATATAATTAAATATTAAAGAAAATAATGTAATTCTAATGTCAAAGTTTTGAAATGATTTATCCGAAAAAACACCTAATAAGGAATTTATAACAACAACAATAGTACTAATAATAACTATGTATTCCCAGTAAAAGTATAATTTAAAAAAACCAGAAAAGAATAATTTAATATCCATCTTTTATGTGAACATTTCAAATATACTTACTTTACAGCATAACTTATTAATAGTCGTTAGCTTTTAATAATTGTTTGGTATAAGGCATAGTCGGAGACTTAAACACTTGGTCAGTTTCTCCATTTTCTTCAATTGTTCCTTTATTAAGAATAATTACTCTATCAGACATATATCTAATTACTGATAGATCGTGAGAAATAAATAAAAAAGTAAAAGAAAACTTCTCCTTAAGAGAGCTAAGCAGGTTTAAAACTTGTGCTTGCACTGATACATCTAAAGCAGAAACCGATTCATCACAAATAATAATTCTAGGGCTTAATGCTAGGGCTCTTGCTATCACTATCCTTTGTCTTTGTCCCCCCGAAAACTGACTAGGATACTTTAAAAAATCATTTTTCTTTAATCCTACATGTTCTAATAACTCATATGTTTTAGAAAATCTCTCATCTTTATTATACAGATTTTGAGCTATCATTGGCTCCATTATTGAAAATCCAATAGTGTTTTGAGAGTTTAGTGAGGAAAAAGGATCCTGAAAAATGAGTTGAATATCTTTTCTATATTCTTTTTGATCAAGTTTTTTGATATTGACGTTATTAAATAAGATTTTTCCTTTTTGAAAATTATTTAGATTGAGAATTGATTTGGCTATAGTTGATTTACCAGATCCTGACTCTCCAATTAGACCCAAAGTTTCCCCTTCATATAAATTGAAATTAATATTATTTAAAATCAATTTTTTTCCATATGAAAAATATAAATTTTTAATTTTCAAAATAGGTTCTGACCTGTATATTTTTTTATGATTTTCTTCTCTTTCTCTTTTTGAGATTAGAGGGAATTTTTTTAGATTATTATTAGAAGCAGGCAGTCTTTTTGGTCTTCCTTTTTTTGGAGGGCGTGCGTTTAAAAGGATTTGAGTATAAATGTTTTTAGGGCATTTAAAAAGACGTTTGGCATCGCCATACTCAACAATTGACCCCTTTTGAAGAACAATGATATTATTAGCAATTTTAGAAACTAGATTGAGATCATGAGAAACAAAAATTATTCCCATTTTTGTTTTATTTTGAATTTCTTTAAGAAGGGAAATAATTTCTTTTTTTACTATTCCATCAAGTGATGTGGTTGGCTCATCTGCTATTAGTATTTTAGGATTACATGCAATTGCTATTGCTATCATTATCCTTTGTTGTTGACCTCCACTGAGTTCATGAGGATATTTATTATAAACAGTTTTAGGATCAATTAATTGTACCATTTTTAGTAAATCTAAAACACGTTTTTTTGCTTTTATATTTTTTAATAATTTATGTTTTAAAATGATTTCTAATACTTGCCTGCCACATTTCATACTGGGATTTAAACAGCTCATAGGTTCTTGAAAAATCATGGAAATTTCAGATCCTCTTATGTTTTCAAAACCTTTATTATTTAATGAATCGATTCTTTTGCCATTAAAGAAAACAAATCCGCTTTTTTTAATTTTTTTTGAATTTAAAAGATTAATAATTGAGAAAGCAGTTAGTGATTTCCCGCTTCCAGACTCTCCAACAAATCCTAAGATTTCATTTTTTTTCAATTTGAAAGAAATGTTGTTTAAAATGGAGATCCCTGAAATAGAAAGATTAAGTTTTTTTACTTCTAATAAGTTAGGTTCTTTCACAATTAATCGTTTAACATTGTAAAAGTTTCCTGGATATAATCAAGAAAATCTTTACTAAATGTATCATTTTCAGATTTTCTGTCATGAGTTTGACCAAGGCGAATAATAATTACATTATCTATTGGAAAAACTATAACATATTGACCTAAATGACCTCTCATGCTAAAGAATTTTTTTTCCTCAAATTCTCCCAGCCAAAAACCATAGCCATATTCTGGGCTTGAATCGAACCGATTTGTTATAGATTTTTTTACAAAAGCAGAGTCCAATAAGCTTTTGCCATTCCAGAAGCCATTGTCTTTATATAGTTTGCCAAATCTGGCAAAATCTCTAGCATTTGAATTAAAACAACAATAAGCTTTTTCATTATTGGTTTTAATATTGTCAATTTGCCATAAAGCATTATTTTCAGCACCCATTGGATTCCAAAACCAATTATAAGCCAACTCAGATATTTTTTTTTTGGTTACTTTTTCGATGGCCATTGCTAATAGCTGAGTATCGGAGCTCAAGTATTCAAAAGACTTACCAGGCTCTTTAATTATTGGCCTGGAAAGTATAAGTTCATTTAAGTTGCTTCCAACATATGCTCGTGCAGTAACCCCAAAAATATTAGTGTAGTTTTCAGTCCACTTCATACCTGAAGACATACTAGACAAATCGCCAATAGTAAGTTTAGAAGCATAACCTTCATTATAACCATCAATAAATGAGCTAACTTTATCATCTAAACTATTAAAGTAGCCCTCTTGAATAGCCCTACCCATGATAGCAGATACTATACTTTTTGACATAGAAAAAGAATTGCTATATGAGCTTTTGTTATAGCCGTTATAATATTTCTCATGCCAGATAGAATCATTTTTAATTATCAAAAAAGCAACAGTTCCAAATTTTTTATGAATAGACTTCAAATTAGTTGTTAATGAAACTTTATTATAGTTTTCGTGTATAGGCCATGATTGGGGGTTTTTGCTTTTGGGAATTTCTATATTATTAAAATATTTGTAATCTGTAATATCTGCTTCAGTTCTTTGAATTTTATAAATTGTTTTTGCAAGCTCTGATAAATAAAACAACTCAGAATGGAACTTGTAACTAAAAAACAATACTACAATAACAATAATTAATCCAATCTTTTTCTTCATTGATAGCTAATTTATCAAAAATTTAGAAATTAATTTTTTAATATTTGCCAGACTATATAATCAATGATATTTTGCCTGTAGTATTGTAATTAAAAGGATATTATAAACAAATCTATATTTATTTTAAAAATGGCTAAAAAAAGGAAAAAAATGACAAAAAATGATAAAAAATGGCGTCTTTTGTCCAATTTAATACAAAAAATGTTGATTTTATAAATTATGTAAATTGATAAAATTTTATCTATTTTTAAAAAAATAATATCTTAATAAATGATATTCTCTATAATATCTTTATTTTGTTTTACATTAGTTATTCTATTCTAGATTAAATTTTATAATATATTAGAAATGTTTAAAAAATTACCCTTTAAAGGTCAGATATCTATCAGGTTTAGAATTTTTATTGCTATGACTTCTCTTTTAATAATTGCTTTTGCTGCAATTGCAATTGTTACTATTCCTCAATTTAAAAAACAATCTAGTAAATACCATGAACAACGCTTAGAACGCAAGAATTCTCAATTACTTCGAAGTATTTCCTATATATTTCAAGAATCTACAGAAAATCTTTCTTTTCTTAGATTGGATTCAATTTTTAGGGGTCGAATCTTTGAAATTGCTGATGTCCAAAATGTTAATTTCAGTATTTATAACTTAGATGGAATTCTTT
>JAYYYF010000008.1:0-49714 GCA_036340635.1 Bacteroidota bacterium | reverse complement strand
TTCTGCTCTTAGCTTTATCTGTTTTTGACTCTCTTCTCCTGAGACATAAAGGACTTTTAAATCCATTTTTAAAGCAATTTGAAGTAAAAGAGTAGATTTCCCAACACCTGGTTCACCTGACAAAAGGATTAAAGAGCCAGAGACTATTCCGCCTCCTAAAACTCGGTTTAGTTCTTTGTCAAAACTATCAATCATAGTTTCATTAACCCCTTTGATTTCAGTTATTTTAAGAGCTTTCTGTACAGGATTATTTTTTTGAGAAATATTGTTCCAATTCTGAGTTGATTCAGTTGAGATAATTTCTTCTAAAAGAGAATTCCATTCTTTACAAGTGTCGCATTGGCCTTGCCACTTTACATGTTGAGCGCCACAATTTTGACAGAAAAAAGATTTTTTAATTTTACCCATTTAGCAAGTCAAATTTTTTCAGTTTTTAGAGGGATTTATTAAAGGTAAAATAAAAAAAGAGAGACCTCCAAAAATAACAACCATAGCGGTTTGAGCAGTCCAAATTATCCAACCAAAAGCTAATCCAGATTCATTTGAAACACCAAAAGCGACAAGAGCTAGAGAGACTGAATATGGATAAATTCCTATACCTCCATTTGTTGCAGAAATTGTTAATCCCCCTATCACAAAAGCAGGGATAAGTTCAATTAAAGATAAAGATTCTGTTTCTGGAAAGGCCCATTTCACAACATAAAACATTGCTAAATACATAATCCATATAAAGGCTGTATGAAAAATAAAAGAAGATTTTTTTTGAATTTTTTTCAACGAAATAATGCCTTCCCATAAACCAGAAAAAAACAATTCAATCTTTTTTACTATTGGGTAATTTAATTTTTTTAAAATAACTGTCCACAGTAATATTCCTATACTAAAAAAAAGTAGAAAAAATAAAATATTCTTAATTGAAAATTTTTTAATCGGGACAAAAGTAATTACCAAATCAAAATGAATAATCAGTGCCAAAAAAAGGAAACAAATTAGAATAATTAGATCAACGACTCTCTCTGCTATAATTGTCCCAAAGCCTTTTTCAAAAGGTATTTTTTCATAGGAATTCATTACAGTTGCTCTAATAATTTCTCCTGATCTAGGAATTCCGAGATTGGCAATATATGCTATGAAAACTGAAAGAGTTGAATTTAAAAATGTCGGGTTATATCCCAAAGGAGACAGTAGGTATTTCCATCTATAGGCTCTAGATAAATGACTTAAAATTGCTAAAAATGGAGACAATAAAACATATCTATAATCCGCATTTTTAATAAACTTCAAAATATTTTCTCTATCCTGTTCCGTAGTATTTTTAAAACTTAGATAAATAAAAAAAATTCCAATCAAAAGGGGAGCTAATATTTTAAATATTTTAATTATTAATTTCAATCTTAATAAATATGAAATGTTGATCTTATATATGAAGCTAAATTAATAGTCTAAGATAAATCTATATTGTCAATTAATCTAGTGTTTCCTAATTTAACAGCTATAAAAGCTCTATTCCCAAAGGGGTGGTCTTTATGAGATATTTCTACTAATGTTTTAGGATTGCAAATCATAAAATATTCTAAATCACATTCCTTTATGTTTGAAAAGATGAACTTGACCCAATCAAATATTTCTTTATAAGAATTTAACTTCGACATTTTTTTAACCTCCAAAAGACATTTATATATTCTTGGAGCAATCTCCCTATGGATTAAAGTTAGATTATTATTTCTCGAGCTCAGAGCTAACCCATCTTTAGTTCTTATTGTTGGACATTGAATGATATTAGTTGACAGGTTAAGATTTGTTTTTAAAAGCTTAATTATTTGTAATTGTTGATAATCCTTTTCCCCAAAATAAGCATTATCAGGGTTAAAGGTTTTAAATAAAAATTCTATAATATTTGCTACCCCATTAAAATGATTTTCCCTTCTAACTCCCTCCATCACTTTATCTAATTTATTAAAATCATATTCCTTTATTTGAATTTTATTGCCATAAACATCTTTTTGATTAGGAGCATATATGGATATATCATTACTTATTTCAGAAATTAATTTAAGATCACTTTTTAAATCTTTCGGATAATTTTTAAGATCTGATAGATCATCAAATTGTGTGGGATTTATAAAAATGCTAACCATTACAGATGAATTTTCTGAGGCTGCCTTGCGAATTAGTGATAAATGCCCTTCATGTATTCCCCCCATTGTTGGAACTAAACCCAAAACACCATTATCTCTATTTAGGTTGTTTATTAAATCAACTTTTGATCTAAATAATTCCATTTTAAAAAATCAAGTCACTAAATATAAGCTTTATAAGATATTTAAGTTTAAATTTCTTAATTTTGCCAAGCTTTTTATACTGCAGAAAAAATGAAAAATAAGAAAGTTTTGATTATATCTTCTGAGGTCACTCCTTATTTACCTCAAACTAATCAAGCTTTAAATTCTTATCAAATTCCAAAGAGTGTTAATGACCATGGAGGGCAAACAAGAATATTTATGCCAAGGTATGGTCTCATAAATGAAAGAAGACATCAGCTACATGAAGTAATTAGACTTTCTGGGATGAATCTTGTAATAGATGATGAAGACATGCCTTTAATTATTAAAGTTGCCTCTATTCCTAAAGAAAGGATGCAAGTTTACTTTATAGATAATGATGAGTACTTTAAGAGAAGAGGGGTTTTAAGAGATGAAAAGGACAACCTTTTTAAAGATAATGATGAGCGAATGATATTTTTCACAAAAGGTGTTATTGAAACGGTCAAAAAATTAAATTGGTCTCCAGATATTATTCACCTACATGGATGGTTTACATCCTTATTTCCCTTGTATTTAAAGACTTTTTATAAGGATGAACCTATATTTGCTGAAAGTAAAATCGTTACATCAGTTTATGCCAAAGATTTTGATGGAGTAGTCTCAAGAAAAATTCAAAAAAAAGTCAGTTTTGATAAAATACCAATGGATGAACTAAAACTTCTAAAAACTGCCAGCTATGAAAATTTAATCCAATTAAGTTTAAATCATTCAGATGGATATGTAGTTGGCGATGACGGGGCTTTAAACAAGATTGGGAAATTGATTGATGGAAAAGAGATTCCATTCATGGACTTTGCAGAAACCAAACAAGAAAAAGCTTTTGTGAGTTACTATTCAAATCAGATCTTTTAATTTAAGATGAATTTCAAGATTTTTTTCAGGTTGCTATTTTTTTTTCAACTGATTTTTGTTAATTGTACAAAGGAATTCCATTCTGTAGGAGTATCAATTTTAAATGAAACAGTATTAGAGTCTAAAAGATTGGAGGCTCCTATATTTTCGTATCAAAGGAAAACAGATTTTTTTCAAACAGATGGTTTACCTTTAGCCCAATTGGGGGAAATTAATCATCCGTTTTTTGGCTTATCAAAGGCAAGCATAACATCTCAGTTATTAATTCCAACAAGCAATCCGATTTTTGGAGATATAAATGAGCAGAATGAAAATCAAACCGAAGATGATCCATCAAAAATTGAAGAAAACGAAACAGTAACTCAAGTATATTTGGAAATTCCTTTTTTCAATAATCTCAATGACAAAGATAGTGATGGAGTAATAGATGAATTTGATATTGATCCTAATGATCCATTAAGCGATAGTGATTCAGATGGAATTGCTGATTATTTAGAGACTCAAGACGGTTCAAACCCTCTAAGTCAAGATTCTGATAATGATGGAATTCTTGATGGTGTAGACTCAGATAACAGTGAGTATGATTCTGAAAATAAAGTTTATCAAATCGATTCCATCTTTGGTAACAGAAACGCAAGTTTTAATTTAAAAGTTTATGAATTAACCTATTATTTATCTTCCTTGGATCCGGAAAATAATTTTGAATCTTTCAATAAGTTTTATTCAAATAAAGATTTTTTTAATGAGGGGTTTTCAGGAGAGGCTTTATATGATTCACAGTATATTCTAGACTTTAATGAACTTAGGTTTAATTACTCTGAAGATGATTCTGCAACTCCTGATGTTGATGAAACTCAAAAAGTTGAGTTAAGATTAACTCCTCGAATAAGGATTCCATTGGAGAAAAACTTTTTTCAATTAAATTTTCTTGATAAGGAGGGGAGTAGGGAATTAGCAAACCAAGATAATTTTTCTAATCATTTAAAGGGAGTTATAATTAGAGCTGAAAATTTTTCTGACAATTTATATATGTTGCTCGATATGAACCAAGCAAACATAAAAGTGGAGTACGAATATGATAAGTACAATAAGAATGGAACAGAAGATGATGTTTCTGATGATTTCATTGAAAAATCAAAAAAAACATTTCCAATTAATTTAGGTGGGATTAAAATAAATACTATTATAAATGATGGTTATGATCAGGACATAGAAAATCAAATTTCTCTTTCTAATCAGGGAGATCCATCTGACAAGATCTACTTGAGTGGTTCTTCAGGGCTTCATTCTAAGTTAAATTTGTTTTCTTCTGAAAAAAATGAGGGTCTTATTTTAGATGATTTGAGAAATAAGAATTGGTTAATTAATGAAGCTAATGTTAATCTTTATATAGACCAATTGGATTATTCACTTTATTCAGATTTAGGGATAATTAACAGACTATATTTGTATAATTATGAAGATAGTAATCCCTTAAACGATTATGTTTTGGATGAAACTGTAAGTCAAGACCCTGATCAAATTCAGACTAAAAAAGTTTATTATGGAGGTATTCTTGAGTATGATGACAATGGATTGCCATATAGATATAAGTTTAGAATTACCGATCATATAAAAAGGATTATTAGAAATGATTCTACGAACGTTGAATTAGGAGTCGTCATCACATCAGACATTGATGATACAAGTCATAAGGCAGCTATGGTTTCTGATCAAGTTATAAAATACCCTTCTGCAGCCATATTAAATCCTTTAGGTGTTGTTTTATATGGATCACATCCGGGAGAAGAAAATAATTCAAAAAAAATACAGTTAGAAATATTTTATACTGAGTTTTAGTTTTCAAAAAATCACTTTTTTAAAATATAATCCATAATTAGTGAAGCATGTTCTCTAGAATTCTCAATGAACCACTTGTTGGTCTTTAATCCTCCACAGACAACACCAGCTAAAAAAACCCCTTCAACATTAGACTCCATGTTTTTTGAATTATAAAAAGGGGTATTAAAAGAGTCTTTTTTAAATTTTACACCTAGTTTTTTAAGCATTTCAAAATTTGGTTGATATCCAGTCATTGCAAGTACAAAATCATTTTTGATGACTATTTCTTCTTTTTCGCTTTTAAACTTTATGTTCTGTTCTGTTATTTCAATAATGTTTGAATTAAAATATGCTTTAATGCTTCCTTCCTTGATTCTGTTTACAACATCAGGTCTAACCCAGTATTTTACATTTTCTCCAATTTTTTCTTCTCTTATGATCATGGTAACACTTTTAGCACCTTTCCTTTGCGTTTCAAGTGCAACATCAACGGCAGAGTTTGCAGCACCCACGACGGCAATATTCATATTGAAAAACGGATGTGCTTCTGTATAATAATGGAGAACCTTTGGGAGGTCTTCCCCTGGGACATTTAGAGGATAAGGAGAATCATAAAAACCAGTTGCAATAACTATGTTTTTTGCTCTGTATTTTTCTCTTTTTGAAGTCAATTCAAAATGATTTTTCTTTATTTCTATAGACTCTACAGGGTTATACAATTTTAGGTCAATTGCCCAGTGTTGCACAACTCTTCTATAATACTCTAGTGCTTCAGTTCTTGTTGGTTTATTCCCATGAGAAATGAACGGGACATTTCCAATTTCAAGTTTTTCTGCGGTTGAGAAAAATGTCATGTTTAACGGATACTTGTAAAGTGAATTTACAAGGGGCCCCTTGTCTAAAACCAAATATTTTAAACCTTTTTTTTTAGCCTCGATACCACAAGCTATACCAATGGGGCCAGCCCCTATAATTATAACATCCAAATAATTTAATTTTCTTTTGGTTCAAAAGTAATAATTAATGAATTAAGCAATAAATAATAGATAATAACTATAATAATTATATTTAAATTATTTATTTTTATATATATGGTTATTTTAATTTAATTAAAACCGATTTGTTGTTGAAATTATATTAAGTATAGTTAAAATTTATTATTTCTATAAAATAATAGAATTTGTCTTAAATAAAGAGAGATAATCATTGGTGCTACGACCAGAAAAAAAGTTCCATACGATTCAGCAACAAAGTTTAGGAATGCTCGAAACTCAATATTTTCGCCATATATAAGGTATGTTAAAGATCCCGCACTAAACCACCAAAGAGGAAATATAATTGGACCTAGGCAAATTTTTACTGAGCTATAAAATACTATATCCTTAAATTTAGAAATGACATTTTTTATTACTAGTAATGGCAGAAAATTCGGAATAGAAATAAGAAAAATTAATAATTCTAAAAGCTTTGGATTATTCGAGAAAAATTTTTGCCCTAATCCTTCTGTTTTTAATGATCCTTTTTCAATTCCTTCTTTTAATTCATTAAACTCTAGCTTAGTATTTTTCGGAATGATCATTTTCTTTTTTTCATAATATTGATCATTTTTATCGGGGAGCCAAATGCATTCTTTCATTTTTTCTTCAAGATTTTCTCTTAGATGATTTATATTTTCCACATTTGGATTGTTATTATCTAAGAATTTCTTAACCCTTATAGGCTTCCCATAAACTAAATGTAAATCAGACCAGGCAATTTGGTGATGCCCATAATTTATACCCACAGGGACAATATAAATGGGTGATTCAGGAGATTCAAGTTGTGCTTCAAGTGCTAACCTACTACTGCCTTTAGAAAGTTTTTGAAGGTAATATTCATTATGATGTGCTGCTTCTGAAAACATCATAATACATTCTTCATTCCTTAATTTTTCTCTACATTTTTCAAATATTTTATCATTTTTTTTCAGATTCGCATATCCATTTCTAATTCTGTAGACAGGAAGCATTCTTAAAGCATCCATAAACCACTGGAAAGGTCCTCCAAAAACATCACTTCTAGTTAATGAAGTTAATGGTCTAGAAATATTTGATCCAACCAATAAAGGATCTAGTAAAGCCCCTTGATGATTTGGCGAAAACAAAATCCCACCATCTTTTGGGATATTATTTAAACCATAAACTTTTACTCTTTTAAAGTAAAGGCGAGCGGTATAGTAAAAGAAATATTTTATAGAATAATAAAAGACTTCTTTCATTGTATAATAAATTTTAATTTTTGAAAGATAATAATTATCCTATTATACATTAATATTTATTCTAAGCAGCAGGAATCAACTAATAAACCTTTTTGTGAATCTTAAGGATAAAAACTTATATTTACTACTATGTTGCTAGTGGAGAACAGGCCAATGGCATCTGAAATTTAAAAAAGATATAAGATGAAAAATTCAGAAAAATTTGACTTGAAATTTTATGAGTGGGAAGAAAAATTAAGAGACAAGCCTTTTTTAAAACAACCATTTGGTGAGAAATGGGAAGTTTATACATGGGGTGAAGTTGGTGATATGGCGAGAAAATTAGCTAATGGTCTTAAATCACTTGGTCTTAGAGAAAATGCTCATATTGGATTAGTTTCTAAAAATTGTAGGGAATGGATCATTGCTGATCTAGCAATTTTAATGGCAGGTTACATTTCAGTTCCTTTTTTCCCAACTTTAGGATCAAAAGAGATAGAAGAGTTGTTGAATCTTGGAGACGTTGATGCTCTTTTTGTTGGTAAGATGGAAATTTGGGATGAAATGAAGAAAGGAGTTCCAAAAGATATGCCAATAATTGCATTTCCAACATACAAAGATCACTCGAATGTTAGCGAAGGGCATCAGTGGTTTGATTTTATAGATAAATTTGAACCAATTGAAAAGGTTCACGTGCCAAAACTAAGTGATCCATGGACAATTATTTTTACCTCAGGGACTACTGGAACACCTAAAGGTGTAGTCCTATCATACGGAGCAAATGATGAAACAAAGGTTCTTACTCATGATTCGAATCCACTTAAAATAAATTTTAATGGGGATAATCATTTCTTTTCTTATTTACCACTTAACCATATAGCAGAAAGAGTTGTAGTTGAACATACTTGTCTTAGATTTGGGGGTACTATTTCATTTGCTGAATCTTTGGAAACTTTTTCAGCAAACCTTCAGGCTACTCAGCCGACAGTATTTTTTGCGGTCCCTAGAATATGGACCAAATTTCAACTTGGTATTCTTGGCAAATTACCCCAGAAAAAACTGACCACCTTATTAAGAATTCCTTTAATCTCAAGTCTTTTAAAAAAGAAGTTTAAAAAAGCTCTTGGATTAAGCCGTGCTAGAGCAAAAGTTTCAGGGGCTGCACCAATGCAAGAGAGTCAAAGAGTTTGGTTTAGAAAAATAGGGATTGATATAACAAATGGCTATGGGATGACTGAAAATTGTGCGATTACAACTCAACTTGATGGGAAAATAACAAATAAACCTGGGTCAGTTGGGATAGCTCAAACAGGAGTTGAATTAAAAATTGATTCAAAAAATGGAGAAATTTTAATGCGGGGACCTTTTTTAATGGATGGTTATTATAAAGATGAAAAAACTACTTCAAAGACAATAGTAAACGGATGGCTTCACACAGGAGATCAGGGTTATATGGACGAAGAAGGTTATCTTTTCATAACTGGGAGAGTCAAGGACACCTTTAAGACATCTAAAGGCAAGTTTATTGAACCTTTACTTTTGGAGCATTATTTTGGAGAAGTTACTGATTTTGAACAAGTCTGTGTTGCCGGGATTGGACTTCCTCAACCCATTTGTTTGGCGACTTTATCTGATATTGGTAAAGAAAAAGAGAAATCTGCTTTGGATGGAGAATTAAACACATTACTTACAAAAATAAATGCTTCTCTAGATAACTATAAAAAAATATCAACCTTAATTGTTTTAAATGAGGACTGGAATGTTGAAAACGGAATGACCACTCCCACGCTTAAAATTAAAAGGACAGAAATTGACAAAAAATACATGCCCAATTACATGAAATGGAGTGATGATAAAAAGAATGTAATTTTTGTCTAAACCTACCTTTTACAAGCTTAATGGAGAAGATATTGGGCACTTTTAGAGACTAAACCGAAACCTTTTTATGAGATTAAAACAGATGTAAATTCAATAAAAGGTACTATATTGCTTAAACAAAAAACCAGATATTAATTAATTTTTAAAACATGAGAACTAAATTTTTATTTAAAACAGCTATGATGTTTATGTCTATGCTGTTTTTCAATTTTGCTCTTGCGCAAACCACTATAAGTGGTTCTGTCTCCACTGGAGATCAAGAAGCGTTGCCAGGTGTGAATATTGTGATTTCAGGAACTAATTTTGGAACCACAACAGATTTTGATGGGAACTTTACCATCGCAACTTCACTTCCACTGCCTGTCCAACTTGAAATAAGTTATTTAGGGTTTCAAAGTCAAACCATTGAAGTTACTTCAGAAGATCAAGATATTTCAGTTTCTTTAATTCCTGGAGGGAATGATTTAGACGCTGTAATAGTTTCTGCCTCTAGGAAACGAGAGAAAGTTTTAGATGCACCCGCATCAGTTTCTATCGTTAGTTCAAGAGATATTGAAAATTCTGTTACGGCAGTTGATCCTGTCAGGAATCTTATGAATGTTCCTGGAGTTCAGCTTCAACAGCAATCTGCAAATTCATTAAATATTGAAATGAGAGCTGGTGCTGGGGTTTTTGGAACGTCTACTTTCCCTATTTTAGACTATAGATATCTTGTAACGCCTGCTGCAGGAACCTTTTTTACTTTTCAGTCAGGTCTTTCAAATATGGATATTGATAGGATTGAGGTTGTCAGAGGATCAGGATCTGCTATGTATGGTCCAGGTGTAACTTCAGGTGTCGTTCACTTTTTATCGAAAAGTGCTATAGATCATCCAGGGACAACAATTGAACTTATGGCTGGTAGTATGGAACTTCAAGGATTTACCATGAGACATGCTTGGGCAAGTGATGATAAAAAACTAGGATATAAAATAAATGCTAGTTTTAGAAAAGGTAATGATTTTCAACTGGATCCAGTTGAAGATGCTGGTCGAATAGCTGCTTTAGCTACAACGGTATCTCAACCTTTAGTAAAAAACAAACAAGTTAATAATACAGCTGCTGGAGCAATCCTTTTATCCCAGACCGATCTAGATCAAGATGGTGATGGAAACCCAATGATTAATGAATTTAAAAATCAATCTGCCAATTTCACTCTTGAATATCGACCCGACACCAATACTTCAGCTGTTTTAGCTGCTGGTATTGCAAATGGAGGAGGATTATTTTTTAACTCTCAAGGACCAGGTTATACTCAAGGAACTGATTGGTGGGTACAAGGAAGATATCGATCTGGAGGACTTTTTGCTCAGGCTTATTACAACGCAAATGACGGAGGAACAGCTGAGAACCCTACATTTTTATACAACACAGGTCTTAGACAAGTTGCTTCGAGAAATTCTTTGGAAGCTCAGATTCAGTATAATTTTGATGTTCCAGATTTTTTAAATACAAACTTTACAATAGGAGCTGATTACAGGGACACGGAAACGAATTCTGATTATACTCTTTATGGAAGGTTTGATGATGATGACCAGTATACGATAATGGGGGCTTATGCTCAAGGAACTTCTGCTATAACTGATCAACTTGATTTAAATTATGCTGTGAGATATGACACCTTTAACTTTATGGATGAAGGAGGATTTGCTCCTAGGGTTGCTTTAGTTTATAAGGCTGATGAGAAGAATACTTTCAGAGTTTCCTACAACGTTGCTACTACTGGACCAACTTCATTGAATCAGTATATTGATTTTCCTGTTTCTACAGTTCAAGCAGCTGTATTTGATGTATGGTTAAGTGGTCAAAATGATGTTCAAACTATAAATCCAAATGGGTTTATTGACTCAACATTATTGCCTGGAGACAATGATTTCCCAACATCTATAACTGGGTTACCTTTGGCAGTGCCTTACGGAGCTATTAAGTCAGGCTCTGATGCAGCTATAAACTTTTTTATTGCTAATGGAATTAACCCATTAACTAGCGCCCCAGATCCAAACGTTGCAGCCTTGTCACCTTTTCTACCACTTGTTAATGCTTTCCTTGCATCTTATGCAGGCCCATCTGGGTCACATGGAACGCTTTATGCGTATGATGTTTTTGATTTAGCAAATGCTGCCGCAGAAAGTCGTTTGCCACGGGCATTTAATCCTGCTTTAGCAGGTGCAGAAAAATCTAAGATAGAATATCAAAATTCTTTTGAAGTTGGATATAAGGGAATTTGGGATGATAAATTAGGCGTTTCCGTAGATTTCTACACCTATAATAGAAAAGGATTTACTCAGTTTGCTGCCGTTGGACCTAGTTATTGGTTGATAGCAAATTCTGATACTTTAACATCGGAGATGGGAACTGCAGTTGGTGGGGATGCCGCAGCTGGTTTAACAGCTGGAGTAACGGCCGCAGTTACTGGAATAGCTACCCCACAAGTTACTGCAGCATATCAATCATTGGCAGCTACAAACGGTTGGGACTTTAATGTATTGGCAGCTGGAGGCATACCTGGAGTACCTTCTTTAGTAGATGCAATAACAGCACAAGTGGCAGGTACTGTACCTACAGTAGTTGCTGGATTAGCACAGATTATAGGAGGAGTTTATGGTGCTGGTGCTGGGGATGACACTCCTGGAGCGACGAGCTTTTGGAATGCTGCTAGTGCTGCATTTCCAATTTTTGGAGCTATTGAATCAGCGGAATCTCCTAAAGGAGATGGCATGGTTCACTCACCTGCGGGATATAGAAGATTTGGTGATGCTGTAAGAAGTCACTGGGGAACAGATATTGCTCTGGAATATTATGTTAATGACAAAGTTACTCTTTGGGCAAATGGGTCATACCTTAGCCAAAACTATTGGGCTGTTGGAGATGATGATCTTCCATTTGAAGCATATTTAAATACTCCGAAAGTCAAATATAGAGGAGGAATAATGTATGGTGGTGTTGGAAAAGGATTTTTTGGAAGTGTAACATATCAGCATGACGATTCGTTTGAATCCAACCAAGGAGAATATGGAGGAACAGTCCAAGAAAAAGATCTTATTGATGTTAATCTTGGATATAAGTTTGATAATGGAGTAAATCTAAATTTGTCTGCATCGAATTTGTTTGATGAAAGGTATAGAGCAATGCCAGGAATGCCTGTAATTGGAAGAAGAACAGTTGTAACAGCAACATATTCTTTCCAATAAAAATTAATTTAGTGTCTGGTAACCCTGAAAAGTACTTTTAACGGGGTGCGGTTAAGGGAATAGAAAGAGCAACGTAAGTTGCTCTTTCTTCTTTAAGTTTAAGGCTTATTGGTATTTTAGTTTTTAGAAAATGTGTAGATTGTTAAGCCTTTAAATAATTAATATTTCAAAATGTATTCTAGAGGACTTTTTAAGGGGAAAATTGTTTTGGTTACTGGTGGAGGAACTGGAATAGGCTATGGCATTGCAGAACTTTTTATTGAGCTAGGGGCAGTCGTAATAATTACTTCTAGGGATCAATCTAATTTGGTTAAATCATCGAAAAATCTTTCGGAAAATGGAGTTTGCCATTTTAAGGTATGCGATATTAGAAAAACAGAAAAAATAGAAGATCTAAACAATTGGATAAAGAAAAAATTTGGGAAACTGGATATTTTAATTAATAATGCCGGAGGACAATTTCCTGCTCCTGCTGAAGTGATGTCTCAAAAAGGATGGGCTGCGGTAATAAACAATAATTTAAACGGGACATTTAACATGTGTCATGCCAGTGCAAATAAATTTTTTATTCCGCAAAAAAAAGGAAATATAGTTAACATAACAGCAAATGTTTTTAGAGGGTTCCCTGGAATGGCTCATACTGGAGCGGCAAGAGCTGGAGTTGAGAACCTTACTAAAACATTAGGCCAAGAATGGGCTCAACATGAAATAAGGGTCAATGCTATTGCACCAGGCACTATAGCTACTTCAGGCTTAGATTCATATCCAGAAGTTTTTAAAACTTTTTTGAAAAAGTTTGAGAAAAAGAATTTAATGAAAAGATTTGGAACCCCATTAGATGTAGCCAATTCAGTTGTATTTCTTGCTTCGCCACTTTCTTCATACATTAGTGGAATTACTATACCTGTGGATGGACTAGAACATCTTTCAGGGGATAGAATGGGGCTTTTTAATTTGATGAAGTCACTTATTTAATAAAGAGATGAAATATTTTAGAGAGGAGCATAAATTATTTCGAGCAAGCTTAAGAGAATTTTTTGAAAGAGAAGTTTTGCCTAACATTGATAAATGGGAAAAAGAGCAGCAAATACCAAGAGAGATATGGAAAAAAATGGGAACTATGGGATATCTTGGACTTTCCTACCCAAAAGAATATGGAGGCAGTGATTTAGATTTTTTCTTTGACGTTGTTTTTAATGAGGAATTAGGCAGACTAAATAGCGGAGGATTCACAATTGCTCAGCAAGCTGCACAATATATGGCCGGTCCATATATAGTAAAGTATGGTTCGAATCAAATAAAGCAAAAATATTTGCCAGGTATTATTTCTGGAGAATTGATTGGTTGTATTGGCATAAGTGAACCAGGGACTGGATCAGATACCCAGAACATTAAGACAAAAGCAATAAAGACAGGAGATTACTATTTAGTTAATGGGGCAAAAACCTTTATAACAAATGCTTACTTTGGAGATTTTGTTGTTGCTGTAGTCAAAACCGATCCTAATAAAAGGTCAAAAGGAGTTAGCCTTTTAGCGATTGATTTGAAGGCGAAAGGAATTCAAAAGACAAAACTAAATAAGCTTGGATGGCATTGTTCAGATACTGCAGAATTAAGCTTTGACAATGTAAAAGTTCCTGCTGAAAATTTGATTGGAGAAGAAGGCTTAGGCTTTAAGTATTTAATGAATGGTCTACAACTTGAAAGATTGTGTTTTATTCCCTCTGCAGTTTCATCTATGGAATATGCCATAGAAAAGTCTTTGGAGTATATGTCTCAGAGGAAGGCTTTTGGAAAGACAATAGATACTTTTCAAGTATTAAGACATCGGATTGCCCAACTTTCATCTGAAACTGAAGCACTTAAAGCTTTCGGATATTATTGCTGTAATATTTTTGGTCGAGGCATGTATGATGTAAAATTGTGTTCAATGGCAAAATTAGTTTGTACTGAGCTTCATGAAAAAGTAGCTACCCAATGTTTGCAGTTCTATGGGGGTTATGGATATATGGAGGATTATCCAATGGCAAGAATGTATCGAGATGTTCGCGCTGGCACAATAGGTGCTGGCACATCAGAAATTATGCGTGAGATAATATCTAAAATGGTTATTGACGATGTTGAGTATGAAAAAGAAAAAGATTCAGAAAGTTCTTCAGAAATTTTTTTTTCTAACCCTATTGGGGCACTTTATCAGATGGGATTTGATCACCGTGAACTGTTTAGGAATTCGGTAAGGAAATTTTTGAATAAAGAAGTAATTCCATTTATTGATAATTGGAAAAAAAAGGGCGAAATACCAAGAGAGATATACAAAAAGTTCGGGAAAAGGGGATTTTTTGGAATGTCCTATGAAAAGAAATATGGAGGGACCAATGTTGATATTTGGTATACAGTTATAATTCTTGAGGAAATATCTCGCGTTAATTCTAATGGATTTGCAGCTACCATAGCTTCACATTTTTATTTATCGTTAATGCATATAAATGCTAAAGGAAATGAAGTTCAAAAACAAAAATATTTAGCCCCAGGAATTAAGGGGGATTTAATTGGTTGTGTTGCCTTTGCTGAACCTTTTACAGGGTCTGATCCTAATAGTATTAGAACTACTGCTATAAAAAATGGAGACAATTACATAATAAATGGATCTAAAACCTTTGTCACAAATGGTGTTAATAGCGACTATATTTTAACTACTGTTAAAATTGATCCAAATTCAAAGTCAAAAGAAGGTGTTAGGATGATTTTAATTGAAAAGGATCGACCAGGGATAACAGCTATAAAACTAAAAAATTTGGGGGGATACACTTCAGATATTGCCAAAATTAGTTTTGACAACGTTATTGTCCCTATTGAAAATTTATTAGGAGATGAAAACAAAGAATTTAATTTAATGGATCATTTTATATCTGAGAGATTATCAAAGGCCACTATTTTGTTAGGTACTTCTCAATTTGCTCTTGAAACAACTATAAAATATATTAAAGATCTTCAGGAAGTTGAAGATCCAATTTCAAAATCTCAAGTATTAAGACACCGGATTGCAAAAATGGCCTCAGAGGTTCAATTAATTAGGCAGTTTTTGTCTAACCTTTATACTAGATTTGAAAGAGGAGATTACCTATTTAAAGAAGCTTCAATGGCTAAACTTTTAGCTAATCAACTTTGTGACAGGGTAACCTTTCAATGTATAGAAATGTTTGGGAGTTATAGGTATATAGAGGACTATCCAATTACAAGAATGTGGAGAGATTCTAGATTAGTACAAATAGATGGAGAGACATCAGAAATTTTATGTGAGATAATATCAAAAGCTATAATTGATAAGAAAGAATTTGCTCCATCAAGGTCAAATAAGGAAAAAGAAATCAGTGAAATATGAGCACAAAAAGTTTGTTTGATCTAAGTCAAAAAACAGCCATTATTACAGGAGCTAGTAAGGGTATAGGTTTTGCAATTGCTGAAGCTTTTGCTGAGTATGGGGCTAAGGTCATTGTGAGTAGTCGTTCTCAAGAAGCAGTTGATGAAGCAGCTGATAAAATTCAAAAAAAGGGTTTTAAATCAAAAGGGATAGCTTGTCACGTAGGAGAGTCCGAACAAAGAAAAGAATTGGTTGAAAAAACAATTAAGACTTATGGGGGAATAGATATTTTGGTAAATAATGCAGCCATTAATCCCGTGCATGATTCTTTGGATAAGATGACAGAAACTGTATATGACAAAATGATGGATGTAAATTTAAGGGCAGCTTTTGATTTGGGGAACCTATGTTTTCCCTACTTGAAAGAAAAGAAAGATGGAGCAATTATAAATATAGCATCTGTTGAGGGATTAAAACCGACTTTTGGATTAGGAATTTATAGCATCACTAAAGCAGCCTTGATTATGTTAACTAAAGTTCAAGCGAAGGAATGGGGGAAACATGGCATTCGCGCCAATGCAATTTGCCCCGGCTTAATTCAGACTAAACTTAGCGCTGGTCTCTGGAAGAATGAATCACTTTTAAATGAATTTGAGAATCAATTACCCGCAGGCAGAATGGCTCAACCTATAGAAATTACTGGATTAGCCGTTTATTTGTCATCTTCTGCTGGGAGTTATTCAACAGGGGGAGTTTATACTGTAGATGGTGGATATATTATGACATAAATCAATATTATGAAAAGAGAAATAAAACAAGAAGCCTACCGAACTTCATTTACCTATATTGATGAACTTGAAAGTTATGTAGGGAAAGAATTGGGGTTGACAAATTGGCAAACGATGGATCAGAAACGGATAGATACATTTGCTAATACAACAGAAGATTTTCAATGGATTCATATTGATGAAGAACGATGCATTAAAGAATCACCTTATAAAAAAACAATTGCTCATGGATTTTTAATGCTTTCGATGAGCTCTAAGGTTATGTTTGATTGTTATGAAATTAAAAATTTCTCGCTGGCAATTAATTATGGTTTAGACAAAGTTCGCTTCCCTAATGCAACTCCTTCGGGATCGAGATTTAGAGGAAGAGTTTCTTTAATGGAATTCCTAAAAATTCGAAATGGTGCAAAATATAAATTAAGTGTAGTTATTGAATTAGAGGGACAAGAAAAACCAGCATGTATAGCTGAGTGTTTGGCCCTTGCATATAAATAATTAAGTTATGAATAAAGCAGTTTTATTTGAAATATCACAGGGAGTAGCAACGATTACATTAAACCGACCAGATCGTTACAATGCGGTAAATCAGGATTTGATGGATGGTATTATAGAAGGATTAAAAAAATGCAAAGAAGAAGAAGCTATTCGATCTGTTGTCCTAACAGGTAATGGACCTGGGTTTTGTGCTGGAGCAGATATGAGCGTTTTTGGGGTTCAAGCAACTCCAGAAGAGCGAAGAGATTATATTATTGAAAAATATCAACCTATTATGGAACTATTTTTTTCTTTAAAAAAACCAATAATTGGCGCAATTAATGGAACAGCTGCAGGAGTTGGTGCAGCATTTGCTTTGGCTTGTGATTTAAGAGTGATGAGTAAACAAAGTGGGATATTATATGCTTTTATTAATATAGGATTAGGCCCAGATGGAGGGTCTAGTTGGCTTTTATCAAGGCAAGTAGGTTATAGCAAAGCACTTGAAATTGCTATTAGTGGTAAAAAAATTACAGGAGAAGAATGTTTAAAATTAGGTTTGACTAATAAATTAGTTGATGAGAAAAATGTTCTTAGCGAAGCACAAAAATGGGGGAAGGAGTTATCTGAAAAGCCTACTTTGGCTGTAGGAATAACTAAACAGGATATGTTTTTTTCTATGAATAATGATTTAAATGACACGATTGTATTTGAGGCTGAGAAACAGGTTCTTGCTTTTAAAAGTCATGATTTAATGGAAGGTGTGACAGCATTTATTGAGAAGAGAAAGCCTAAATTTTTGGGGAAATAATGATGCCATGAAATTTATAGAAATAAAAGAAAAAATTAAAGCTTTTGTAAAGAAAGAAATAATAGCCTTAGAGCCTTGGATTTTAAGTTCTGACTGGGATGAAAAATTACCAAAACTTAATGAGATTAGAAAAAAGGTAAAGGATCAAGGACTCTGGCTTCCACAGATACCAAAAGAATATGGTGGTTTAGGGCTTAACAATGTTCAACATGGTGAGATTAGTGAGATTTTAGGGACTAGCCCTTACGGCCATTATTGTTTTAATTGTCAGGCCCCAGATGCTGGGAATATGGAAATCCTTATCGAATTCGGCACAGAGAATCAGAAAAAAAAATATTTATATCCTTTATTGAATGGGGATATAAGGAGTTGCTTTGCAATGACTGAGCCAGAATTTGCAGGTTCAAATCCGATTAAAATGGGAACAATTGCAGTTAAAAAAGATGAGGATTATATAATTAATGGGCATAAATGGTTTACCTCTGGATTTGATGGAGCATCATTTGCAATTGTTATGTTGATTACTAATCCTGATGGAGACAATCCTTATAAAAAGGCTAGCCAAATCATTGTCCCTACTGATAATAAAGGGGTTGAATTTGTTAGGAATGTATCTGTTATGGGTCATCATGGAGCTGGATGGGAGAGTCATGCAGAAATTAAATTTAAAAATGCCATTGTTTCTTCTTCAAATGTTCTAGGAGGGGAAGGAGAAGGATTTTCTATAGCTCAAAAGAGATTGGGACCAGGGCGCATTCACCATTGTATGCGATGGATCGGTATGTGTGAGCGATCATTTGATTTAATGTGTGAACGAGCTGCATCTAGAGAAATATCAGAGGGAATAATGCTGGGAGAAAAACAAACCATCCAAAATTGGATTTCAGAATGTCGTGCTGAGATTAATGCTGCTCGTCTTCTTGTTCAAGATGCTGCTCACAAAATAGATGTTCAAGGAGCTTATAAAACAAGAGCTGAGATTTCAATTATAAAGTTTTATTGCGCCCAAGTTCTTCAAAAAGTTGTTGATTGTGCAATTCAAGTATATGGAGCCAAAGGTGTTACAGATGACACAATTTTATCAGCTTATTATAGACATGAAAGGGCAGCTAGAATCTATGATGGAGCAGATGAAGTTCATAAAAGTAGAGTAGCTAGACTCATTCTGAAAAAGTATTTAAAATAGATCAAAAACGATAAAATGCAATTGGATGCACCTACTGAAATTAGAAAAGGGGAAACCATAGAAAAAGAGGCCTTAGCAAGATATTTGAGTAAAAAATTTGAATTAAAAAACGAGAAATTAGATGTGCTTCAATTCCCTTCAGGTTATTCTAATCTAACATATTTAATTAAATTTAATGGGGAAGAATATGTTCTTAGAAGACCCCCTTTTGGAGCAAAAGTAAAATCAGGGCATGACATGTCTCGTGAATTTAAGATTCTTTCCCTTTTACAAAACAATTTTTCTAAGGCCCCTAAGCCTATTCTTTTTTGTGATGATGAAAAAATTATTGGTTCCTCCTTCTACATTATGGAACGTATAAATGGAATAATTCTTAGAGGAGGAATGTCTAAAAATGAGCTCCCAAAACCTCCGAAAATAAAGGATATTGTATATGATTTTGTTTCTACAATGACAGATTTACACTCAATAGATTGTAATAAGCCTGAGTTTTCAAATTTTGGAAAACCTAAGGGTTATGTTAAAAGGCAAGTTGAAGGATGGGCTTATAGATATGAAAAATCAAAAACAGATAATTTTGATGGAATTGAAAAGACAATGAAATGGTTGTGCAATAATTATCCAACAAAACATGAAACTTCTTTAATTCATAATGATTATAAATATGACAACTTAGTTTTAAGTGCAGATGATAATCTAAAAATTAAGGCTGTCTTGGATTGGGAAATGGCAACACTCGGAGATCCCTTAATGGATTTGGGGACCAGTCTAGGATATTGGATTCATCAAACAGACCCTGATTTTATTAAATCAATTCAGCTTAATTTAACTACTGCTAAAGGCAATCCAAAACGAGGAGAATTGGCGGAACTATACGGGCAAATAAGTAAGCGCGATTTATCTAACATCGTTTTTTATTTTATTTTTGGGCTTTTTAAAATAGCTGTAATTGTCCAACAAATTTATTTCAGATATAAAAAAGGATTTACAAAAGATATTCGATTTAAAGAGTTAAACAAAATTGTAGAGTTATATGGGATTATGTCAAAACAGGCTATAGATAAAAAAAAAATGGATGATTTATTTTAAAAAAGAATGGACTCAAAAATTAAAGTAGATATAGGAGATTTTAGGACAGAGACAAGGAAATGGCTAGAAGAAAATTGTCCTAAAAGTATGTGTGAACCAATTAAGGATGCAAGTGATTTTTATTGGGGAGGGAGAAATCCAGAGTTTAGCTCTAAAGATCAAAAAATTTGGTTTGAAAGAATGCTGGATAAAGGCTGGATTGTCCCTTATTGGGACAAAAAATATGGAGGAGGAGGTCTTAGCTCAAAGGAAAATACTATTCTTACTCAAGAAATGAGTCGTTTGGGTTGTCGTAAACCCATCTATTCTTTTGGTATTTCTATGCTGGGTCCTGCTCTACTCCAATTTGCAACGGAAAATCAAAAATTAAAATATTTACCTGAAATAGTTCAAGGGAAGATATGGTGGTGTCAAGGGTATAGTGAACCAAATTCTGGAAGTGATTTGGCTGGGCTGCAAATGAAAGCTGAAGATAAGGGAGAATACTTTTTGGTAACGGGATCAAAAGTTTGGACTTCTTATGGGGACAAAGCGGATTGGATTTTTTGTTTGGTAAGAACTGATCAAGATGCTCAAAAACACAAAGGGATTAGTTTTCTCTTGATTGACATGAAATCAAAAGGTGTTACTACAAGACCAATAAAATTAATCAGTGGAAAATCTCCTTTTTGTGAAACTTTTTTTGACGCCGTTAAAGTTCCAAAAAGTAATTTGGTAGGTAATTTAAATGAGGGATGGACAATTGCAAAGTTTTTGTTAACTCATGAAAGACAAATGATAGGGGGGATTGGGGAAACAGATATAAAAGAAAATCCTCATAAATTAGCATTAAAGCACCTCCCTTTTGAGGGGGGAAAATTAAAAGATTCAATCCTAAGAACAGAAATATCTGAGTTTGAATTAGATGATGAAATTTTTGATCTTACAATCCAGAGAATAGTTGATGAGGCAAAAGCAGGGAACAATTCTGGGGCTCTTTCTTCTTTTTTTAAATATTATGGCACTGAATTAAATGTTAAGCGGTTTGAACTTTTCATGAATATTTCTGGGTCGGATGGTTTATTATGGATGGATGATAAAAGCTCTGAAATAAATCTAGCTAAAAACTTTTGTCGATCAAAGGGTAATACCATCGAAGGAGGAACTTCAGAAATACAACTTAATATAATTGCAAAACGAATTTTAGAATTACCATCATAAAAATATTTTATCATGTCACTTATAATTACAGAAGAAGAAAAAATGCTTAAAGAGGCAGCTCGAGAATTAATCGAATCAAAAGCTTCTATAGATCAGTTTAGATTATTAAGAGATCAAAATTATCAATCATATGATAGTTCAACATGGAATGAAATGATAAATATGGGATGGACTTCTTTAATAATTCCTGAAAAATATAATGGATTAGATTTTAGTTACGTAGGAATGGGGCAAATACTTGAAGAAATGGGCAGAAAGTTAACTAAATCACCATTAATGTCTTCAATACTTTTTTCAGCTACTGCTATTAGATATTCTGACAATGATGATTTGAAAACAAAATGGTTCCCAAAGTTAATGAATGGAGAAACTTTAATGACATTAGCTATCGATGAGAGATCCTTTCATGACCCTAAGAATCTTAAAACAAAAGCAAAAAAAGAAATAGGGGGTTATAGAGTCAAAGGCAAAAAGACATTTGTCTCCAATGGAAATTTCTCTGATCATATTATAGTTGTTACTAAGATAGATTCGAAAGAATATGCCCTTTTTTTGGTAAAATCAGATTCCAAAGGAGTCAAAATTAAAAACAAGATTTTACTTGATACATCAACCTACTCTGAGATAACTTTTGATAATGTCATAGTCCCGGCAGAGAATCGTTTAGATCTTAAGATTTCAGGGGAGAGATTGATGAATAAAGTTCTTGATATTTCATGTATTGGGCTTTCATCGGAGATGTTAGGGATTGTCTTGGAAGCTTTTGAATTGACAATTAATTATTTGAAAGAGCGAGAGCAATTTGGAATTAAAATAGGATCTTTTCAATCGCTTCAACATAGGGCTGCAAAGCTTTTTTCAGAGATTGAACTTTGTAAGACAATCGTTATAAAAGCTTTACAGGCAATAGATCAAGATGACAAAGAACTATCCAAATACGCCAGTTTAGCCAAAGCTAAGCTTGGTAAAACGATTAAGATGGTTACCAATGAGGCTATTCAAATGCATGGTGGGATAGGCGTTACAGATGATTCCAATATTGGATTTTATTTGAAAAGAGCACGTGTAGTTCAAAAGATATTTGGAGATTACAATTATCATTTAGACAAACTAGCCAAAAACAAAGGTTATTAAAAAGAAGTTCACAAAAACCTCAAAAAAATAAAATAAATAATAGTTAAGACTTTTTAAGATTATAAGTCTAAGTACTATATTTGCAAGCAAAATTCTAAGTTTATTTTATTTTAAATGTTAAAGAAAAATGGCAAAACAAGTTGGAAAAGTTTCTGAAATAATTGGCCCTGTTGTCGATGTTGAATTTGGAGGAAAAGAAGATCTACCAAAAATTTATGATTCTTTGGAGATTAAGAGAGATGATGGATCAATATTAGTTTTGGAAGTACAATCTCACATTGGGGAAAATACTGTTCGGACAATTTCGATGGACTCAACAGATGGATTAAGTAGAGGAATAGAAGTTGTTGCTACTGGTAATCCAATTCAGATGCCAATAGGAGAAGAAGTTTATGGGCGCCTTTTTAATGTTATTGGAGACCCAATAGATGGTTTAGAGAAATTACCTAAGCAAGGAAAAAGCGGTTTGCCAATTCATCGAGATGCACCACCTTTTGAAGAGCTTTCTACTTCCACAGAAGTTCTATATACAGGAATAAAAGTGATAGACCTGATTGAACCATATGCTAAAGGGGGTAAAATAGGATTATTTGGTGGAGCAGGTGTAGGTAAAACTGTTCTGATTCAGGAATTAATAAATAATATTGCTAAAGGATATGGTGGTCTTTCTGTTTTTGCTGGTGTGGGTGAAAGAACTAGGGAAGGAAATGATTTACTGAGAGAAATGCTAGAATCAGGAATTATTAAATATGGAGATAAGTTTCTTAAGTCTATGGAAGAAGGTAGTTGGGATCTTTCAAAGGTTGATAAAAAAGCAATGAGTGAATCTAAAGCTACATTTGTCTTTGGGCAAATGAATGAACCTCCAGGGGCTCGTGCTAGGGTTGCTTTGTCAGGTTTAACATTAGCAGAATACTTTAGAGATGGGGCTGGAGACGGACAAGGGAAAGATGTTTTATTTTTTGTTGACAACATTTTCCGCTTCACTCAAGCTGGATCTGAAGTTTCTGCTCTTCTTGGGAGAATGCCTTCAGCAGTAGGATACCAACCAACTTTGGCTACTGAAATGGGCGCCATGCAAGAGAGAATAACCTCTACAAAAAAAGGGTCTATAACATCTGTCCAGGCTGTATATGTTCCTGCAGATGATTTGACAGATCCTGCCCCAGCAACAACTTTTGCCCATTTAGATGCAACTACAGTTTTGTCAAGAAAGATTGCTGAAATAGGAATTTATCCTGCGGTTGATCCTCTTGACTCTACTTCTAGAATTTTGACACCAGAAATATTGGGCGATGAACATTATAATTGTGCTCAAAGAGTTAAGGAGCTTTTGCAACGTTATAAAGAACTCCAAGACATTATTGCAATACTTGGAATGGAAGAATTATCTGAAGAAGATAAACTTGCTGTCGCAAGAGCAAGAAGAGTTCAACGATTTTTATCTCAGCCATTTCATGTTGCTGAACAGTTTACTGGGATTCCTGGAGTTCTTGTTGATATAAAAGATACCATTAAAGGGTTTAATATGATTATGGATGGAGAGCTTGATCATCTCCCGGAGGCTGCTTTTAATTTGAAGGGGACCATTGAGGAAGCAATTGAAACTGGTGAAAAAATGTTGTCTGAAGCATAAGATATGTATTTAGAAATTATTTCTCCTGAAGCCATAGTTTTTAAAGGCGAAGTCGATTCTATTTCTGTTCCAGGAGCAAGTGGAGACTTTCAGGTTCTTAACAATCACGCCCCAATAATTTCGACTTTAAAAAAAGGTTTGGTAAAAATAAAGACAAATAAGAAGCCTGAAGAATCTTCTAAAATTTTTTTTACTAGAGAGAATAAAGAAACTTTTTTATATAAGATAGAATCTGGTGTTCTTCAGGTACGAAAAAACAAGTTAGTGTTGCTTTCAGACTAAAACAAATTCCAAATATTTCATTAATTGAAAGACGGGAAATCACCTTACAATTTAGTTTGTTTATTTTCTAGGAGTTCTATTTCTTTAAAAATCAAGGATTTTTCCCACCCTCTATACCTAAGATAATCCCAAATTTTTTTTTTCTTTTCAATTAAAGATTTTGATTTATTTAATTCCCAAACTTTTTCTACTAATTCTTTGCAAGCAAAATTATAATTTTCTTCTATTTCTCTAATCCCAATTTGAATGTTAGCCATAGAAATATTCCTTTTTTTAAGTTCTTGATATATTTTCAATTTCCCCCATTTTTTTATTCTGAATTTACCTCTGGAAAAGTTCTGAGCAAAGCGAGTTTCATTTAATAAATCATTATTTAAAAGATGTAATAAAAGCTTATCTATTTGTTTTTGTTTTAGATCTAAACTTTTAAGTTTTGTAATCACTTCTTTTGAACACCTTTCTTGATAAGCACAAAAATTTTCAATTTTCACTTTTATCTGTTCGTATTTATTTGAATTTGTAGATTTCATGGGGGAAATATTTTTAATATAAAAAAACCGCCCATTAAAATATGGGCGGTTTTTTAAAAAATCATTTTATTCTAATAAGTTTTTTATTTATATCTAAAAAACGAAATTCTAAATAAAAAAAAGCATCTCGTGGAATTATTTGTATCCACTTATTATATTTAAGAAACCATTTCATGCGAATTGAAGGTATTCCTTGATTTAGATATGCAGCTAGAAAAGGATGAACATGTAAAAAAATCTTCTCTTTTCTATAAAGCTTGTGCTTAACTATTTTATCAAGTTCTGAATTAATATTGTCTAATATGACAATAGGCGCTTCTACTTCATTATTTTCATTTGGATTAGGTTCTTTGGTTTTTATGTTCATTTCCGGGCGAACCCTTTGACGAGTAATTTGGATTAGACCAAATTTACTAGGAGGTAAGATTTTATGTTTCGTTCTATCATTACTCATCTCACTTCTAAGATGTTCAAATAATTTTTTCCTATTCTCGTTGGAAGTAAGATCTATAAAATCAACTACTATAATACCACCTAAGTCTCTTAACCTAACTTGTCTAGCAATTTCACTAGCCGCTATCATATTAACTTCAAATGCGCTTTCCTCTTGTGATTTAGATTTCGATCGATTAGATTGATTTCCACTATTAACATCTATTACATGCAAAGCTTCTGTATGCTCGATTATTAAATAAGAGCCTTTTTTCATGGAAACAGTTTTCCCAAAAGAGGTCTTTATTTGCCTTTCAATCCCAAATCTTTCAAAAATAGGAACATGATTTTGATAATGATTTATGATCGAAGTTTTTTTTGGAGCAATCGTTTGAATGTAATCATTAATTTCAGAAAACATTTCTGAATCATCTACATGAATTCCAGTAAAATCATCATCAAAAATATCTCTTAGAATACTTGAAGATCGATTAATTTCACTTAAAATTTTTGCTGGGTACTGATCTACTTTGGTCAATTTTTCACACATATTCTTCCATCGATTCAACAATCTTTGAAGATCAGAATCAAGTTCTGCAACTTTCTTATTTTTTGCAACAGTACGTATAATTATACCAAAGCCTTTAGGGCGAATACTTTTTACAAGCTTATTAAGTCGAGACTTTTCTTCCTTACTTTCTATTTTTTGTGATATTGAAACTCTATCAGAAAAAGGTATCAAAACCATAAATCTTCCAGCAAGAGAAAGTTCTGAGCTTACTCTTGGTCCTTTTGAAGAAATGGGTTCCTTCACAACTTGAACAAGTATTTTCTGTTTAGGTCTAACATAATCTTCAATTTTTCCATCTTTTGGGATATCTTTTTCAAAATGAAAGTTTGACAAGAAAAAATCTTTCTTTTTTCCTTTTTGAACAAGATCAATAAATTTCAAAACAGAAGATAATCTGGGACCTAAATCATGATAGTGTAAAAAGGCATCTTTTTCATAACCTACGTTTATAAACGCAGCATTTAGCCCAGCAACAGGTTTTCTTATTGAAGAAATAAAAATATCTCCAACAGAAAACTTATTATTATCGATTTCTTTGTTTAACTCAATTAACTTTCCGTCTTTGAGCAACGCAAAATCAACAGCAGAGGAATTTGATCGTATAACCAATTCTTTTTTCACTGTGATTATTTTTAGGAGCTATAAATTTTGTCTATAGCTAATTAAACATTCGATTTAATTTTTCAGAAGGCACTGAATATTCATCAGGCCAGATGTCAAAGAACATAATTTGTCTTGTGCTTTTAGACACTATTTTTTCTTGTGGCGATTTGCTCTTCTTCTTTTTTTACGCTTGTGCGTAGCAACTTTATGACGTTTTCTTTTTTTACCACTGGGCATATGTTAATTATTACAAGTTAGTTAGTCTAAGTATAATTAAGAAACAGGGACTTTAGATTTGACTCCATTTAAAAAAACTTTTGAAGGCTTAAAGGCTGGAATGTTATGAGCTGGAATATTTACAGCAACATTTTTTGAAATATTTCTTCCAGTTTTTTCAGCTCGAGTTTTTATTATGAAACTTCCAAAACCTCTGAGGTAAACATTTTCCCCATTTTCTAAAGTTATTTTTACTTCTTCCATAAATTTCTCTACAGTTGCTTGGACATCAATTTTGTCAATGCCTAGTTTGTCAGAAACTTTTGAAACTATGTCAGCTTTTGTCATATCTAAAATATTAGTTAAATAATAATGTTTTAAAAGCTCCCAAATATATAAATTATAATTGTAAAACATTGTAAATTACCATTTTATATTTATGCCTATACAAAAAGAACTTATAGCTTGGTATTTAAAAAACAAAAGGAATTTCCCCTGGCGAAAAACTAAAGACCCATACAAAATATGGGTTTCTGAAATTATTCTTCAACAAACTAAAGCTGAAAAAGGGGTTTTATTTTATAATAAATTTTTAAAAGAATACCCAACTTTAAAAAAGCTGGTAAAATCGAGTGAAAAAGAAGTGCTAAAAGTATGGGAAGGATTAGGATATTATAGTCGTGCTAGGAACTTGTTTCATACAGGATGTAAAATTTTTGATGAGTATGAAGGAAAATTTCCAAAAGATTTTCAAATTTTAAAATCATTCAGAGGTATAGGAGATTATACAGCCAGTGCAATT
The DNA here is from genome assembly GCA_036340635.1 of Bacteroidota bacterium. GTDB lineage: Bacteria > Bacteroidota > Bacteroidia > Flavobacteriales > Flavobacteriaceae. The sequence goes on along the minus strand of JAYYYF010000008.1, from coordinate 22,258 downwards.
GGATCAATTTGTTTTGATTTACCAGAGGGAGTTGTCGATGGTAATGTTTATCGTCTTATTTCAAGAGTTTTTGGGATAGATGACCCTATAAATTTGTATGGATCAAGAAAAAAATTTAAAGCAAAGGTGAATTTACTAATAAAGGGATATGATCCGGGTCTATTTAATCAAGCAATGATGGAATTTGGTGCACTTCAATGTGTATCTAGAAATCCTAAATGTAACATTTGTTCCTTAAAAGCGAAGTGTTTTTCTTATAAAAGCGGGAAAGTGAAATTTTTTCCATTTAAGCTAGGAACTAAAAAAATAAAAAATAGATTTTTTAATTACATTGTCTTCCATAAATCTTATAAAGAAACAATTATAGAAAAAAGAGAAACGGGAATATGGAAAAATTTATATCAATTTCCTCTTATAGAAACAGAAAAAAATATCAAGCAAATTTCAAGAAAGCATATTATAAATATTTTAAAAAAGTATAAAAAGATTGAAAAATTCTCTTTGTTAAAGTGGAATAAATTACCTATAAAAAATAGACTATCACATCAAAATATTGAAATTAATTTTTGGATTGTAGAAATCAATGAAGTAATTGAAAATTATATTAAAAAGGAAGAATTGTCAAATTACCCAATGCCAAAAGTTCTAAAAAATTTCAGAGAAAAATTTTTTATCTGCTAAGCATATTTTTTATATTTGATTTACTCTTAATAGTATAATTGTTCAAGAATGAGTGGAACTTTAAATAAAGTTATGTTAATAGGTCATCTAGGAGATGATATTAAGATGCACTATTTTGATGGAGGCGGGTGCATTGGAAGATTTTCACTTGCAACAAACGAAACCTATACGGATAAAGCAACCGGAGAAAAAGTCACCAATACAGACTGGCATAATATATTAGTCCGTAATAAAGCTGCTGAAATTTGCCAAAAGTATTTGGCTAAAGGAGATAAAGTTTATGTAGAGGGGCGTTTAAAAACAAGAAAATGGACTGCTGAAAATGGACAAGATCGCTATACGACTGAAGTAAATGTAGATGAGTTTACATTTTTAAATACCAATAAAGCTAAGCAAGATTCATTTACAGAAAATCCTAATCCCAGTTCAGAATCTAAAGATTTGCCTGCTGAAGATGACCTTCCTTTTTAATTAAATTCTGAGTTTTTGAGTTCAGGAATTTTTTTTAACTTAATTTTTTTCAATGACTTGGAGGATCTCCCTTTTTTAAAAATATTTATTTTATTATTTCTTTTACTTCTTTCTGGAATAATATCAGGTGCAGAGGTTGCCTTTTTCTCTCTAACTAGTGATCAATTAAGTTCGGAAAAGAAAAAAGAGAAAACTCGATTAGATAAAATTGGTGAACTTTTGGATACACCTAAACGTCTTTTGGCGACTATACTAATCGCTAATAATTTCGTTAATATTGCGATAGTTCTATTATTTGCTTCTTTAGAGCACTTATATCTTGGAGAAATAGAGAATCCTATTTTGGTTTTAATAATTCAGGTTGGCGTAATAACTTTTTTGATTTTATTTTTTGGAGAAATACTTCCCAAAATATATGCTACTCGAAATGTTCTTAAATTTTCATTATTTATGGCAAAACCAATTTTTTTCATGGATCGTTATTTATTATTCTTTCTTACTGTTCCTATGAGCCGATTAACAAAATTTATGGAATCTAAATTAGGAAAAAGGAACAACCGGTTTTCAGTTGCTAAATTGTCTCAAGCCTTCGAGTTGACATCAGATGAGGAGACAACTCTTGATGAACAGAAAATTCTTAAGGGGATTGTTTCTTTTGGGAATATAGAAACTAGGCAGATTATGTGTCCCAGAATAGATGTATTTGCTCTCAATGAAGAAATGGGAATGGAGGAAATAATTCCATTAATTATTGAGAAAGGTTTTTCAAGAGTTCCTGTTTATAGTGAAAGGCTAGATAATATTAATGGTATTTTATATATTAAAGATTTGCTTCCATATTTAAACAAGAAAAATTTTCAGTGGAACAAAATTATCAAGCCCCCTTTTTATGTCCCTGAAAACAAAAAACTTGATGATTTGTTAATGGAATTTAAACAAAAAAAAATCCATATGGCTGTAGTAGTTGATGAGTACGGGGGAACTTCTGGGGTTATTACACTAGAAGATGTTATTGAAGAAATAGTTGGTGATATTAGTGATGAATTTGATGATGATGATTTAAACTATTCAAAATTGGATGAAAAGACATTTGTTTTTGACGCGAAGATTGGGATGAATGACTTTTATAAGATAATAGAATTGAATGATACTAAAGAATTTGAAGAAGCTAAAGCGGATTCAGAATCTTTGGGAGGATTTTTATTGGAGGTTGCAAAGGAATTTCCTAAAACAGGACAAGAAATAATCTTTAGAGAGCACAAATTTATTATTGAATTGGCTGACAAAAAAGGCATCAAGAGAGTAAAAGTTATTTTATCTTAACAAAATGAAAACACTATTGATTGGAGGGTTTACTTTTGCATATTTCTTTTTAGCTTGCCAAGACATGTCAATGCCAAAACCCAATGCAATGTTAAGATTGAAATATCCAACACCTAACTATAAAATGATTTCTGAAGATTTCCCATTTACCTTTGAATATAATTCTCTTGCAAAAATAAAAAGAGGGTCAAAAGAAGCACCAAATATTGAATATGAACTTATGGATGCTACTCTATATTTATCTTATTTGTCAGTTAGTAATAATTTAGATTCTCTTCTAAATGATGCTTATAAACTTCCTGCCAAGCACATGATAAAAGCAGATGAAATACCGGAGAAAATTTTTCTCAATCATCAAAATAATGTTTACGGAGCATTATTTTCAGTAGTTGGAGATGCAGCATCACAAATACAGTTTTTTTTAACAGATAGTACTCAGAATTTTCTTATGGGATCTCTTTATTTTTATTCTCGCCCAAATTATGATTCAATAATGCCTGCGGCAAAATATATAGAAAGGGATGTTGTTCATTTGATGGAAACTGTACAATGGAATAATTAGGACAAAGAAATTTAATTATCCTTATAAACTATCTAAAAAAACTATTCGGATAGGACTTATTTAAAATTATTGACTTTACAAAAAATTCGACTTTTTGAGGACCCATATTTTGAATTAGTTTATGTGGGAAAAGTATTTTTTCAAATTCTTTATAATCACTGTAAAAAGACTCATTGGAAATAGTTCCTTCAGGGGATTCAATTGTTTCAACTGACTTGATTTTAAAGAAACTATTTGTTGAGTAATAATTAGTTTTGGATTCTGACCATTTAATTTCATAAGCTTCTTCACCATCTATATTGACAATTCCTATAAGTTTTAATTTATCAGGTTTAACATCGACTTCAGGGAATAAAATATTTTCTCCAATCACTTTATCTAAATCTTTCTTTTCCATTGGAATTTTTTTGCCCTGAATTTCATTGTAGCCAATGCTGTCATTTATTACTTGTCTTTGCATTACATTTCCCATCATACTTATTTCTAGGGACATTTGTTTTTTTAATGTTTGAATGTTACGAACTTCAAGCTTCATTCCTTGAATCATTGCTTCTGAAATAATTTCTTTTGAATTTATTTTTGACAATCTTTCCTTACCTCCTATTGCTTTAATATAGTTTTTAATTACATCACTAGAAGTAATCCCTTCTGGAATTGTTTTAGAAAATTCTGGTCTAGGGGTTTCGGTTCCAAATTTGTTAAAATATTTTACAGGAATTAAATTTTTATTAAAATAAATTTGTTCTATTCCATTAAGGACTTCGATTCCTTTACCAGTTACAACTATTCTGGCATTGTCTATCTTAAAATACTTTTTTGAAACACGCTGGACATCCTCTATTGAAACGTCATTTAAATTTTTTAGAAAATTTTTATAAAAACTTTTGGGAAGTTTTTGAGATCTAGTTGTTATAACAAAATTAGCAATAGTTCCTGGATCTTCGAGGGTTCTAACAAATGCACCAGCATATTTTGCTTTTACAAGATTTAATTCATCTAGGCTTATAGGTTTTCTTCTTAACAAATCTATTTCATTTATCATTTCTATAATTGCACTATCAGTTACTGAATTTCTAACACTAGCAAAAGCACGAAATCTTGCTTTTGTTTTATGCGAGTCATTAAAAACAGAATATGAACCGTAAGTATATCCTTTATCCTCTCTAAGATTTGAATGAAGCCTTGCTTCAGCACCACCTCCTAAAATTTGATTTGCCACCAAAACAGGAAAATAATCAGGATTTAATTTATCAAGGGATGCAGTGTTAATTAATGAAATTTCAGATTGGACAGCGTTGTCCATATTGACAAAATTTATTTCTGTTTTGTTTAGGTTAAATGGTTCTGGGAAAGAATTATATACTAAATCTTTGGGATCCCATTTACTAAATAAAATTTCTACTTTATCCTTAATTTCTTCATAATCAATGTCACCAACAATTACCAAATATGAATTGTTAGGTGTAACATAATTATTATATATTATTTCAATATCTTCTAAAGAAATGTTCTCAACGCTTTCTTTTGAAACATATTCTCCATAGGGATGATCTGCTCCATAAGACAAAAAATTTTCTACCCTTCTAGCAGCTACTTCAACATCTTTTTCTGAGGCCTTAATTTGTTCAAGTAACTTTTCTTTTTCTTTATCAAATTCGTCCTGGGAAAAATTAGGATTTATTATTCCATCAGACATTAATTCAAGTATTCTTGAGAAATATCTCGACAGAGAATTTGCAAAAGCTCCACTAATACTAAAAGAAATTCCAGCTCCAAGAAAATCTATTTCTTCTTCAAAATCATCTTTAGTTATATTTTTTGATCCTTTGCCTAGCATCTGATTAAAAATTGCTATAGAACCAGCTTTAGGGCCTTCAAAGATTAGTGGATTATCAGTAGTCAATCTTGCAGAAACACGGGGAAGTTTTTTGTCTTGAATAATTAAGACAGTCAATCCATTATTTAATTTAAATCCCTTTGGATCTTTAAATTTTATTTCAGGAGATGGGCTAGGATCTGGTTGCTTTGATCTATCAATTTGAGAGTATAGAGAACCAAGACTTAGAAATAAAATGAAAACCCAGAAAATTTTTTTCATAGAAGCATGTTATTTTTGAGGCATATATTTTAAGATTAAACGTCTGTCTTTATTTAGCAAATTTTTCGCAACTGATCTTATCTCTTCCTTTGTAATTGATCTATAGATATCAATTCCAGAGTTTATAAGGTCAGTGTTTCCATGAATTGCATAATAAACTGAAAGCGATCGAGCTATATTGTCCAGATTAGAATTTGAGTTTATATAATTTAGTTCAAATTTGTTTTGCAATTTTTTAAAGTCTCGATCAGAGATCAAATCATTTTGAATCTTCTTTATTTCTTCATCAATTTCTTCAACTATTGAATCCAAAGAGTTATCACCAAGAGGGAGACTAATCATAACATAAGTACTATAATCTTCCTGACTCAAATTTAAAGCAGTTGCTTGTAGTGCAATTTTTTTATCATCTACTAAACGTTTGTATATCTTAGAACTTTTCCCATTAAACAAATAAGCTGAAATCATTTGAATAATTCTGTTTTCACGACTTTTAACTGAGGGGTTTAGATAGGCTATAAATAATGCAGGAATTTGAATATTACTATCATAAGCCTCAGCAATTCTTGGACTGTCAATTTTTTTTTCGATAGGGTAAGATCTTTTTATTTCCTGACCTTTTGGGATGGACCCAAAATAATCAAAAATCATTTTTTTAGTTTTATCAATTTCAAAGTCACCAGCAATTACAAGAATTGCATTGTTTGGGACATAAAATTTTTTGTTAAAATCAAGAAATTCATCTAAACTGGCAGCATCAAGATGTTCCATTTCTCCAAAAGGAGGACGTTTATATGGGTGAGTTTTATAAATATTTTTGTTTACATTTTCTTGCCATTTCATGTATGGACTATTTTCAACTTTCAATCTTTTCTCCTCTTTTACAACTTCCCTTTGGGTTTGTACCTCTTTTTCTGTAATTATTGGATGAAGCATTCTTTCCGATTCCATCCATAATGAAAGCTCTAAATTATTAGATGGAAATTTTTCAAAGTAATAAGTGTAGTCATCGGTAGTCTCAGCATTTCCAATACCCCCATTTGAATTTAAAATGTTATCCCATTGACCAAGCGGGATATTTTCACTCCCTTCAAATAATAGATGTTCAAAAAAATGTGCAAATCCTGTTCTATCTGAGGCGCCATCCTTTGAACCTACTTTATACAATACAGAGGTGTTCACAAGAGGGATCGAATTATCTTGGTGTAGAATCACATGAAGGCCATTGTCAAGATCATATTCTTCAAAAGTTATCTGCTGGGCATTAAGGCAGAGGCACAAAACATATGTTATTGAAAAAACTTTGAACTTCATAAAACTCTAATTAGATTGGATGAGGAATAGTTAATTTCTTAAATTTATAAATATTATCAAATGTAATCGACGTGAAATATACCTGTTTTTTTATTGCCAATATATTTTTTTTAAATATTTATTCTCAGATTAATTACGATTATATAATCAAATCAATTGACAAAGATAAAAAGCAATATACAGAAACTGCTAAAAAGATATGGGCTTGGGCGGAAGTTGGATTCAAGGAAAAAAAGAGTAGTGATTTATTGCAAGAACTTTTACTGAGTGAAGGCTTCAAAATTGATAAAGGTATTGCTGAAATTCCAACTGCTTTTGTTGCCTCTTATGGTTCAGGGGAACCAGTAATCGCTATACTTGCTGAGTATGATGCTTTACCTGGGTTATCTCAAAAAGCAGTTCCTTATAAATCTTCCAGTGGAGGTACAGCTGGTCATGCTTGCGGGCATCACCTTTTTGGAACAGCTAGTACTGCAGCTGCCATAGCAATAAAAAAATATTTAGAGGATAACAAAAAAAAGGGGACAATAAAATTGTATGGGTGCCCTGCTGAAGAAGGGGGCTCAGGTAAAGTTTATATGGTTCGCTCTGGGATATTTGATGATGTAGATGTTGCGCTTCACTGGCATGCAGCTGATAATAATTCTGCTAATCCAAGACCTGCTTTAGCTAATAAGTCAGCAAAATTCAGGTTTTATGGGATATCTTCTCATGCTGCGGGGTCGCCTGAAAAGGGGCGGTCTGCTTTGGACGCAGTGGAAGCTATGAATCATATGGTTGATATGATGCGTGAACATGTTCCTGAAAGTTCAAGGATTCATTACATTATTACAAATGGGGGTAAAGCTCCTAATGTTGTTCCTGATTTTGCAGAGGTTTATTATTATGCAAGACATAAAAAGAGAGATCAAGTAATAAATATATTTGATAGAATTGTAAATGCAGCTAAAGGTGCAGCTTTAGGAACAGACACTCAGATGGAATATGAAATGATAGGAGGGGTACATGAAATTCTACACAATATTACTCTGCAAAGAATTGTTCATGAAAATTTAAATAAAATAGGAGGTTTCAAATATAATGAACAAGAGAAAAATTTTGCTATGGAAATATCGGAAACTCTTGGGATAAAATTAAAAACGGAATATGTTGAAGGTGTTTCTCCTTTTAATATGAAAGCAAAAGCAGGAGGTTCAACTGATGTAGGAGATGTTAGTTTTATGGTCCCTACAGTGGGATTTAGAGCTGCTACTTGGGTGCCTGGAACCTCTGCACATAGTTGGCAGGCTGTTGCCGCTGGAGGAACAACTATTGGAGAAAAGGGGATGATTGTTGCCTCAAAAACACTTGCTTTAACTGCAATGCAATTAATTGATTCGCCAGAAATAATTAAAAGAGCTAAAGAGGAGTTTTTAATTAAACGAGGGGTAGATTTCAAATACATCCCACTTCTTGGTAACAGAAAACCAGCATTGAATTATAGAGATTAACTTTTAAAACTAATTTTACAAATGAACTTTTTTTTAACAACAACGCTAATATTTTTTTCCAATTTTATTTTTTCACAAGTATATCTATTTACTTCTGAAGAAAATGGACAAGTAATTGAAAATAGAATTTTAATGGATAATGAATATTTTATTCAGACTTCTTTTTTGTCTAACCCTCCAACTTTTATCAAAACATTAGGAGGCTTTTATACTAAAGATGAAAATTCAATTAAAGTAGACTTGGAGTTTAATTCTGATTTTTCTAATGACAGCATTAAGTCCATAATAATAAATAATCAAAAAAGGTGGGTTAAAATTTCAAAACCTAAAAAATTACTACAAGGGAAGTGGTTAATGGCAGGAAGAGTTACTGACAATGGTGAGCGCAGGAGAGATTTAAATAGATCAAGAAAAACAATGAAATTTTTAATTGATGGGTATTTCCAATGGATAGCATTTGACACATCTTCTTTCCGATTTTCAGGATCTGGAGGTGGTGAGTATGATGCAATTGACGGTAAGTATAAAGAGAAAATATCATATTTTTCAAGAGATAATAACAAGGTAGGTATTGAATTGATTTTTGATTATAAACTTCAGGGTTTTGATTGGTATCACAAGGGATTAAGTAGTAAGGGAGATCCTTTTCACGAAATATGGACAAAAAGAATCAATCTAGAGTAAATAAGGTTTACTTATTATTAAAATACTATTTGTATTTCTAGTATTTTCGGCCAGATGTACTTATTATTTCAGCTTGATAGATCTTAAAATATAAATTTATGAGAAAAGTTGTTCTTGTTGCAGCTAAGAGGACTCCAATAGGATCTTTTATGGGGTCACTATCTGAAATAAAGGCAACAACTTTGGGAGCAATTGTAGTCAAGGATTTATTGACATCAATAAAATTGGATCCATTAGAAGTTGATGAGGTTTTTATGGGTCATGTTCTGCAGGCTGGCACAGGTCAAGCCCCTACAAGACAGGTTGCTATAAATGCAGGGTTACCAAACACGGTTCCTTGTACAACAATAAATAAGGTTTGCGCCTCGGGGATGAAATCAATTATGCTTGGTGTTCAGACTATAAAATTGGGTGATGCAGAAATTGTAATAGCTGGTGGAATGGAGAGTATGAGCATGAGTCCTCATTTTGTTTCCATAAGAAAAGGTAAAAAATTTGGTGAATTAGAACTCAAAGATACTCTGCAAAACGATGGCCTAATTGATTCATTCGATCAAGTAGCAATGGGAGTTTTTGCTGATAAATGTGCCAAAAAGTATAAAATTTCAAGGGAAGAACAAGACAATTTTGCAATAGAATCTTATAAAAGAAGTTTTAAAGCATGGGAGGAAGGGAAATTTGATGATGAGATTGTATCAGTAAAAATAAAAAAGGGCAGAGAAAATTTAATTTTTGATAAAGACGAGGAATTTAGAAATGTCCTGATTGAGAAGATTTCTAATTTAAAACCTTCATTTTCAAAAGATGGTACCGCTACTGCCGCAAATTCATCAACAATTAACGATGGTGCTGCAGCTGTTGTTTTAATGAGTGAAGAAAAGGCTTTGTCATTAGGGATTAAACCTATGGCTTATTTGATTTCACAAGCTGATGCTTCAGTTGAGCCAAGCTCTTTTACAACTGCTCCATCCAAAGCTTTACCAATAGCAATCAAAAAAGCAGGTCTAAGAATTGATCAGATAGATTATTTTGAAATCAATGAGGCATTTTCCGTTGTTGGGTTAGCAAATGCCAAAATCTTAGGCATAGATTTAAATAAGATGAATATTAATGGAGGAGCTGTATCTCTTGGCCATCCAATAGGATGTTCAGGTGCTAGAATAGTTGTTTCTCTGGTTCATATTTTACAAAAAAATGGGTTATATGGAGCAGCTGGGATATGCAATGGTGGTGGAGGAGCCTCTGCAGTGATTATAAAAAGATATTCTGAAAAAAGTTAAACCTGTCAAATTTATCTTTTATTGGAGAAACACGACAGGTTTAAAAACTATTCAAACGAGAATAAAAACTTATTAAGCTTTGTTCAAAGTTAATTACTCAACTGTTAAGAATTTTCTAAAATATGGTTAAAACGGAGTTAATATTTATGGTTAAAGAAAATATTCTTTGCTTTTAATCATAAGTCAATCCATGGCCATATTCGAAAAGAGCATTTTTGGAATCAAAAGGCACGTCTTCATTTTGTTCAAGAACAGATTTCATAGAGGAAGGCATCTGTAATGGAAGTTTCCCAGTAGGTGAAAAATCACCGAAGATCAATTTTAAAATCAAATCATCCGCAACATCAAAATTGGCAATCATTGCTTTAGATACTTCTTCTATTTCAGTGAGAATAATTGGGCGCTGGATTGTAGCTACAATTATAGTTGGCTTTGATTTAAAAAGAGGTATCAATTCTTCTAATACTTCACTGCTATAATCTAGGCGTCCTCCCCCAAAAAGTTTTTCCATTATAGACTTCGCCTCGATTGCTTCGCCTTCAGGTGTTGTGAGTTTGGCAATAATAACGTCTGCGTCTTTTAAAGAGGCAATATTTATTTTTGAATTGATTGATGAGCTAAATCCATGAAGATAAATCTTTGTTTTTTGATTAAGTGGCAAAATGTTATTTTCGTTTTTTAGTAAAACCAAGGACCTCTTCTGTGCTTCTATTCCTTTTGCTATAGATTTAGAATTATTAAAAACAGCCAAGTCTTTTTCCTCTAGATAGGGTTTGTCAAAAAGACCTAGTCTAAATTTTTCTCTCATAATCCTACGTAATGATTCATTGATACGTTCTTCTGATATAACATCAGATTTGATAAGCTTCGACAAAGATATACTAAGGGATTCCCCACCAATTAAATCTACTCCGGCTTTCAATATTTTTTCCAAACGCTCCTCAGAATTTAAATGTTCAACTCCGTGCGCAGATGCCGGCTTAAAAAGAATCCCTAAAAGTTTTGTATCTGTGATAAGGGCCCAATCAGAACAGATAATACCATCAAAATTGTAACGCTCGCGTAAAAGACTTGTTATAATTTCTTTATTAAATGCTGCACCAACATCTTCTGTTGTAATCCCTTTGGCGATACTATAAAAAGGCATTACAGATGAAACACCCACTTCAAAAGCAGCTTCAAAAGGGATTAAATGATATTCAAAATTATTTCCTTTGTAGGATTGATATCCAGGAGGAAAGTGAGTGTCTTTTCCTCCATCTACAGCACCAGATCCTGGAAAATGTTTTACCATTGCTGCAACAGAATGTTTTCCAATAGTATCTCCTTGTATTCCTCGTATATAAGCCGCTGTAAGTTTTGCATTGGTTTCCGCATTTTCACCAAAAGTTCCATTGATTCTAGTCCACCTAGGTTCTGTAGCAATATCAGCCATGGGACCCAAAGCCATTTTTATTCCTATTGCTTTATATTCTTGCCGAACAATGTCCCCATATTCTTTGACCAATAATGAATCTCCTATTGCGCCTAAACCAAGAGCTGAAGGCCATTTTGAAAAATAAGGAGTATAGATGGATGCCCCAAACTCATTTTTCACCCCATGTCTAGGATCAGATGCAATAGTAATAGGGATTCCCAAGCGGGTTTGTTCTCCCATTTTTTGAATTGAATTGTACCATTTTAACATATTTTCTTTGGAATGTGATGCACGTATATTAAAATGATTCATTTTCTTTATAAGAACCATTTCTGAGGTTGATCCCATTAAGAAACTGAAAGGATCTGAAAAGGAAGGAATCTCCATTAGTGTTCCATCTTTATTTACTCCTATCATATTTATAAACATTGAACCTGCTTTTTCTTCGATGGTCATCTGTGAAATTAGGTCATCTATTCTTTTATCAATCGATTGATTTTTATCTTCATAAACATCCAATTCCCCATTCTTATTTAAATCTCTATAAGCATATCTGTTTTTAACTAATAAGGGAGCTTCTTTTCCTAGAAGTTTATAATTATTAATCTTAGCAATTGACTTTTTAACATAAAATACTGTAACGGAAATAATAAGAAATCCGAGTATTAACAAAAAACTATAGATGAAACCCTTAACAACCTTTTTCATATAGAAAAATATTTTAAAACTAATTTAAACATTTTAAAAGATCAGCACTTTTATTTTCAATTATAATAGCTCCCAATTTTTGTATATTTAGTCAACTTTGATGGTATTTATGAAGACGAAAAAATTTTTATTCGGTAAAGAGGAACTTAATAGTGACTTAGCTATGAAAATATTGAATGGGGAAATAGATACTTGTATAGGTGAAAAAGAATTAGAAAAGATAAATAGTTCAAGAGAGAATGTAGAGAGTATGATAGAATCTAACGAAAAAATTTATGGCTTAAATACTGGTATAGGGACTCTTTGTAGCACTATTATTTCTAGAGAAGATTCTATTTTATTGCAAGAAAACTTGTTAAAAAGTCATGCAGTTGGAGTGGGAGAAAATATACCTGTTGAAATTTCTAAATTAATGCTAATCCTTAAAGTTCATTCATTGTGTAAGGGGTTTTCTGGGATTAGAATTGAAGTAATAGATAGAATTTTGTGGCATATTAAACAAGACATTATCCCGGTAGTTCCATCACAAGGATCAGTTGGTGCTTCAGGTGATTTGGCTCCTTTAGCACATTTGTTTTTGCCTCTAATTGGTGAAGGACTAGTGGTATATAATGGTGAAAAAGTAGAAACTAAAAAACTTTTACTTGATCAGAATAAATCTCCTTTAAAGTTAAAAGAAAAAGAAGGTCTTGCATTAATAAATGGGACGCAATTTATCTCTGCATTCACCTGTTTTGCGATAGAAAGCTTTAAAAATTGTTTAATTAATGCAGATATTATTTCAGCGTTTACAATAGAGGCAACAAAAAGTTCTATAAAACCTTTTAGTGAAAAAATACAAAAGTTAAGACCTTACAAAGGATCCCATATTGTAAATAATAGGATTAATGAATTATTGATCGATTCTGAAATTTTGAGTTCTCATAAGGATTGTGATAAAGTTCAAGACCCATATTCTATTAGATGTATTCCTCAGGTTCATGGAGCAAGTTGGGATGCTTATTTCCATTTAAAAAAATCTTTAGAAATAGAGTTAAATTCAGTTACTGATAATCCCATAGTTGTAAGTCAAAATGAGATTATAAGTGGAGGAAATTTCCATGGGCAGCCAATCGCTATGCCAATAGATTATAATATTATTGCTGCTTCAGAAATTGGTAATATTTCTGACAGACGTATCTTTCTATTACTTGAGGGCAGTGAAGTGGTTCCTAAGTTGTTGGTTAAAAAAACAGGGGTTAATTCAGGATTTATGATTTTGCAATATACTTCTGCAGCATTAGCTAGTGAAAATAAAAATTTGTGTTTCCCAACGAGTGCAGATTCTATAACTACATCTTTAGGGCAGGAAGATCACGTCAGCATGGGATCGATTGGAGCAGTCAAATTTTTAAAAGTTTTAGAGAATTTAGAAAAAATTTTGGCAATTGAACTTATATGTTCTACTCAGGCACTAGATTATCATAAGCCTTTAAAATCTGGTAAAAAGATCGATAAATGTTATGATTATATCCGTTCCAAAATTGACCATTGTGAAAATGATAAAATATTTACTAAGGACATTGACAATGCAATTGAAATTATCAAGTCGAAAAAATTAATTGAATTAACCTCATAAATTTTATGGACTCTTCATCTTTTATAAATAAGTATGCAGTTCATCCAAACTATTTTGCTCCAAAAGGAGCAAAATTAAACGCAAAGAGTTGGCAAACGGAGGCACCTTTAAGAATGTTTTTAAATAATTTAAATAAAGAGGTCGCAGAAGATCCTAGTGAATTAGTTGTTTATGGAGGTTCTGGCCAAGCAGCAAGGAATGTTGATTCCGTAAAAAAAATTATTGAATTATTATTAAAATTAGAAAATGACGAGAGTTTATTAGTTCAGTCAGGTAAGCCTGTGGGTAAAATAAGAAGCCATGAACAGGCCCCTAGGGTCTTAATTGCTAATTCAAATCTTGTCCCTGCATGGGCTAATTGGGAACATTTTGAAAAATTAAGAGAGAATGGGTTGATAATGTTTGGGCAAATGACTGCAGGCAGTTGGATTTACATTGGGACTCAAGGCATTTTACAAGGTACGTATGAAACTTTTTCTTCATGTGCTAAAAAACATTTCAATGGATCATTATATGGAAAACTTTTGGTTTCCGGAGGCTTAGGAGGTATGGGAGGGGCTCAGCCACTTGCTGCTACAATGGCAGGAGCAACTTTTTTAGGAGCAGATATTGATCCTAAAAGGATAGAAAAAAGAATTGCAACGAAATACATAGATAAGATGACCCATTCTTATGAAGAAGCTAAGGATTGGATTTTAGAAGCCAAGAAAAAAAAGGAGAATATTTCTGTTGGACTGGTAAGTGATATAGGAGATTTATTAGACAGATTAATACAGGATAATATTGTTCCTGATGTTTTAACTGATCAAACTTCTGCACACGATCCCATAAATGGATATGTTCCAAATGGATTAACATTAAAAGAAGCAATTTTATTAAGAAATAAAGACCCTTTAAAGTACAAGAGATTATCCTTAAAAAGTATGGCAAGGCATGTAAATCTTATGTTAAGAATGAAATCTTTGGGAGCTGTTACTTTTGATTATGGAAATAATCTAAGAGAATTTGCCAAACAAGGGGGGGCAAAAAAAGCTTTTGATTTTAATGGTTTCGTACCTGAATATATAAGACCACTATTTTGTGAGGGGAAAGGACCCTTTAGATGGGCAGCTTTGTCAGGAAATCCCGAAGACATACATGTAACAGATGAAGCTTTAATTGAAGCATTTCCTGAAAATGAGAATATGAAAAGATGGTTAAATGAGGCAAGAAGAAAAGTGAAATTTCAAGGGTTGCCTTGTAGGATATGTTGGTTAGGTATGGGAGAAAGGGAAAAGGCAGGAGTAATATTTAATGATCTTGTTAGAGAAGGGAAAATATCGGCTCCTCTTGTGATAGGTAGAGATCATTTAGATTGTGGATCTGTTGCCTCTCCTTACAGAGAGACAGAAGGAATGCTCGATGGGTCTGATGCTATTTCAGACTGGCCTTTACTTAATCTCATGTCAAATACTGCTGGAGGAGCAACTTGGGTTTCATTTCATCATGGAGGAGGAGTTGGGATGGGATATTCACAGCATGCAGGTATGGTGATACTAGTTGACGGGACTAAGCGTGCAGAGACATGCATAAAAAGGGTATTACATAATGATCCTGCTCTTGGAATTATTAGACACAATGATGCAGGATATTCTGATGCCAATGAAAATTTAAAAAAGTTCAATCTAGAAATATAATAATGGGAACTCTTTTTGGTCCGTTTACTCAGATCTTGACAATGTCAAATATGCCTCTTAAAGGAGCATTATCAGATGATCAGCTCAGGATTATAGAAAATGGAGGAATTCTTGTAGACAGAAATAGAATTGTTGAGGTAGGAACTTTTTCAAAAATGAGGAACAAATGTGATTCAATACATGAAATAGTTTCCGAATATATAGCACTCCCTGGATTTATAGATTGCCATACTCATATTTGCTTTGCTGGCTCGAGAGCAGATGAATATTCTAAAAAAAATCAAGGAATAAATTATCAGCAAATCCTTTCTGAGGGAGGAGGAATTTACCAAACAATGAACAAAATAGAATTGGCCTCTGATGAACAATTAAAAACACTAACACGTGATAGGTTAAAGAGACATTTTTTTGAAGGGGTTTTAACGTGCGAAGTTAAAAGTGGATATGGTAAAGATTTAACACAAGAGTTAAGGTTATTAAGAATCATTAATGAAATTGACAAAGACTCTCCGACAGATATAATCCCGACATGTTTAGCTGCCCACGTACCTCCAAAAAAAAATAATATTTCATCGGAGCAGTATTTGAAGTCAATTATAAAAGAATTGTTTCCTATTTTAAAAAAAGAGAAGCTTAGTAAAAGGATCGATATTTTTATTGAAAAAGATGCATTTAACACCAGAGAGGCTGAAGAATTTTTAAACTCTGCTAAGAAGAATACCTTTGATGTTACGGCTCATGCAAATCAATTTTCAAATGGGGGGCTTAGTGTTGCTGTAAAGAGTGGGGCATTGAGTGTAGATCATTTGGAAGTGATATCAGACGAGGAAATTAAAGTTCTTTCAAACTCAGATACCTCAGGTGTTGTTTTGCCAGGATGTAGCTTAGGTTTAGGATTGCCTTTTGCTCCTGCAAGGAAAATGCTTGATTTGGGATGTAAATTAGCAATAGCTACTGATTGGAATCCGGGATCGGCCCCTATGGGAGACCTTTTAATGCAAGCATCGGTTCTTGCTTCAAATCAAAAACTAAGTAATGCAGAAATTTTTTCTGGACTTTCATTCAGATCTGCTCATGCCCTTGGGCTTAATGACAGAGGAACTATAGAGTCAAATAAAATTGCTGATTTTATTGGATTTAAAGTCCCTGATTATCGAGAAATTCTTTATAATCAAGGGAAAATAAAACCTTCATTTATTTGTAAAAGAGGGAAAGTATACGAGAAATAAGAATTAATTTTGTCATCTATGAACAAATTAATAGAGTGTGTTCCGAACTTTTCCGAAGGGAATGATAAAGAAATTTTGGACTCTATTGCTAGTGCTATAACTAGTATTAAAGGAGCCACTTTATTAAATGTAGATCCAGGAAAAGCTACAAATAGAACTGTAATGACCTTTGTTGGCAGTCCCAAAGCAGTTATTGAAGCGGCTTTTTGCGCGATAAAAGTTGCTTCAGAAAAAATAGACATGTCAAAACATAAGGGAGAGCATCCAAGATTTGGAGCCACAGATGTTTGCCCATTAATCCCAATTTCCGATGTGTCTTTTGATGAGCTTGTTCCTTATGCTGAAAAACTAGGGGAAAGGGTCGCTAAAGAGTTAAAGATTCCAGTTTATTTATATGAACATGCTGCAAAAAATAAAGAGAGGAAAAATCTAGCTAATGTTAGATCTGGGGAATATGAAGGTTTGAAAGAAAAACTTTTAGAAAAGCAATGGAAACCTGATTTTGGGACAACTATTTTTAATGAAAAATCTGGTGCCTTGGCTATTGGAGTGAGAGATTTTTTGATTGCTTATAATGTTAATTTAAATACTAAATCTACCCGGTTGGCTAATGCAATTGCTTTCGATGTTAGAGAAAAAGGCAGAATTAAGAGAAAGGGTCATCCTGTTATTGGAGATATAGTTTATGATAGCAAGGGCAATCCTATGACAATTCCAGGGTCATTAAAACACGTTAAGGCTATTGGCTGGTACATTGAAGAATTTGGGATTTCTCAAATTTCAATGAATTTAACTAATATTAATGAAACACCAATCCATGTGGTATTTGATGAGGTTTCTAAAAAGGCTGAAAAAAGAGGAGCCAGAGTTACTGGATCTGAAATAGTTGGATTAATACCATTAAAGCCAATGCTTGATGCGGGGAAGTATTTTTTGAAGAAACAGAATAGATCAATTGGTATTCCAGAGATAGACATAATTAAGATTGCAGTTGAATCATTGGGCCTTAATCAAGTCAAAAAATTTATCCCAGAAAAAAATATAATAGAATATTATTTAGACAATTTGTTTGATGACAAGAAGAAAATAATAGAACTGAGGGCAAGTGAGTTTTCTGATGAAGTAGCAAGAGAATCTCCTGCACCTGGCGGTGGATCTGTTGCTGCTTATGTTGGAGCCTTAGGGGCATCTCTTGGAGAAATGGTTTCAAATCTTTCCGCAAATAAGAGAGGTTGGGAAGATAAGGTTGAAAAGTTTAGTTCTATTGCGAATGAGATTGATGAAATAAGAAAAGAATTGTTGTTTTTAGTCGATGAGGATTCAAATTCTTTTGATAGAATTATGTCATCGTTTAAATTGCCGAAAAACAGTGAAGAGGAAAAAAAGACTAGATTGAAAGCAATTTATGATTCCTCAATCTATGCTGCTGAGGTTCCTCTTAGGGTTATGAATAGATCATATGATTCTTACAGATTAATTTATGAATTGGCCAGGAAAGGAAATCAAAATTCTATATCTGATGCAGGAGTAGCATGTTTATGTGTTTATACAGCAATATATGGTGCATACTTAAATGTAAAGATTAACTTAAAAGATATTTCTGATGATCAAGGGATATTAGAAAAAGCTAATGAAATAGTTAAAAAATCCTCTGCAGAGAAAGATAAAATATTAAATTTTATTGAGAAAGTGATTTAATCTTTTACTCCTAAAGATTTAACCTAAATCCTATTTTTTATTACATTTAGTAAACGTTAAGTTTACATTAAAGATATACCCTATGAAGCATCTAATAACATTTTTGGTTTCAATAATAATTTTACAATCTTCTTTAGCTCAGGATGATTCAAACAAATCAAATAAAAAAGAAGATAAAAAAGAGAAAGATTTACCATTAAAAGCTGACCGCTTTATTAAAATAGATACGGATGAGGGGACTTGGACTTCACTGGATGTTAGCCCCGATGGAAAAAAAATTGTATTTGATCTACTTGGAGATTTGTACATATTACCTATTGAAGGGGGAAAGGCTCAAAGGATTACAAGAGGACTTGCGTTTGATTCACAACCTAAATTCTCTCCTGACGGGAATGAAATCCTATTCCTATCAGATAGAAGTGGTGGGAACAATGTTTGGAGAATTGATATAAAAAACAAAGATACTATCCAAGTTACCAAAGGTGATAAAAAGAATGTACAATCAGCTGATTGGTCTCCTGATGGAGATTATATTGTTGTTAGTCAAGGCACAAGAAACTTAAAACTACACATGTATCATAAAGAAGGAGGTGGGGGAGTTAAGTTAATTAAAAAACCCGAAGCTTTAAAAACAGTTGAACCTGCATTTGGTCCCGATGGAAAGCATATATGGTATTCTAGAAGAATGAGGGCATGGCAATATAATGCAAGATTTCCTCAATATCAGTTAGCAGTTTATGATCGGGATACTGGTGAAAGCCAAACAGTAACTTCAAGATATGGATCTGCCTTCTCTCCAACTTTATCTCCTAATGGTAAATGGCTAGTTTATGGAACTAGGTGGAATGATCAGACGGGATTAATTCGTAGGAATCTTGAGACTGGAAATGAAAAATGGTTAGCTTATCCAGTTCAAAAAGATGACAAAGAAGCGATTGCTCCAATGGGAGTTTTACCAGCTATGTCATTTACTCCAGACAGCAACTTTTTGATTGCATCTTATGGTGGCAAGATTAATAAAATTCCTATATCAGGTGGTCCCGCAACAAATATTCCATTTAAAGTCGAGGAAGAAGTTGCTATGGGACCTCTATTAAAATTTAATTATCCAATAGAAGATGATGAATTAATGACGATTACTCAAATTAGAGATCCTATTGTTTCTCCAGATGGTAAGCTAGTTATTTTTACTGCACTTAATCGTCTTTATAAAATGGATTTTATATCTCGTAATCCAAAGAGATTAACAGATTTTAATTTTACAGAGGCCATGCCAACATGGAGTCCAGATGGAAAGCAAGTTGCATTTGTAACATGGAACAATTCAAATGAGGGGCATTTATACAAAGTGAGTCTTGAAGGAAAGGGTAAACCCCAAAGAATAAGTAAAATACCTGCTGTTTATTCTCAACCAGCTTGGCATCGTTCAAATAAAATTGTTGTTATCAAGGGAAGCCGACAAGAATTTGCTGATTCACCTGACCCAACAGCTTTTAACACATATGATGATATAGTTTGGTTTGATTCTAGAGGTGGCGAATCTCAATTTATTGCTAAGGCAAAAGGAAGAACAAACCCGCATTTTGTTTCAGGTGATGATCGTATTTATCTTCATAACTGGAACAACGGGTTAGTTTCAATAAGGTGGGATGGTACCGATGAGAAAAAACATGTTCAGATAGAAGGTATTACTACATATGGATCATCAGTTTATGATGATAATCATTTATTAAGTGATAAATTCCAAGCAGTTAGGAAGCCATCGAAGGCTGCAGTCATATTAAAGTCTCCAAGAGGAGCAAATGCTCTAGCAAAAATAAATAATGATATTTATGTAACAACTATTCCTTATTCAGGACTGGATACCCTTAAAATTAATGTTAGTGATCCTGATAAGGCAATTTTTCCATCTTTAAAGTTAACAGAAATAGGGGGAGAATTTCCTACTTGGAGTAAGGATGGGGAAAATATTTATTGGTCATTAGGGAATACATTATTTAGTTACAATTTGGCTGCAGGAATGGCCAACAAACTTGAAATGAAAAAAAATAAAGAAGAAAGTGATGAAGATGAGGATAAAGATGGAAACGAGGATAAAGAAGAAAGTGAGGAGGATAAATACTCTGCAAGTGAATTAAAGATTAAGGTTCAAGTAAAAAGAGATATTCCTAAAGGGAAACTGCTTTTAAAAAATGCTAGAATAATAACCATGAAAGGTGATCAGATTATTGAAAACGGGTCCATATTAATTCAAAATAACCGAATTGTAAATGTTTTTTCTGGGAGTGAATTACCTAGCGAAAAAGATTTTTTAGAAATGGATATGATGGGAAAAACAATTGTGCCAGGCTTTGTTGATACCCATGCACATATGTGGCCATCATGGGGAATTCATAAAAATCAAGTTTGGGTTTATGCAGCTAATTTAGCATATGGTGTTACTACAACAAGAGATCCGCAAACAGCAACAACAGATGTACTGACTTATTCTTCAATGGTTGATGCTGGAATGATTTTGGGACCAAGGGTTTATTCAACAGGTCCTGGAGTTGGTTATTGGGGCTATAACATTAAAAGTTTAGATCATGCAAGAGATGTTTTAAAACAATATTCTGAGTATTATCATACAAAAACTATCAAGATGTATTTGACAGGTAACAGACAACATAGGCAGTGGATAATTATGGCAGCAAAAGAGCAAGAACTAATGCCAACCACTGAAGGAGGACTTGACTTTAAACTTAATATAACCCAAATAATTGATGGATATCCAGGACAAGAGCATAATTTTCCAATCTATCCAATATATAAAGATCTTATAAAATTTACTGCAGAATCAAAAATGGCATATACACCTACTTTCCTAGTTACTTATGGGGGGCCTCATGCTGAAAATTATTTTTTCGCTAAAGAGAATATCCATGGAGATCCAAAACTCAATCGGTTCACTCCAAAATCAGAATTAGATTATAAGGCGAGAAGGAGAAATGCCGGATGGTTTATGGATGAAGAATATTTTTTTGATGAACTGGCTGTATTTGTTAAAGACCTTGTTGAAGCTGGTGGTGTTGCAGGAGTTGGTTCTCATGGACAACTTCAAGGGCTTGGATATCATTGGGAGCTTTGGAGCATGCAAGCAGGAGGAATGTCTGAACATGATGCTCTTAGAGTAGCTACAATTATAGGTGCTGAAGCCCTTGGATTGGAAGATGATCTGGGAAGCATTGAGTCAGGAAAGTTGGCTGATCTTGTTATTTTGGATGAAGATCCCTTAGAAAAAATTCGTAACACAAACTCTGTTTTTATTGTAATTAAAAATGGCAGAGTTTATGACGGGAATACCTTAGATGAGATATACCCAAATAAAGAAAAGCGTTCATTTGATGAATGGACTCAGTCAAGTCCAAATGAAAATTTACCAGGAATAAAATAAATTTATTATGAGAAATTTTTTACAACCATTATTAGTATTAATCTTTTTTGTATTTGTTGGATGCTCTACCTCAAATCAGTATTACGAGGAGACAGCAAAAGCTGACGAGCTTATTTTAAAAACTCTTGAAGAAAATTATTTGCCAGGAATCTCTGTCACAATTCTTAAACAGGGTAACAACATTTACTCTAAGGGATTTGGTTATGCAGATATTGAAGAAAAGAGAAAAATTTTACCGTCTAACACTAGATTTAGAATAGGGAGTTTTTCAAAAACACTTGCTACATCTGCTTTAATGAAATTAGTTGAAGAGAATAAAATCAATCTAGATAGTAGCATATACTTTTATGTTCCAGATTATCCTAAAAAGAGATGGGATTTTACCCCAAGACAAATTGCTGGTCATCTCTCAGGAATGAGACACTATAGAGCAGATGAAATGATGATTAATAAAAATTTTTCAACCGTTGAAGATGCCTTAAGTATTTTTAAATCTGATTCTCTTTTGCATGAACCAGAGACAAAATATAAATATTCTACCCACTCATGGACTCTTCTTAGTTTGATTATAGAAAA
>JAYYYF010000007.1:0-13529 GCA_036340635.1 Bacteroidota bacterium | reverse complement strand
TTATGTCAAAATGGGAGTTTCAACTGTCAGCACAAAAAATGCATTAGAAAACCTAATGACTGAAATGCCGGGTTGGGATTTTGAAAAAGTAAAAAAAGACGCTGAAGAAAAATGGGAAAAAGAGCTTTCTAAAATAAAAATTGAAACAAATGATTTAAAGAAAAAAAGAATTTTTTACACTGCTATGTATCACACAATGATTGCTCCTAATTTATATCATGATATTAATGGCGAATATAGGGGAACAAATAAGGTTGTATATAAAGATAATTCATTCACAAATTATACACTATTTTCACTATGGGATACTTACAGAGCAGCACATCCTCTATATACTATAACACACCCTGAAAGAGCAAGTGATTTTATTAATTCAATGGTAAAAATATATGAACATCAAGGCAAATTACCTGTTTGGCACTTAAGAGGAAATGAAACAAATACAATGCCCGGTTATAGTGGAGTACCTGTTGTTGTTGATGCTGCGCTTAAAGGCCTAGACAATATTGATATTGAAAAGATTTATGAAGCTGCCAAAACGAGTGCTACTGGAGATTTTGAGCCTGGAGTAAAAGAACTTATGCAGTACGGATATATTCCTGCCGATTTTATGGTAGAATCTGTCGCAAGCAACATGGAATATGCCATTGGTGATTGGGGAATTGCACAACTAGCAAAAAAACTAGGTAAAGATGAAGACTATAAATATTTCAAAAAAAGATCAGAATTATATAAAGAATATTTTGACGAAGAAACAAAATTCATGAGAGGGAAGCTTTCAGATGGATCTTGGAGAACTCCATTTGATCCTATTTCAGCACAACATAGAGTAAATGATTACTGCGAAGGTAATGCATGGCAATACTTATGGCTAGTTCCTCAAGACCCCGAAGGATTAATAGAATTACTTGGAGGTGATGACGCATTTAATGAAAAACTTGATGAGCTTTTTAGTATGTCTTCAGAACAGGAAATTGGAGCGTCAATGGACATAACGGGACTAATTGGGCAGTATGCTCATGGAAATGAACCCAGCCATCATACTACCTACATGTATGCATTTTCTGGGCAACCTTATAAAATTGCTGATAAAGTAAGACACATTAATAATAAACTTTACACTGATCAACCTGATGGGCTTTCAGGAAATGAGGATTGTGGCCAAATGTCTGCGTGGTATATTTTTTCATCAATTGGATTCTATCCAGTAAACCCATCAAATGGGGCATATATTTTTGGTTCTCCTCTTTTTGATAATGTGGAAATTGATGTGCCAGGCAGAAAAAAGTTTACCGTGAAAACTGTGAACAATAGTGATGAAAATATTTATATTCAGTCAGTTTTTTTAAACGGCAAAAAACATGACTATTCTTACATTACTCACAAACAGATCACAAATGGTGGTGAATTAAAATTTATAATGGGTTCAAAGCCAAATTATGGATTTGGTGTTAATAAAAAGTTCAGGCCAAAATCAATCGTATACTAATGAAATTTACTCAAATAACATTATTATCTTTTTTTTTCACATGTCAATTATTTGCAAATAATCTGGATGATGATTATGTATCTTACGTAAATCCACTTATTGGAACAGACTCCTCCTTTGAGTTATCAAAAGGAAATACTTATCCAGCAATTGCAAGACCCTGGGGAATGAACTTTTGGACTCCACAAACGGGAAAAATGGGAGATGGCTGGGCTTATCAATATCAGTCCAATGAGATTGTTGGATTCAAACAAACTCATCAACCCAGCCCTTGGATAAATGATTATGGCGCTTTTTCAATTATGCCCTCAGTAGGTGAAATAAAAGTTAATGAAAAAGATAGAAAAGCAAGCTTTAGTCACCAAAACGAAATTGTTGAGCCACACTACTATAAAGTTTTTTTAGAAAATATAAATACTAATGTTGAATTCACAGTCACAGAAAGGTCCTCATACTTTAAAATCAAATTTCCAAAAACCGAAAAAGCAAATATAATCGTCGATGCTTTTTTTAAAAAATCTGAGATTATTATTATTCCAGATGAAAATAGAATTTTAGGAGTAGCAAAAAATAGTTCAGGAGGAACTCCTAAAAATTTTGCTAACTATTTTGTAATTGAGTTTAGTCAGAAATTTTACGATTACGGGGTTTGGAGTGGAAGCGGATTCAAATCTAAAAATACAAAATTGAAAGGGGAACATGTAGGATCGTACTTATCTTTTGATACAAGGTATAATCAGGAAATTGAAGTAAAAATATCATCCTCCTTTATTAGCCATGAACAAGCAATTATTAATCTTAATCGAGAGCTACCTAATTCTAAATCTTTTGATAAGATTCTAAGTGAAGGAAGAAAAATTTGGAATAAGGAATTGTCAAAAATAAAAGTCAAAACTTTTGAAAATGATAAAGAAGCTTTAAGTAATAAAACAAAATTTTATTCTTGTCTATATCGAACAATATTATTTCCTCGGGCTTTTCATGAATATGATGTGAGCGGAAAACAAATTCATTATAGTCCATACAATGGGAAAGTTTTGGATGGGCCTCTATATACTGATAATGGGTTTTGGGATACATTCAGAGCCGTTTTTCCTTTTTACACAATTTTCTATCCGGAAAAACTTGGCGAGATAATCCAGGGTATTATGGTAAATCCATATAAAGAAAGTGGTTGGCTTCCCGAATGGTCAAGCCCAGGGCATCGGGACTGTATGATTGGCTCAAACTCGGCATCAATTATTGCTGAAGCCTATATTAAAGGAATTAAAAACTTTGATATCGAAACTGCTTATAAGGGGATTATAAATAATTCAAATAATGAGGGACCTCTTAGCTCTGTTGGAAGAAAGGGAGTGCAGTTTTATAATAAGCTTGGATATATTCCTTACGACGTAAATGTCAACGAAAATGTTGCAAGGACGCTTGAGTACTCTTACAATGACTTTTCAATTTGGAAATTGGCAAAACTTTTAAATAGACCTGAAGATGAAATAAACCTATTTAAAGAAAGAGCAAATTATTATAAAAATGTCTTTGATAAATCTACTAATTTTATGAGAGGTAAATTAAAAAGCGGAGAGTTTCAAAGACCCTTTAAAGCAGACGCCTGGGGCGGAGCATTCACGGAAGGAAGCTCTTGGCATTATACTTGGTCTGTTTTGCATGACCCTGAAGGACTGATGAGTTTAATGGGAGGAAGGATAAATTTTATTGAAAGATTAGACAAAGTGTTTACTACCCCTCCTACTTCAGACTTCTCATATTATGGTTTTAAAATTCATGAAATTTTAGAAATGGAACTATTAAATATGGGACAATATGCACATGGTAATCAACCAATACAGCATGCAATATACTTTTACAATTTTGCTCGTCAACCTTGGAAAACTCAACAAAAAATAAGGCATGTCATGGATAATTTATACGGAGATGGTCCCGATGGATATTGTGGAGATGAAGACAATGGTCAGACCTCTGCATGGTTTGTATTCTCAGCTATGGGATTCTATCCTGTAGCACCAGTTACGGGGCAATACGTTATTGGTAGTCCGTTGTTTGAGTCTATTAAAATAGAACTTACTAATAACAAGACTGTCAACATCAATGTATCCAATAATAAAAAAGAAAATGTCTATATATCCTCTTTATCAGTAAATAATCAGAACTATAACAAAAACTGGCTGGATCATTCAATATTTATAAATGGTGGGGAAATTGATTTTTCAATGTCTCCAGATCCCAATTATTTTTGGGGATCAGATAAAGAAAGTGTCCCCTACTCCATGAGCTCTGAAAAAAAATAAAAGTCGGGATGACAGGATTTGAACCTGCGACCCCACGGCCCCCAGCCGTGTGCGCTAACCGGACTACGCCACATCCCGAAATGGATTATTCTAAAATGACCTTTCTATAAGAGGGATTAAATTCAGTTTTGATCAAATTATTTTTTTCATCAATTAGCTCAAGCTTTAAATTAACTTCACCTTTTTCTAAACCCTCAAGATAATATGGAGCCCAACTATCAATTATAAATTCTTTTTCTTGTACAGTCAATCTGACTTTATTTCCATTTGGGGATATATCTGTATTTACTAGATAAAAATCCAAAAGGAGTTTTTTGGTATCCTCTCCTTTATAAACTCCTTTTGGTCTACTATAAAAAAGAAACTGTTTTGTTAAATCTATTTCTTTTGATTTGTCATTAGATATTTGAGTTAATACATAGGCCTTTTCGTTTTTAACAGATTCATGATAAGATCTTGATAAAAAAGCAAGTATCACATTATTATCATCCTTAAGTTTTTTAGAAAAATTGGAGTCATAGTGCGCTGAGTAAGGATCATTATTTATAATGAAATGAATATGTTGACCTTTTGCAGAATTTGCCAAACCGTTTTCAATAGCATCCTCGGTTTGTTCACCCAGATTATAATTTATAATATCAAAAGAGAAATCATATTCTCCACTTACCGAACTGAGTTTTAGTTCTGAATCACTGTATTGAGGAGAACCTATAAGTTTAGTCAATTTAATTTCTTGTTTTGGGGAGCAAGAAATGAACATTGAAATTATTGTGATAAAAAAAATATTTTTCATTTTTTCAAAAATTAGTTAAAAAAAAGCGTCTCAAGAAAAGACGCTTTTTTATATGTTTAAAGAGATTTTTATTCCTCTTCTACCGCTGGAGGTTCTGGAACTAATGCTTCATAAACAAAAAATCTATAAATTTTTCCATCCTTCACTTCTCCATCAATCATAGCATTTTTTACCACCTTTTCACCATCAACATTTGTTTCAACCCTATGACCAACAATGAACCAATCAGCACCACTCGGAATTGATTTATATGGCATGGCCCAATAAATATCCCATTTTGGGCTTTCAGCCTCAAACCAAGCACTTAAAGCTTGCTCATGTTGTTCTTTACCAAAAATTCTGTTTCCGTCAGGTCCTTGTATAAAGATCGAGTCAGAATTCATAGACATGATTTTTTCCATATCTCTCTCATTGTGTGCATCAATATATTCTGACCACAAGTTTGTTATATCATCCGATCCAGCAATAAACTTTTCTTCTGGCATAGGTGCAAAAAATCCAACTCCTTCTACTACAGGAGCATTACATGCTGAAAAAATAACAGCGAAAATTAAAATTAGTTTTTTCATAATTGTATGTTTAAGTTAGTATATATTATTCGTTATCCCTTCCAATCATTTTATTAAATTGATCCCAGCTGAACTCATTGCCATAGAGTAACGTAGAAAATCTTTGAATTTCACCAGCTATTTGAATTGCAGCTTTAATTTCTTCATCAGTCGCACCTTCATTCTTAGCAGACTCAATTTGAGCAGCAATACAATACTCACACCTCAAAGCAGCAGAAACAGCTACAGCAACAAGACGTGCTTCTTTGCGTGCTATTGGGCTGGCATCAGAAAACAACATGTTAAACTCGTCAAAGTACTCAGCGGCTTCCTCTGCCATAAATTCTGGGTACATGCTATTAAATGGACTCTTTTCTAATAATTCCTGATAAGAACTTTTGTCCTGACTAAAAGTAAAAGAGGATACTAATAATAGCAATAGAAATAATTTTTTCATTTTAAATATTTTGAATTAAGCATACAATATAAATAATTTAATAAAAAGAAGGAGTTTTAATTTCATAATTTTTCGATAGAATCTTTTACATATTTTCTATCAGTTTTTCCGTTTACATATAAAAATTTATTTAAACAGAATACTTTTTTTGGTCTTAAGATCTTTTCAAATTTTTCAAAACTTTTAATCCAGTCAGGTGGAATTTTTTTTTCAAAAACAATCACAAGCTTTTGGCCTAATTTTTCATCTGCAATAGAGCTGATTATAAAATTTTGGTCATAACTTTCATTTAATTTTTTTTCTAATTCCTCTGGATTAATTTTTACTCCCCCAGAATTAATTATAAAATCCTTTCGCCCCAACCAGCTAAACTCCGTTTTGGAAAGTAGATTAATTTCATCATTGGTCTGAATTTTTTTTATGGATAAATGAGGAGTATTAACTAATAGACATCCTGATTTTTTTGCAAATGTTATCCCTTCCAGCGCATGAAAGTTTTTTTCATTATTAGTTAAATTTTTAAT
Organism: Bacteroidota bacterium; assembly: GCA_036340635.1. GTDB lineage: Bacteria > Bacteroidota > Bacteroidia > Flavobacteriales > Flavobacteriaceae. Next base: position 7,412 of record JAYYYF010000007.1, on the reverse strand, counting down.
TGCTACATGAGTTAATGATTCTGTCATTCCATAAGTTTCAAATATTCTATTTTTAAGACTTAGGATTTTTCTTTTTAAATTATTTTGGACAGGACCTCCTCCGACAATTACATTTTTTATTCTTTCAATTTTATTAATTGAATTTGCCAATTGCAATGGCGTCATTGCAATTAGATCATAATTACTTTTTATTTTATTAATAGGTTTAGATTTAATTGGGAAAGTATAAATATCTAAGCCTAAGACTAAAGCCCTGATGAACATCATTTTCCCAGCTATATAGTCCACAGGCAAACAATTAATTACTCTGCTTTTTTCATTGAGATCAAATGTTTTTTTGGTCAGTAAGCAAGATTCAATAAAATCTACTTTTGGGATTTTTATTTTTTTAGGATTTCCGGTAGAGCCTGAGGTTTTAACTTCCAAGTAATTATTTGTATTAAACCATGACGCAATCAAACTCTTTAAAAATAAAAGGTCTCTATTTGAAGTTATTTTTTTTAAAAGAGATTGCTCATTATGAGAAACTCCATTTAACTTAAAACTTTTATGAATTCTTTGGTTCATTGATTTTATCTAAAAAAAAACTTGAGTTCCATTGTTTACTATCACCATAAAATATTTTACCTTTTTTTACGAATAATGGAGATTGAATATTATTTGAATAAATACTACCAGTTCCCAGCCCCTGTTGTATGTTGCAATTTTTTGTGCTGACCCATTGTGAAATAGTATTTAGCCCAATATTGCTTTCTAATGCGCTTGTAGCCCACCAACCTATCGAATTTTGCTCAGCCAATTGAATCCACCCATTAGATTCAGCCAATCCGCCTATCAAACTTGGTTTTATTATTATATACTTTGGTTTTATATTTTTTAATATTGACAATTTATTTTCATTATTTCCTATTAACTCCTCATCTAAGGCAATAGGAATAGGAGATTTTTCACACAAAAATGACATCAATTCCCATTGATTTGTCATTATTGGCTGCTCAATTGAATGAATGTCAAAATTGCTTAATTTCTTCAATTTTTCAAGAGCATTATCTTGAGAAAAGGCACCATTAGCATCTAGCCTAATTTCCAAATCTGAAGCTGAATATCTAGCGCGAATCGAATTTAATAAATCGATTTCTTGTGAAAAATCATGAGCTCCAATCTTTAACTTTAAACAACTAAATCCTTGCGATAATTTTGAATCAATCTGATTGCGCATATTCTGCATGTCAGATATCCAAATCAAACCATTTATATCAATACCTTTTATTCCTTTGGAAAAATCTGAATCAAAAAGCTCAAATGGCGTTTCTGAAATCAAACTTTTTTTTGCAGTTTCAAAAGCAAATTGAACAGCGGGAAAATTATTGAATATTTTTTTATCAATTTCAGTGTTATCATTTAAATTATGACATAATTTGGTTAGAACATCATCAATTTTAGACTCATCGTCAATACTTAGGCCCGGTATGATACTACATTCTCCAATGCCAAAACGTTGTCCATTAGATAAAATCAAAAACCAGCTTTTTTTTTCTCTCAGTGTATCTCTTGATGTTTTAGCAGGAGTTATAAAAGTTAAATTATGGCTAAAATATATGGCTCTCATTAATTAAAAATATGGATATTAATGCAGATACTAAAAAAACACTAAATGCTAGCTCAGGAAGAAGAGGTTTGAAATCGATTGGAAATTTAGAATGGAATACTTTGTAAATATGCCTTAGTAAAATTAAAAAGGAAAAAATGATAAGAACAAAATTCGATGAGTAATCGAATTCTACAATCCATATAAAAATTAAAAAAATACTTAAACAGATCAAGAGGTAATGGTAATACTTTGAATACTTAAATCCGATTTGTACGGGAATTGTGCGTTTTGCTGAATTCTTATCATTTTCGATGTCTCGCATATTATTTATATTTAAAACAGCAGTGCAAAGAAGACCCATAATAATTGCTAATAAAATTACTGAATGATCAAAAAATTTAGTGTATAAAAAATTTGAACCTATAACACTAATTAATCCAAAAAAAATAAAGACGAAAATATCTCCAAATCCATAGTAGCCATAGGGGGTTTTTCCTACGGTGTAAGTAACTGCAGCAATAACAGAGCACATAGAAAGGCCAGCAAAAATTAATATATTTAACAGACTATCATCAAATACATAAAAAATTAGAGTTAGTGAAAAAACTAAAGATAATACACTTATTAGTATAATAGCTTTTTTTATTTGCCTCAAGCTAATCAAGCCTGATGCAACAACTCGCTCAGGACCAATCCTGTGATTATCAGTTCCTTTTAAACCATCACCATAATCGTTGGCAAAATTTGAAAGTACTTGAAAACAAACTGCTGTTACTATTGCTAAAATAAATATAATGGAATCAAAAAAACCTTGATAAATAGAAAATGAAGATCCAACTAAAATACCTGAAATTGAAAGTGGAATTGTTTTTGGTCTAGCCGCTTTAAGCCAATTGTAAAAAAGAAATTTTTTCACTAAAATATCTTTGAAATATTAAGGAAACTTTGGGTACTTTTTAAAATTTGGATCTCTTTTACTTAAAAAAGCATTCTTGCCCTCTTGAGCTTCATCCGTCAAATAATATAGGAGAGTAGCATCTCCAGCCAATTGCATTAATCCGTGTTGACCATCAAGTTCTGCATTTAAACTCCTCTTAATCATTCTAAGTGCCAAAGGACTTCTTTTTTGCATTAATGAACACCACTCTAAAACAGTTTTTTCCAAATGCTTTAATGGTACAACCTTATTTACCATTCCCATTTCAAATGCTTCTTGTGCAGTATATTGTTTACATAAAAACCAAATTTCTCTAGCTTTTTTCTGACCAACATGTCTTGCTAAGTATGAAGAACCAAAGCCTCCGTCAAAGCTTCCAACCTTAGGGCCAGTTTGGCCAAAAATTGCATTGTCACTAGCAATAGTTAAATCACAAACAACATGTAATACATGGCCTCCTCCAATGGCATAACCATTTACCATAGCTATTACAGGTTTTGGCAACTCCCTTATCTTTTTATGTAAATCTAGAACATTCAGCCTGGGGACCCCATCATCACCAATATATCCTCCAATTCCTTTTACATTTTGATCTCCGCCACTGCAGAAAGCTTTATCACCTGTTCCTGTAATAACAACAATATCAATTTCATTATTTTCTCTGCAAATTTCAAATGCATCAAGCATTTCAGAATTTGTTTCCGGTCTAAAAGCATTATAAACCTTAGGTCTATTAATAGTAATTTTTGCAACACCATTAAAAATATCAAATTTAATATCCTTATAATTTTTTACTTTTTTCCAGCTTGCTTTCATATCAATAAAGGTTAATTATTTTTCCGACTTTGACAAATATTTAAAATATTCTTTTAAAATTTTTTCACTTTTATCTGAGTTGGTTTTTATCTCTAAAATCTTAGGTTTCTTTGACTGATTAAAAAAAGTTGCTAGTGCAAAATTCAATCCAAATTTTGTTGAAACTGAAAAATATTTAAAGTTGAACATTTTTGCTAAATTATAGGCAGAATAATTATGTTTGGTCTCAATATATTCAGAAAAAACATTATTATTTTTATAACCGGGTAAAATTTTAAAGATTCCGCCCCCTTGATTATTTATAATGATAATTCTAAAATTGTTGGGGATGTACTTTATACAAAGCGCATTCATGTCATAAAGAAAACTTAGATCCCCTGTAACTAACACTACTGGGGTATCTTTTGCAGCCATACCTATCGCTGTAGAAGTACATCCATCAATGCCACTAGTTCCCCTATTACAATACATAGCATTATTATTTTTTAAATTAAACAATTGAAAATACCGGACTGGCGAACTATTTGAAACTTGTATTCTATAATTAGATGGTATTTTGTTGGATAATATTTCAAATACTTTTAAATCAGAGAACTTGACAACTCTTAAAAATCTTTTGTGTAGAATATTGATTTTTTGTCGCAGTTGTAACCAATTATCTCTATAAGTGAAATTATTTTTTGGCAACTCCAAATTTTCGAAAAGATGGTTTGGATTTACTTCTATGTGATTAGCTTTTATGTAATAGGTGCTATTTGCTGGATTTAAGCCTATATGGAAGTGATTATGTGCCTTATAATTTCTTAAAAATGATTTGATTTTTTTTGAAATAATCATTCCTCCCAGGGAAATTATTATCTCTGGTGACAAATCATTAAATAGCCTATCAGACTCTTTCATGAGTTCTATAGGTGCAAGTAATCGGTCAATATTTGATAAAAATGTTTCGTCAGTAACATTAGAAGTATGCTCTTTAAAGACAACAATATTCGTTAGAGCGTTTATATTACGAATTGACTTTTCTGAAAGAAATTGTTCCTCTTGAACTCCAATTACCAAAAGTATTTTTTTTGTTTTTTTTATATGGCTTACAATTTTTTCAAATGAAGATTTTTCAGCTACAACAGGCTTTACTTTTTTTCTTGCGCTTAAAACTATTTCTGGATGATCAATAAAATTATACAATGGTTCTTCCATTGGAATATTTAGATGAACAGGTTGATTTGATTTAAGGCATAATTCAAATGCTTTCTTAATTTTTATCTCATTATTGTGCTGAACTTTTTTCTGAAGTTTTATTATTTCTTTCTCTGAAATACTTTTTGCAATTATTTTTTGAAAATTACTTTTTATTATTTCCTCTGTTGCATGAACTGGGTCTTGCTGCAAGCATGCAGAGAAGTAAATGTTTTCTCGAAATACGTCTTGCTGATTAATTGTTTGACCATCTCCAATGTTAATTTTATATGAGGGTCTATCAGCTGAAAGAACTATTAAAGGAATTCTACTAAAATATGCCTCAGAAATGGCCGGATAATAATTTAAAAGTGCTGAGCCAGAGGTGCAAACTAATATTGTAGGTTTAGTTGAATTTTGAGAAATTCCAATAGCAAAAAAAGCAGCAGACCTTTCATCAACTATACTATAACAATTAAACTTTTTATTAGACGCAAATCCAATTGCCAAGGGAACATTTCTTGACCCTGGAGATATCACAACATTACAAAAATCGTACTGAATACATGAAAGTATTAATGTTTGTGCAACTGGAATTTCAGGATATTTCATATAGTGCAAAAATAATAATAATTAATGCTTAACAGGAACTAAAAATCCTAAGAATAGTTTTTGATTTTTCTAATATTTCATCCCACTCATTTTCTGGGACGCTTTCTGGTGTAATTCCAGCCCCTACGAAAACTTTTAACTTATTTCCGATGATCTGAGCACATCTAATATTTACAAATAAATTACAATCATCTTCTTTTAAAATACCTAAATAACCTGTATAATATTCCCTGTTGTTCTTTTCATTTTTCAGTATATATTCAATAGAGCTTTGTTTAGGAGATCCTGCGACAGCTGGTGTTGGATGAAGGCTGTTGATTATTTCTGAAATTTTCCCAATTGATCTTGCAGTGATTGAATTCCTTAAGTGAAATAAATTTGCAGCACTTACAGTCTGTAATTTTGAACTAGAAATATCATTACAATATTTAGCTAAATTATTAATCATATCATTTAACACGATCTGCTGTTCATTAAGTTCCTTATTACTCCATTTTTGGTGATAATTAATTTTAGTTGCTGCTAACGCATGTGCAGTGAGTTTATTTTTTGTAATCTCAACTAACTGCTCGGGTGATGCTCCAATCCAAACCCCAGTTTCTTCGGAAAAAAACATATAGGAAAAGGCGCTTGGATTTAATGAAATTAACCTCATAAAAATCTCAGATTTGGAAACATCTTGAATATTATATTCTAAGCATGTAGAGGCTACAATCTTTCTAAGTTTATATTTTTTAAGGTTTTTTATTACTTGTGAAACATAAGAAATATACTCTATCTTTTTGTTCTGAAAATTTGTATGAGTATGCTCTATGGTATTATTAAAAACAGATTGGAAAACAGCTTTAGTAATAATTTTTTTTTGTGACTCTATATAAACTCCATTTTCTGAAGAATCAAAAGGCATAAAAATAAAACCATTCTTTTTATCTAATTCACTGGACTTAATTCTTGTAGAGTTTCCAATAATACAACTTACCAAATCCTTGCTGCCAAATTTGTAAGCTACAAATGGGATTTTGCTTTTTATGTTTGAATCAATTAATCCAATAAACTCTTTTTCGTTTATCATTTAGATGCAATATAAATAGTAGAAGAACCTAAAAGTTTAGGATTGATGGAAATATTTTTGAAACCGACTTTCTCTAAAATTTTTTTAAATTTTTCCCCTGATGGAAACGATTCTGCAGAATTTAATAAATATTTATATGCTAATTTATCCTTTGAAAAAATACTTGCCATCAATGGGATATACGTTCTTGTGAAAAAAGAGTATAATAATCTAATTATTTTATTTTCTGGCACAGATGTTTCGAGAACAATCAGAACCCCATTTGGTTTTAAAACTCTAAAGCTTTCACCCAAGCCTTTTTCTAAATCTTGAAAATTTCGAACACCAAACCCAATGGTTATGAGATCAAAAAAATTATCATTATAATTTAAATTTTCAGCATCTCCGTTTTGAAGTGAAACTGATTTTTGCAGATTTTTTTTTCTTATTTTATTTCTCCCAATATTTAGCATTTGTTCAGAAATATCAACTCCTACGACCTCACAATTTGGAATACTTCCAAGCTTTATGGCAATGTCAGCTGTACCAGTAGCTATGTCTAGAGCCTTTGTCGGATTTAATTTTTTTGCTATTGAAAGAATATTATTTTTCCACCTCTTGTGATTATTAAAAGTTATAATCCAATTTAGGAAATCGTAATCATCAGAAATTTTATCAAACATTTTTTCAATTTGATTTTTCTTTGAACTACGAGATTTTTGGTAAGGTTTTAACATCAAAAATTAGAAATACAAATTTATAATTAATTAGCAATAACAGTGCCGAGCAATTATTAAAATTGAAACTACTATTAATTGAAACTATTACTGATAGAACAAGGTAAGCATTGAATAAAAAAATAAAATTTTATTCAAAATTTGAGGCCTTCTGAGATTAATAAAGCTATATAAGGGATACTTTTGTAGCAGCTTTTCCTTTTCTACCTTCTCCTTCTTCATACTCTACTTTATCACCTTCTTTGATAGTAAGGTTTCCAAGGGCTGAATAATGAACGAATAGGTCTTCTCCAGTTTCATCATTTGTGATAAAACCATAACCTTTAGACTCATTGAAAAATTTTACTGTTCCTTTCATTTATGAATTAAATTTCAGCAAATGTAGTTTATATTATTATAGTAAATGATGTTTTTTAATAATATTTTTCACTTTTTATAATTATCATATAAATATAGTGGCAACGATAATGAAAAGCCAACAATAAATAATGA
>JAYYYF010000006.1:0-14174 GCA_036340635.1 Bacteroidota bacterium | reverse complement strand
AAGATCTGCCTGGGAAACATAATCAACTACATAAACTTTAACATCAGCTTGAGAACTATATTCAACAGAATACATTTTTTGAGAATATGCGATGCTTGAGTAAAAAAAAACGATAAATAATATTTTTTTCATCATTAGCCTATTTATAATAAAAAAGGCAAAAACCATGCCGACTTAAATTTCATCTTTATGAGAACCATCACAAAATGGCAATTTTTTTGATTTAGAACAACCACATAGAGTAAATCTATCTCTATGTTCAATTTTTACCCCCTCTTCATCTGTTAATTTAACATCTCCCTGAACTACTATTTGGCCTTTTAATTTCCTAAAAATTATAACTTTTTTACTACTCATTTTTTACTTGTTTAAAAAATCTGAAACCAAGAGGTGAAAATGATGAACTCCCTTTTCTCTGGTTGGAGAAAATCTTCCCGTGTCATAGTATTTAGAACGCATTCCTCTTTGAACATTTTGTACAACAAATTCGTCTTCTTTTTCTACTTTATCAAGAATACTGCCAGCCCCAGAGTCTAACTTACTTGAATCATACACATAAGGAATAAAAGATACTTTAGTTTTATTCACAGCAATTGGCTTTACTATATTTATGGAAAGACCCCAAGGATAAAAATTGAACATCATATTTGGAAAGACCCAAAAATAATATGCTGCTATTTTTTTTCCATAATCTACATGATTTTTTGGAAAATCGAATGCAATTGAAGAATCATTTGTATATCCTACCTGTACATTAAAATAATCATAAATTTCCGTATCATAATCTCCGTAATCTAATTCTTTATTCAAATCTTCATGTACAAAAGGAATGTGAAACCCTTCCAAATAGTTATCGCAATATAAAGCCCAATTAGCATCAACTATGTAATCCTTCCCAAGATCTTCCCTTAGCGAGAAGTCTTTTAATGGAAGAAATCCTATCCTCTTGTTAATTTTTTCAAAAACTTTTTTTATATCGTATTGAGGGGCGATTCCCATAAATAAAAACGGACCCCATTTTTCTATTGGGAAATTGAATAAATTATCGCACTCTCTAGGAAAATTTTTTGTTTTTTCAAACTCAGGCATAAATTCAAAGTCTCCATTTAAATTAAACCTCCTGCCATGATACATACATACAAGTTTCTTAGTTTTGACAGGGGTTAAAGCGAGTAAATTCCCTCTATGGGTACAAACATTGGAAAGGCAAGAAATGACTCCCTTTTGATCTTTAGTAAGTAAAATTGGCTCATCTAAAAAATCATCCATTAAATTGAGCGGGCAAACTGAGTTTGGCTTATCAATAAGATCCTCATGACCAATCCATTGCCAGGATTTTGAAAAAATTTTAATCTTTACTAATTCAAAAATTGATTCGTTCATATAAAATTTTGACGGCAGAGTCTCAGCTTTATTAATGTCCTTATCTATAATAAAATTATAATGCATTTTAATCCTCTTTTTTTGATATTAGAACTAAATTTAAACAATTATTTGTCTTAAGGAAAAAATGAAGTCGTCACATCAAAAAATTAATCTGCTTGCTGCCACCTCACTAGTTGTAGGTAATATGATTGGGGCTGGTGTATTTGTTCTCCCTGCAGCACTCTCAAAATATGGATCCATTGGCTTAGTTGGATGGATAATTTCTGCTTTTGGGGCAATTATTCTAGCTATTATTTTCAGTAGTTTAAGTAAAATTATCTCGGATAAAAGTGGAGGGCCATACGTTTATTCTAAAAATGGATTTGGTGACTTTATTGGGTTTTTAGTTGCTTGGGGGTACTGGGTTTCTACTTGGATTGGAAATAGTGCAATTGTTGTTTCAGTAGTAGGAGCCTCTGGGTTTTTTTTCCCATCTATAACAAGTGACCCCATTTACTCAGTTACATATGGTATTTCTATTATTTGGTTTTTAACATACATTAATACACGAGGGGTAAAGGATTCTGCAATTGTTCAGATTTTCACAACAGTTTTAAAACTTTTATCTCTATTAATGGTAATTGTTTTGGGGGCATTCTTTTTCGACACATCCATTTTCCCAAAATTTAATCTCACAAATAATTCTGATATTAGCATTATTCCAATTGTAGCAAGTTTGACATTATATGCTTTTTTAGGAATTGAATCTGCGTCAATTCCAGCTGAAAATGTTAAAAATCCTAAAGAAAATATTCCTAAAGCCACAATGATAGGGACATTAATTTGTGTATTAGTTTATTTTTTAGGCACGGCTGTTTTATTTGGTATTTTACCAGCAGAAATAATGCAAAATTCGCCAGCTCCTTTTGTTGATGCCGCGCAGAAAATGGGTGGCAAATATATTGCTTCTTTCGTAGGGCTGGGAACAATAATGGCAGGAATAGGAGCGTTAAACGGATGGATATTAATGACAGGACAAATGCCCATGGCTGCTTCAAAAGATAAATTATTCCCAAAAGTCTTTGGAAAACAAAATAGTAAGGGAGTTCCTCTTTTAGGTCTAATAATAGGAAGTATATTAACCTCCTTTGTAATGCTAATGAATTATAATGACTCTTTGGTGGATCAGTTTGAGTTTATTATTCTTCTATCAACATTTACCTGTCTCGTCCCATATCTTTTCACAGCTATTTCATTTTCGTTAATTTCTTTTAGGAATTTTCAAAACGGCAAAGTTTTTAAAAATATTATACTTTCTGCAGCAGGATTTTTATTTAGTTTATGGGCTATTTACGGATCTGGGCAAGAAAGTGTCTTCTACGGGTTTATACTCCTTATATTAGGAATACCTCTTTATGTCTATATCAAATGGAAAAATAATCGTCCTGTTTAGTACTAAAAAGAAAACAAGTGTCCTATTGTTAAACTAAAAAAGCCTGTGGTAGATAGTGTCTCTTTTTTTAAAATATCTCTTGGAAAATTAATGCTATAAGATGCCTCAACGCTAAATCTATTCATCTCAATATAGATAGGGAATCTAAATTGTGTATTTATTAGGCCAAAAAGTGTTTCCCCTAAGTGGCGTTCTTTGGGCAATTCCCCCGAGTCCAAAAATTCTTTATAAAAGTAATATTCGGGATTTATATTCTCTTGACTTATAATAAAACTTATCCTTGGATTAAACTTTAAACTAAATTCTTCTCCTTGATAAGTCCTCTTGCCAATTAATTCTGCTGTTCCATCTATATAGTCATCTTCATTAGACTCTCCAATTATATTAAAGGAATACAAAGCATTTGTTGTTACTTGAAAAAAAGATTCTCCTCCAAAAAAATAATTTGAATTGATGTTTAAAAAAAACTTTTCATCATTTGAAAAATAACTGCCCCCAAGAATTAGTGAATTAACAAAATTATCTGAAGTCTGCGAATAAAAATATCTACTGTAACTAGTGTTGAAATTTATTTTATCACTCACGCTTTCAATATTGAAATAATATCCAATCGACAGAGCCGTTAAATCCCATGCAGGGATTACCTCACTTAAATAGATTCCTGTTAAAGTAGCAAAAAATCCTTTTGTGTTAAGATATGTTATCTGAGGAGAAAAATTAAATTGGTCCACTGATGCTTCTCTTCCAGAAAAATATGTGTTGCTGTTATAATTTAGACTGGAGTAAACGAAATCTGTTTTTGTTCTTTCAAATAGCTCACCATAAAATAATTCATCAATTATCTCTTCAGCTTCTTTTGATAATATATTTTCTTGAGAAAACCCTATATGGGATATTATTAAAAAGTGGAGAACAAAATTTTTCAAACACCGCTTCTTTTAAGTGGCTAAAATATACTTTTAATTGATTACTATGAATTAATATTTAACGATTCCCCCGATTATTTTTTGGCAAAGGACTTTTTCTTCTTCTTTCCATTTCTCCAGCTTTAAGACGACTCCCCCTTGGATCCCCTTGTCTTATTTTTGAATACTTCCTTTTTAAATCATTTAGTTCCTTCCTTTGCTTATCAGAAAAATTTGATTTTACCCTATGAATAAGATTTTTTACCCTAACATCAGCTTTATTAAGAATATCTCTTTGAGAAGGAGTAAATGTTTTTATTAACATCTCTCTTTTTTTTAAAGAAGACAGGGTATTATTTTTCAAAATATCTAATTGTTTTTTTGACAAGGTCCCTCTAAATAATTCTCTAGATCTCTTTATATTGTCTAATTCAGAAACAATTTGATTTTTTTGCTCCTGTGATAAAGTCTTCATTGTCGGGAAAAGCCTTGCTTCTATTCCTGGTTGAGGAGGACCTTGCCTTTGCTGAGAATAAGCAATAGAAATAAAGCTTGAAAAAAGGATGTACAAAAATATTTTTCTCATGAGCCCAAGTTTTAACTTTTTTTAAAATTATTCATCTACAATTTGATTTGCAACGTACATATTAAAAAAATAGTCAACTTCCTGATCTTCTATAAATAGAGATTCAAACATAGTGGAAGATTCAATTTCCGCAATCTCTTCTTTTGAAATCTTATAGATAACTTCATCCCCTTCATATACACCTACATTATTTTGATAATTAAAGTAAGTAACCCCAAGCAAAACTAAAACAGTTGCAGCAACAGCAAACCCAATCCTTTTTTTAGGTAAAAAATCAACCCATGAAATTGTTTTGTTTCCTTTTTTGTTTGCTGCCAAATTTTTTGAAAAAACTTCCTCCCAAATTTGCTCCTTACTTTTAGAAAATTTAATATCCCCTTTTTTTAAAAATCTGTTCATTTTACTATCATCCATATAATTCTATTTTTTCTCAACCTCTAATTTAATATATTTCCAAGCTTGAGTCATCCTTTTTTCTACAGCCTTAATGCTAAGTCCTAAATAATTTGCTATTTCTGATATAGTAAGGCCGTCCATTTTATTCATTAAAAATACACTTCTTTGCTTTTCACCTAATCCTGACAAAATCAATTGCATTTTTTCTCTATACTTGGTTAAATCTTCTGTCTCAATTTCTCCTTCAGCAGATTTTACTTCAAAATGCTCTTTGGCAAATTCTATTTTCCTTTTTCCCCTTCTCCAATGATTTATAAACTCATCCGTTGCCATTTTATATAATAAGGCTTTAATATTTTTTTGATGTAAAAAATATTTTTTTTCCCATAGTTTTAAAAAACAGTCCTGAGCAACATCTGTTGCCAAAGCTTCATCTGAACATCTATAATAAATATACCTTCTGATACTGTCAAAATATTTGTCATAAAGATTTTTAAATTCACTTTCTTTCAAAACTTATTTTTATAAATCACTCCTTCAAAATCTTTTTGAAGGAGTGACATTTCAAACCAAATAAATAAAGGTTCAACATTATCTCCCTTTAGGGGCACTGTTTGATTGTCCCTGAGAGGCTCTTTCTCTTAATTTTTTTTTCAGTTCTTTCATCTCTTCCTCACTGTTGATCGTAACAATTCTGCCATCTCCAAAATCAAGATCTACAGGATAAACCAATTTAGGTTTCTCTTTTGAATCAGGATTTTCATCATACCATGCCTTGATTAAAGACTTTAATTCTTCTTTATCATTTGCGCTTATTGTTGATCCATCTGGCATGACATAGCTGATTGGAAAAACAAACTTAAACGGCCTCTTATTACGTTGTCTTTCTTTTATTTTTTTTCTCAGTTCTTTCATCTCTTCCTCACTGTTAATCGTAACAATTCTGCCATTTCCAAAATCAAGATCTACAGGATAAACCAATTTAGGTCTCTCTTTTGAATCAGGATTTTCATCATACCATGCCTTGATTAAAGCCTTTAATTCTTCCTTATCATTTGCGCTGATTGTTGACCCATCTGGCATCTCAAAACTTACCGGGAAAACAAACTTGAAAGGTTTCCTTTTCTTTTTCCTTTTTCCCTTTTCTGATTTTTTGTTCTCTGAGACCAATTCTCTACCGTTTTTATTAAAATAAACCTCACTTTTCTCTGCAACATATAAAGGGGTATAATCAATCATTTTTACCTCATACCCTAAATCTTCTACCTTGAAAGAAATATCTGCTGTCATTGTTTCATAATCTTCATTAATAATAATCTTTGCAGATGAGGGCAATTGGTTGTAATCAATCTCTTGTTTCTCAGATGATTTCGCAATTGCTTCTATCAGTGCATCATCAGACATTTTATCCAAAATATCAAAGCCATCGATATCTTTGTTGCAAGAATATAGAACCGCTGCTAAAACAAAAAGCCCTCTTAAAAGGTTCGATTTAAATAAGTTTAAAGTTTTCATATCAAATAAATTATAAGTTTTTGTATATACACCAATTTCAAAAATTAACCCCCTACTTTTTAAAATAATTTTAATTTTAGATAAATATAAATGTTTTATTCTGGTTTTTTTCTCTTAAAAAGATCTGATGTATTATTAAAAGGTAAAGGATTGAGGGTTATTATTTTTTCGCTATTCGTTTTTTTTTCATGTTCCAAAAACAATTCCTCTGACACTCCCCTAGGTATAGATGAAATTTTAGAATCCTTTGAGGAATATTCTCAAGAATCCACTCATTCTTCAGATTACATCTACGATCAAAATAAATTACACAGATTTGACCTTTACCTGTCAGAACTAAATCTAGACAAAATCGCTTCTGCTCCTGCAGATGAAAAATATGTTGAAGGATCTCTTGTTTTTGAAAATAGGGTCATAAAAAAAGTTGGAATAAGATATAAGGGATCTATCGGTGCTTGGGTTGGATGCCTCTCTAGTTCAGATTGGACAAATCCAAGTGGTTTTAAAACTTGCCCAAAACTTTCAATGAAAATCAAAGTTAACTGGCTGTCAGGAGACGAAACTTTTTATGGGTTAAAAAAACTTCAATTTCATTCACAAAATTTAGATGATTCTAAAATGCATGAGCGATTGGGATACTGGATGTTCAGAAATTTTGGTGTTACTGCTCCCAGATCTAATCATGCACTCTTATATATAAATGGAGAATTTAATGGCTTATTTGCGAATACAGAAAATATTGACGGCCCTTTCACAAATAAACATTTTGAAGATGGTGATGGCAATCTATATAAAGAAGTTTGGCCAATTAATAATGCCGGAGAAGTAAATTCTGAATCATATTTCAAAAAAGGGCTTAAAACAAATGAAGAAATAGCTAACGTATCCAAAATATTGAAATTTGGAAGTGAAGTCGAAAACGTCTCTGAAACAGACTTGAATACAGTCATTAATAGTTGGATAGACAGAGATCTATTTTTGAAAACAATCCTAGTAGACAGAAGAATTGCTCATGATGATGGATTTTTGCATTGGTACAATGATGAGGATGATAATTACTCAAACCATAACTATTATTGGTATGAAGATCCAAACAATGATAAGATGCAAATAATTCCCTGGGATCTTGACAATGCTTTTGAAAATATTGCCTCCGATAAAAATCCTGTTACGCCGATTAAAGACGAATGGGATGAAACCAGTTCAAACTGTTCTGGTTTTAGTTATGGTGTTCTTCAAATAAAACAAAGGTCCGCAGCATGTGATAAAATTATAGGAAGCTACTCAATCTATAAAGACAGATACAATGAATTAGATCTTATATTCAAACAACAATATTTTAATCTAACTAAAATAAATGCTCTCCTCTCAGAATGGTCAGATCAAATTGAAACCGCAGTTCAAAAAGCCAATAATAAATTTCCCAATGATGAAGTAAGTCTTTTTAAATGGAAACAAGCCGTTGCAATTCTAAAATCTGACATTGAAAATTCACTTAAGTAAATTAAGTATTTCTATTGTAGAATAACTTTTCGCTCTACTGGATTGAAAGGTGTATCAATCAAGTTACCATTACTGTCTAACAACTCTAATTTTACAATAACTTCACCTAAGGGGAGTCCTTCAATATAATGGGGTGTCCACTCATCAATTAAGAATTCTTCTCCATTAACTGTTGCTCGAACTTTATTGCCATCAGGAGAAATCTCTGTATTAATCAAATAAAAATCAAGAAGTAATTTCTTTGTATCATCTCCTTCGTATGTTCCTTTAGGTCTACTATAAAACATAAGTGGCGATGATAAATCAATTAAATCTTTCTTTTGTTCTCCAACATTTAGTTGAATTAATGAAAACGCCCCAGTGTTTTTAAGGGACTCGTGATATGATCTTGAAAGAAAAGATAAGACTACATTGTTCCCTGGATCAAGAGTTTTATCAAAATTAGAGTCATAATGAGCAGAGTAAGGACCATTATTTAAAATAAAATGAATATGTTGCCCTTTCCCAGAATTAGCTAAACCATTTTCTTTAGCATTAGCTGTCTGAGCACCCAAGTCATAATTTTCAACCTTAAAATCAAAATTAACTTCTCCATTTTCATTAAATTTTAAATTATTTTCATCTATAGATAAAGCTGCCCCATCATAATTAGGAGATCCTTCTAGCTTAGAGATAGTAATTTTATTTTTATCTGATTGTTTGTGCTGTTTCTTTTCCTGATTTTTACATCCCGTCATAATTATTAAAAAGAAAATCAAGGTTTTAGTGATGTTTTTTTTCATAACTCTATTTTTTTATTCTACTCCGGGTTTTTCTAAAGCCTCTGCCTCAACTTTTATTTGTGATTCCCCAGATGAAATTTTAATTACGTCTTTATCTATTTTTTTAAATTCTTTTAAGCTCTCATTATAATGATTTACTGCAGTGCCAAGAGTATTCCCAAGTTTTTCATGATAAATTTTATATGCGTTTAGATGAGTTGAAAGTTTCTCCACATTCTTTAATATATCATTAATAGAATCCTCAACTTTCAGATTATGCAGTGCTTTTAC
The DNA here is from genome assembly GCA_036340635.1 of Bacteroidota bacterium. Lineage (GTDB taxonomy): Bacteria > Bacteroidota > Bacteroidia > Flavobacteriales > Flavobacteriaceae. Next base: position 5,399 of record JAYYYF010000006.1, on the reverse strand, counting down.
AGTAACCTGAAGCATTGGGAATAAACTCATTGGAGAAACAATCATAACTTTTTTTGTAAAAGCATATGAAACCAAATCTCTCTGATTAATTTTTAGTGTCCCAACTCTACTATTCAACAGATCTTGATATAAGCCATCGGCAGGGATAAACATATAAGCATAATCAACTGTTCCTTCATTTGGCCTTATATATTTTGATGTTTCATCAATTCTATTTTTAATATCTGATTTAAATTTCTTTTCTAAGTCTGACAATTCCTCTTTATCACTACATTCAATCATCTTGTTATAATTATCTAAAGAGAACTTAGCATCTACTGGAATGATATATTCTCCAACTCTGACAATTGCATCAACCGTCTCAGAATTGCTAAACGAATACTGCATTCTAAAAAGCTCTGGGGGAAGAACATTCGATAAAAGGTTTTCTAATTGAATCTCTCCCAAAACACCTCTTTGTTTTTGATTGCTAAGTATTTTTTCTAAAGTTTTCATTTGATTTGCAAAACCAAGAACCTGCTCATTTGTTCCCTTGATCTTTTCTAGCTCTCCTGTTACATCCTTAATCACCTTATTTGATTCTTTAAATTGTTGGGTCATATTAGTTGCTGAAGTTTTATGAAAGTCATTCATTTGTTTGTTTATTTCTTTTAATCTTGATTCCATCTCAATCCTACTCTCTTTTGAATTTGTATCCATCTCCTTCCTTATGTCCTGAATTTGAGATATTAGAGATTCAGAAAACTTCATTAAATCATTTGCTGAAGAGGAATTCGAATTGTTTCTCAGATTATAAAGTAAATAGAGAAGACCTAACGCCAAAAAACTTAAAACCCCAATTATAATTTCCACACTCAAATTTAATCAAAACTTGAGTATATTTAGGAATCACAAAATTTTTATTGATGAAAAAAATAATCCTACTGCTAGTTCTATTAATTTTGAGTTGTAAAAGATCGGCTGAAGAAGAAAAAACAGTTCTCATTGCTGAAGAAGAAAAAAATTATACTGAAGCTTATAATCTTTCAAAAGTTTGGTTAAAGGGGCAATTAGAGTATGAATCAATCCCTGGACTAACAATGTCCGTTGTTCAGAATCAAAGGATAGATTGGAGTATTGCCCTTGGTGTTTCAGATGATCAAACCGCTTTAAAACAATCCTCTCTTTTTAGTATTTGTTCTATTTCAAAACTTTTTACTTCTATCGCAATTATGCAATTAGTTGAAAAGGGGGAAATAAAATTGGATGACCCCATTTCTATGCACTTACCTTTTTTTAACTTAAAACAACTATTCTCAGAAAGTGGACCAATCACTATTGCAAATATTTTAACGCATTCTTCAGGGCTGCCAAGAGAATCAAACCACCCTTATTGGTCGCAACCAAATTTTAATTTCCCCTCAAAAGAAGAAGTTATTGGAGAATTAGCTAAACAAGAAACGCTTTACCCTGCTGACAAATATTATCAATATAGTAATCTGGGCCTTACCCTTTTAGGTTATGTAATTGAAGAAGTTTCAAAACAATCATATGACGATTACATTCAAGAGAATATAATTAATCCGATAGGGATGAATCAAACAAGAACCTATATGGATATTCGAAAATATGGTGCTGATTTGGCCTTGGGTTATAGCGCAAAAAAAAGGGATGGCTCGCGTGATTTGGTTCCTTTCTTTAGTGCTAATGGAATTGACCCTGCCGCTGGATTTAGCTCCAATAGTATTGACTTAGGGAAATTTGCCCTCTGGCAATTGAATCTTTTGTCAGGAATTGAAAGTCCCATCCTGAAAGTAGAAACTCTGAAAAAAATGCATGCCACTCAATTGAATGATACATTGACAGATGTAAAGAGAGGGTATGGTTTTGGAGTGTATGGCAAAGATTCTGAAAGGAGAGTTGGTCATGGAGGCTCTTGCCCTGGGTATAGATCTGTTTTGTCTATTGACACTAAAAAGAATAGGGCTTTTGCTGTAATGATTAATGCCAATGGCACAAATCCTTCAAAATACGCTAATGGAGTAAGTAAAATTTTGGCCAAGGTTAATTTAAAAAAAGATCAAAAGGCTCATAAATTTGCTGCTATTGAGGGCTTTTATAATGTTCAGCCTTGGGGAGGTGAAAGCTACTTAAGCTCTTGGGGCGATGAAATAGCTCTGCTATCGCTGCCAAATCAAGAGGCCTCATTTAGTCATTTTAAACAAATAGAAGAAGATTATTTTAGGCGTATTTTAAAAAATGATAGTCTTGGAGAGGCTCTATACATTTTACGAAATAGTCAAGGTCGAGTTACGGGTTTTAAACGTCACCAAAACATATACGAATATATATCAGACAGGCAGTAAATCAAAAAACCCCTTGAAAACAAGGGGTTTTTTATAATTAAATTTCACTGGCTTAGCCTGACTTATTCATCCTCATCTACTCTTGCAAAAGTTAAAGTCTCGGTTACTTCAACTGTTACCTCAGTAGAAGTACCATCCGCATTTTGTTGTGTGTAAGTATCAGTATACCCTCCCGTAACTTGCAAATCTGTTTCTGTAAGTGTTACAATGTCATAAATTCCGTATTCATCCGGTGAATCGGGATCTGAAAAATAAACTTTCATCTTAGTTTGACTAGCATTATGCCAATCCCAAGATGAAACTTCGACATTTAGAACTGAACCGTCTGCCGCAAGTGCCACAACTGAATATGTTCCAAAATCAGAGAAAGTAACAAAAAGCCTGTCCGCATCGGTACATTCTCCATCACTGCCAGAACCATCAGCTGTTCCATCTCCATCACCATCATGGCAACTTTTAACATCCTCTATAGTATCTCCATCACTTGATTCAAAACCCGTTAACTCCCATTTGCCAATTAATTTTGCATGATTACTAATTGCAGATGAAGATGTTGCTTCATCCATGGGCTCTTCTTTTTCACAAGTAACACTCCCTGGTAAAGAGGCTTGGCAAACTTCAAGCGCTTCTGGCAATGTTAATTCAATATCAAAAGTTGCATTTATAGTTCCACCACTTTCTGTAACAACAATATTTGTTATTCTTGCGATTTGAACTATAGATATTCCTGCATCAAAATCTAGATCGACGCTCTCAACAGTGCCATCTGCAGCTTCGTTTAAAGTATAAGGCCCAAAAACTGTACCTTTCTCTCCATCCGGTAGGTTAAGTGAAAGAATATATGTGTCATCATTCCATTCAAGAAAATCATAAGAACACGAAGATTTAGATGAACCGGCAATATTCCAGCGTCCATAAATGGTTTTTTTAGCCTGCGTTGGCGTCTGATCAGCAACATTTCCAACGGAATTAAATCCTTGGGTCGCACTGTAATCAATCCCTTCAAGAGCTTCTTGAGCAAAAGCTAAACTAGCCTCTAATGCATCAATATCAACATTTGCCGCAGCAATAAGAGCAGTTGCATTATTAAGAGCTGTTTGAGCTGCTGACAATTGTTGAGAAAGGGTTGTGTTTGCATTACTTGCCGAACTTATTTGCCCTTCCAGCGTGGTAATATTAGTTTGTAATGTTTGAATGGTTTGCTGAAGTTGTGTTATTTGAGATTGTAGATCATCTGTAACATCTTTTGAACAAGAAACCATCAAAAATGCGATAACAGTAAAAATTTTAATTCTTTTAGTCATAATCTTTTTTTTATAGTGTTTCAATTTACAACTAAAATACTAAAATCATTTTTTTTTTTTAACTTTTAAAGAACTTCCTTTATTTCACTACCTTTCCAATTATTAATCCCTGTCTCATCCCTTGGTTAAAATTAAACAAGAAAAAAGTAAAGAAATTTCATACACAAGAAATAATGACTTCGATGACAATGCTTCGAAAACTTTAAGGAGAAAGTTGAAAAGAAAGATTTAAATAACTTTTTAAATCCTTTTATTTACTAGTTTAGTTCAGATTATATCCCGCAATATTTCAAAATCATCTTTTTCGTATATTTAATACCTTTAATAATGTCAGCATGAAAAAATACTCCTGTCTAATGATTACCGCTTTCTTCTTTTCTTGGGGTAATACTCAAGAACTACCTTCGCTTAATACAACTTTAGATTTAAGTCACTTTTGCGGGTCTGAAAATGATTCCGAAGGTTTCGAAACTAGCACATGTCTCCCTTTTAGCATGAAAGTCCCTAAAGGAACCCGCCTTATTAGTAAGTCTTGGTCTACTGAAATTACTCTTGATGAAAACTTTAATATTTCTGTTGATGAAGGAGACTATGAGTATAGGGATGATGGCACGAAGGTGCCTGCTGTAAGAATAGGTTTCGGCCCTTTTTTACCATATAGCAAAGAATTATTGATAAATGAAAGGAAAAAGGAATGGGAAGAGAATGATATGAATGAATTAGTTGAGTACACTTATGAAGATGAAAATGGGTTTATTGCAAAAACTAATCTTTTTGGGCAATTTGAATATCACTTTTTCTTTACGGCATACAATGGGGAGGTATCATTTACTTTTGAAAACGTAAAAGGGCCAGCATTCACAGAAGCTGAATGCAACTTAATGTATGAATCTCTTAAAACCATTAAATGGAATTAATTACTTTTCTCCAAGATCATCCGTTTGTGATTATAGTTGGAGTGTCCGAAGTTTCCTAAGGTGCTTCAATTAATTTAATTTTTAAAAATAATATAGATGTTACTAAAACAAAACCCTTTAATTGAACTATTCAAAAAAAGACAAATACTTAGTGAAAATGATCTCGAGTTATTTCATTCTGGTACTAGAGATATTAAAGAAATTGACGTTTTAATTCACAAACAAACAGAATGTCTAATTTTGGATAAATGTTTAGAAAACTTAGAAAAGTATTATTCTCAAAATGAGAATTATTCTAAAGGGGAACGCTATACATTAATTGAAAATGAATTTGTAAAAACCCCTCCTCTTGAAGATAATCTTATAAGATATGATATATATAAAGAATTTTTAATTAATTCCTCAGTGTTAGATTTTGGATGTGGTAAAGGGGGATTTTTAGAGCTTTTACAAAAAAATAATATATCTAAAGATTTAACAGGGTTAGAGTTAAATCAGGTTAATAATAGAAATATTCGTTCAATTGGAATACCTTGTTTATATGATTTAAATGATTGCGATTCTACATTTGATTATATTTTTTTAAATCACGTTTTTGAACACCTAGAAAACCCAATTAGGGTCTTAGAGGATTTATTATCAAGATTAAATACAAACGGTAAAATAATAATAGAAATACCACATGGTAATGATTTTCTAATTAAGAAGTCAGAAATTGATGTGTTCAAAGACTTTACCTTTTGGTCTGAACATTTGTGCCTTTACAATGAAAAATTTATAGATAAATTCTTTAAAATAATAGGTATAAATGATTATCATGTTTCTTACAGACA
>JAYYYF010000005.1:0-72395 GCA_036340635.1 Bacteroidota bacterium | reverse complement strand
TGGAAACACCAGATTTTATAAGGGATAGCAAATACGAAGATGTTGATGCTGCTACCATTGATATAGATAATGATGGTGATCTAGATATTTATGTTGTTAGTGGCGGAAGTGACTTATCAGAACTTGATGATAATCTAATGGATCGAATATATATAAATGACGGGAAAGGCTCTTTTTCAAGATTGCCTGTTTCACTACCCATGACAAATGGCTCTTCTGTATCTGTCGCAGATTTTAACAACGATGGCTTTGATGATCTTTTTGTTGGCAGTAGATCCATCCCAGGATCATACGGTTTAAGCCCTTATAGTTTTATTCTAAAAAACAACAAAAAAAATGCTTTTGAAATAACACTGAAAAAGAGATTTGGAATGATAACGGATAGTCAGTGGGCTGATATTAATGGTGACTCTAAAATGGATCTTGTTCAGGTGGGAGATTGGATGCCCATTAGAGTACTATTAAATCAAGGAAATGAAAACTTTATTGATGCAACAGATGAACTTGGGCTATTGAAAACTAATGGCCTATGGAATACCGTTTTAGTAGATGATATTAACTTAGATGGCAAAATTGATATATTGGCTGGAAATGCAGGTTCAAATTTTAAGTGGAGGCCTAACGAAGAAAAGCCTGTTAAAATATATTTAGATGATTTTGATGAAAATTTTCAATTAGACCCGATAATTTTTTATGATTTTTTTGGAGACTATGTTCCCTTTGCTTCTAAGGATAAACTTGATAAACAACTACCCTATTTAAAAAAGAAATTTCCTAAATACAATACTTTTTCAAAAGTAAAAGACATAAAAAGTCTTACTGGCAGAGATGAGAATCAAATCCTAGAAACAAAAAATATTTATGAATTAAGATCAACTCTTTTCATTAACAAAGACGGCAAATTTGTTGCAAATGCTCTTCCTAAAGAAGCCCAGTTTAGTTCCATTGAAGACTTTACTTTTTTAAAAGACAGTATCCCTAAACTATTTTATGTAGGGAATTTTCATCAATACGTAACAGAGTTAGGAGTTTCTAGTGCAAATCCGGGAGGGATATTAAGTGATTGGAATTCTAAAACAGAAAATTTTAACAGCTCAAAATTTCTTCCTCTTCCACTGTCAATAAATGCAAGGAAAATTCTTCCCTTTGGAGAAAATAATTTTTTTGTGCTAACAAATAATGATTATATCTATGTCCTTCCCAAAGAGTAAAAAATATCATATTTTTTTAAGATTTACTTTTTTTTTAAATTTAAGCAATAGAAACAACTCTTAATGAGGCTTTTAATCTATCCTATAGTAGCTATTTTATTTTTTTCATGCTCATTAGACGTTCCCGATGAAGTTACTTATGAATATGCTAATTTACCGGAAAAAGTTGATTTCAACTACCATGTAAAACCTATTCTTTCAGATAGATGTTTTTCTTGTCATGGCCCTGATGAAAAAGCAAGAAAAGCAGGTCTTAGATTAGACAATGAAAAAATTGCTTTTTCAAAATTATCTAGTGGATCAACAGCTATTTCTCCAGGAAGTCTTAGTGGAAGTGCTGTTGCACATAGAATTTTATCAGATGATCCTGAAATTATGATGCCATCTCCTGATTCAAAGCTTACTTTAAACTCAAAAGAAAAAGCAATAATCTTGAAATGGATTGAACAAGGAGCTGAATGGAAAGAACATTGGTCATTTTTACCGGTTGAAAAAGTAAATGTTCCAAATCCAAAAAAACCAAATAAAAAATTAAGGAATGAAATTGATCATTTTATATATAAAAGGATAGTAGAACAAGGATTGGATTTTTCTGAAATTGCTAAAAAAGAAAAATTACTTCGAAGAGTTTATTTTGATCTTACTGGTTTGCCTCCAAGTATTCAAGAAATTGATGCCTTTATTGCTGATGATGATCCAAATGCTTATTCTAAAATTGTGGACAAGCTTCTAAATAGTGATGAAAATGCTGAACGTTTAACAATGGATTGGCTTGATCTTTCTAGATATGCTGATTCTCATGGATTGCATGCTGATGGGATTAGAACCATGTGGCCCTGGAGAGATTGGGTTATAAGTGCATTTAAGCAAAACATGCCTTATGATGAATTTGTATCAGTTCAGTTGAGCGGTGATTTAAGGGAAAATGCTTCGAGAGATGAAAAATTAGCAACAGCATTCAATAGAAATTCACCTATGACTGCTGAAGGGGGGGTTATAGACGAAGAATGGAGATTAAATTATGTTTTTGACAGAACAGAAACATTAGGGACTGCCTTTCTAGGACTTACTATGATGTGCGCGAAATGTCATGATCATAAATTTGACCCTGTTTCACAAAAAGATTATTTCCAATTGTCTGCCTTTTTTAATCAAACAAGAGAACTTGGAATGACTGGTGATGATGGTGATTTTGGTCCTTTGTTATTGTTGCCCGATGAATCAACTGAGAAAGAGATCTCTAATATTGAAAAAACAATGAGTGAAAAGGAATCAAAATTAGCTCTAACAAAAAAAGAACTTTCTGAGTTTTATGATTATTCAAATCAACTTTCAGATTACAAATCATTCTCATCAATTAATAGATCTATAATCCAAAAGGCTCCTCTTGAAAAAATTACAAAATATAAAAAAACCAGTCCAGATGTTTCAAACATTGTCCAAGGATCATTTGCTAGATCCTCTAAATTTATTGTAGACAATGATTTAAATATTACTTGTAATATAAAACCTGGAATAGAAAAGGGTGTTGATGGGAATGCTTTTAAAATGGGAGAAGGTGGAGCCCAATTCTACCTTGAGTCAGTTCCTAATTTTGAATGGACTGATCCCTTTTCAGCTTCTGTATGGATTAATACTGAAAAAAGAAAAAAAGGTTTTGGGCAAACAATTATGGGCACCACTGGCGGGAAGAATAATTATTGGAGAGGCTGGGATTTGTATCTTGATGATCAGAACTATATAAATTTTAGACTTATAAGTTCTTTACCAGGTAATCAAGTCCATATAAAATCAAAAGATTCTATTCTGAAAAATAATTGGAATCACTTGTCATTCTCATACAGTGGTTCAGGTAAAGCCGCTGGAGTTAATATCTATCTTAATGGGGCAAAAATTGAAAATCAAATTTTAGTTGACAACCTCTATAAAACAATTAAGCCCGTTTCTAGTAGTGGAATAAAAGAGGAAAAAAGATCTGTTATGGTCGGTGTATCTTATGATGGATCAAGTGGTGACAATAAATTTTTTAAAGGCTTAATTGATGACCTTATTATCTACAACAAACCTCTAACAAATTATGAAGTTGGACTTATTTACAACCAATATGATATTGATGAAAAAATAAACTCTACAGATTTAGAAAAAAAAGAGCATATAATAAATTATGACTATAGGGTAACTAAACTAGATGGAGAGCTTAAAAATCTTAAAACACAGTGGTTAGATAAGGTCTCTAATGTAATAGAAATAATGGTGATGGAAGATATGGTTGACAAAAGAAAGTCATATGTCTATGAAAGAGGACTTTACTCAATGCCTAGTTATGAAGTTAATGCTGATGTTCCATCAAAACTACCAAAAATGGGTTCTGATTTGCCTAAAAACAGAATAGGTCTTTCAAAATGGCTTTTTGATAAAAAAAATCCACTCACTTCAAGAGTCACTGTCAATAGATATTGGCAAATGATCTTTGGAAAAGGTATAGTTCAAACTCCTGATGATTTTGGTGTTCAAGGATCATTGCCATCTCACCCTGAACTACTTGACTTTCTTTCAAATTATCTAATTGAAAATAATTGGGACATAAAAGCTCTTTTAAGACTAATGGTTAATTCGCATACATATATGCAAAGCTCAGTGCCAAATCAAAAATTTGTTGAGATTGACCCAAATAATATTTTTCTTTCTAGAAGTAATAGCTATAGACTTCCAGCAGAGATGATTCGTGACAATGCTCTAGCAACAAGTGGTTTGTTGGTTAAAAACGTTGGGGGTAATAGCGTTAAACCATATCAGCCTAAAGGACTATGGAAGGAAAAATCTAATTTCTCAATAAAATTAATGAACTATAAAGAATCTTCTGGGGATAGTCTTTATAGAAGAAGCATGTATACGTTCATAAGAAGAACATCTCCTCCACCATCAATGACAACTTTTGATGCTCCCACAAGAGAGGTTTGTACGGTTAAAAGAGAAATAACAAATACACCTCTGCAAGCACTCGTATTATTAAATGATCCTCAATTTTTTGAAGCATCTAGAATTCTTGCTGAACGCATTCAAAAAGAAGCTCCAAATTCACTTGATGATTCTATTTCTTTGGGCTTTAGAATTTGTACGTCTAGAGAACCGAAAGAGAAAGAATTAGAATTACTTAAAGAACTTTACTTTCAACAACTTGATAAGTTCAGAAAAAATCCTAAACTTGCATATGAAATATTTAGAAGTGGCGAAAAACCTAGAGATAGAAGCTTAAACAGATACAAGACAGCGGCAATGGCAATGGTAGCAAATACACTTTTAAATCACGATGAAGTCTATATGAAAAGATAATTATGAATTGTAACGATCATCATCATAATGAAAAATATACTCGAAGAGACTTTCTAACAAGAACTTCTCTTGGCCTTGGAGCATTAACTCTGGGTTCTCTAATTAATCCATCGCCTGTATTTGGAAGCATTTCGAATAGTATAAACCCAAGTCCTAAGCTTCCTCATTTTCCTGCCAAAGCCAAAAGAATTATATACCTCTTCCAAAGTGGGGCTCCATCTCAACTGGATCTATTTGACTATAAACCTTTATTAAAAAAATTAAATGGGCAAGAGCTTCCTGAAAGTATAAGGGGTGGTCAAAGGCTTACGGGTATGACAGCTGGGCAGGCTAGCTTCCCTTTAGTATCCTCAATATTTGATTTTAAGCAACATGGTGAAAGTGGTGCCTGGATGAGTAATCTTATGCCGCATACTTCAAAAATAGTTGACGAATTGTGTTTCATAAAATCGATGTATACTGAAGAAATAAATCATGATCCTGCGGTAACCTTTATTCAAACAGGTTCGAATTTGCCGGGTAGGCCTTCAATGGGTTCTTGGGTTAGTTATGGTTTAGGCTCAGATAATCAAAATTTACCTGAGTTTGTAGTTTTGGTAACAAAAGATAAACAAGGACAACCACTTTATGCAAGGTCCTGGGGCAATGGCTTTTTACCTTCCAAATATCAAGGAGTTCAATTTAGATCAGGCAAAGATGCAGTCCTTTATTTAGAAAATCCACCTGGTGTCACAGGAGATTTAAGGAAAGAGCAGCTTGACTATCTTAAAAAACTTGAAAATGAGAATTATGAAGACATTGGGGATCCTGAAATTTTGTCAAGAATGTCTCAATATGAAATGGCTTATAGAATGCAAACATCTGTTCCCGAAGTAATGGATGTTTCTAATGAGCCAGATTATATTTTTGACATGTATGGTGAAGAGAGTAAAAATCCTGGAACTTTTGCTGCAAATTGCCTACTAGCAAGAAAATTAGTGGAAAAAGATGTCAAATTTATTCAACTTTATCATCAAGGCTGGGATCAACACGGAAATCTTAACAAAGATATCCAAATACAATGTAAAGATACAGATCAGCCAACCGCTGCTCTAATTAAGGATTTAAAACAAAGAGGGCTGTTGGAAGATACTCTTGTCATTTGGGGAGGAGAGTTTGGAAGAACAAATTACACTCAAGGTTTAATTACTGACCCCGGATATGGTAGAGATCATCACCCCAAATGTTTTACAATATTTATGGCTGGTGCTGGAATTAAAAAAGGAATAACTATAGGAGCCACTGATGAGTTTGGATATAATTTAGCTGAAAGACCTGTTCATATCCATGATTTTCAAGCAACAGTAATGCATTTACTTGGAGTTGATCATGAAAGGCTAACATTTAAACATCAGGGTAGAAGATATCGTTTAACTGATGTTCATGGTCATGTTGTAAAAGAAGTTTTGTCATGAAAAAAAGAAAATTAAATTCAAGAAGAAACTTTATAAAAAAATCTGCTTTGATTGGCATTGGAATAAGTGTCCCTTTTAAATCTTTCTCCATTGGAAAAAATTTGAAACAGAATAATGAAATTGTTGGTCATGGTGATTTTAGATATAAAGTAGATAAAAAATGGGGCGTTCAAAATGCTAATGACTTCCCAGTTAATCATTGTCACGAAATGGTAATGGATAGGAAAAATAGAATTTTAATGACTACAACACATCCCAAAAATAATGTTTTAATCTATAACCAATCTGGAAAAATTGAGGGATCATGGAGTATCGGATATTCTTCAGCTCATGGGTTAACAATTGTAGATGAAGGTGGTGAAGAGTTTTTATTTATTACTGATCCTGATAAACATAAAGTATGTAAAACTGATCTTAAAGGAAATAAAATATTGGAGCTTGATTTCCCTAAAGAAATCAAGGAATACAATTCAGCTGAAGATTTCAAGCCTACAGAAACAGCAGTTGCACCTAATGGAGACATTTTTATTGCTGATGGTTATGGGAAAGATTTTATAATCAAATATGATTCAAAAGGGAATTATATAAAACACTTTGGCGGGCGTGGAGAAAAATCAGATCAATTTGACTGTTGCCACGGAATTACGCTTGACACTAGAGATAAAAAAAATTCTACTCTGTTAATTTCATCAAGAACAAAAAATGAATTTAAAAGATTTGATTTAAATGGGAATCATATTGAAACTATATCGCTCCCAGGTTGTTGGATTTGTCGTCCTGTTATCAAGGGAGACAATTTGTTCTTTGCTGTGATTATAACTGAAAGTTGGTGGAATTATGATGGCATGTTAGCAATTCTGGATAGTAACAACAAAATTGTTTCGATGCCGGGAGGAAATATGCCTAACTATAAGGATGGAATATTAGAAAAACCTTTATATGATGAAAAGACTTTTTTAAATCCTCATGATGTTTGTGTGGACAATGATGACAACTTATATGTTCCTCAGTGGAATTCGGGAAAAACTTACCCAGTTAGATTAATCAGAACTTAATTAATTAATGTTTTTATTAGACGCTTCTTCTTTTCTTGGAAGACTTCACCCTCTGTTAGTTCACCTTCCTATAGGATTTATAATATTATCTATACTGCTTGAAACATATTCCAGCCTATTTAAAAGTCAAATCAGTAATAGAGTGATTTCTTTTTCTTGGTTTTTAGGATTTTTAGCATCAGGAATAAGTGCACTATTTGGCTGGTTGCTTGCACAAACTGGACTTTACATTGAAGACAATCTTTATCTTCACAAAATATTTGGTTTTATATTAGTTGGTGTAACTTTTATTGCATGGGTCACACGATTGTCTTTTTTTAAAGATTTAATTCCTAAAAATTTTAAATCACTTACAAACTTTCTAATTATTTTAATTCTAATTATTACTGGGCATTATGGAGGGAATATGACACATGGGAAAAATTACTTATTTGAATATGCGCCAGAAGTAATAAAAAATCGATTTACTAGTAATGAAAATTTAGTCCCAGAAATTTCAACAAGTTTGGATTCTATGAAATTATATTCAAACGTTATAGAGCCTATTTTTACAAGTAAATGCCTTTCTTGTCATAATGATCAGATAACAAGAGGAAATCTAAATTTTTCATCATTGCCGCTTTTACTTAAGGGAGGAAATGCAGGCTCTCCAATAGACAAATCCAATCCAAGAAATAGTTTAATATTCAAGCGAATTACTCTACCTACAGATAATATAAAATTCATGCCTCCAGATGGGCCTATAGTTTCTTATGATGAAATTAATGCGATCTTATGGTGGATTGAAAACTCTGATAAATCAAATGATGTTCTCTCATCAATAGAAATTCCAGATGAAATAAAAATTTCACTAAGTAATGTTTACAATATAGATTTTACAGATAAAGAATGGTTTGAAAAAATTTCTGTCCAAAAATTAGACGAATCCAAATTGATAAATATTGACAATTCAATATTCCAAATAAAATTTATTTCAAGTGATAAAAGATTTGTCTCTGTTAAATATCTAAAAAAGAATTTATCTGAAGATGAATTCAAACAACTTGAGAACATAAAAGATCATATCGCTTATCTATTTGTAAAAGACTCTAATCTTTCTGACGAATCCTTAAACAATTTTTTAAGCTTGAAAAATTTGGTGAATCTTGATCTCCAAAAAAACCTTATTAGTGATGATGGAGTTAAAATTCTTCGAAAATTAGAGAACCTGGAAATTCTAAATCTATACGGAACAAAAATTTCTAAAAATTCTTTGGATATCATAAAAAACTACAAAAACTTAAAAAGGGTATATGTCTGGGAAACAAAAATTTCTAAAAAAGATTTAGAAATTTTTAATAGAGAGAATACTTCAGTTAAATTAGTTGGAGGAATTTAAGAAATAAAAGAGATATTCCTTTTCAGCCCTTTATATTTTGTCCTTTTTACTGCACTGTTTTTAAAAATCACTTCAAAAGTCTCCTCAGTAAGCTCCTCCCAATCCTTTTTTTTCATTTTTAACATGTCTTGATTTGGATTGAAAAGTGGTTCGTTGTGTTTTTGTGAAAAACGGTTCCAAGGACAAACATCTTGGCAAACATCACACCCGAAAGCCCAATTTTCCATTTTCCCTCTAAACTCAGATGGAATTTCATCTTTTAATTCTATTGTTAAATATGAAATACATTTGCTTCCATCAATCTCATAAGGCTTAACCAATGCTCCTGTGGGACAGGAGTCAATGCATGCTGTACAACTTCCGCAATGGTCTGTCACAGGAGTATCATAATCAAGTTCCAAATCAACAATTATTTCAGCTAAAAAATAATATGACCCTACCTTTTGACTAATCAGGTTTGTATTCTTCCCAATCCACCCTAGACCGCTTTTAGCTGCCCATGCTTTTTCCATAATGGGAGCTGAATCAACAAATACTCGTCCATTAATATCTCCAAATTTTTGTTTAAGCCCCTTAAATAAAATTTTTAATTTTTTCTTTATCACCTGATGATAATCATTCCCATAAGCATACTTAGAAATCTTTGGAGCATCCTTGTCCTTTTGTAAATTATTATTAAAGTAATTATATGTCAAAGAAATAACACTTTTAGCGCCAGGGACTAGTTTTCTTGGATCTAGTCTCATGTCAAAATGATTTGCCATGTATTCCATTTTCCCATGCTTGCAATCATTTAACCAATTTTCAAGATTTGTTGCCTCTTCTTCTAAAAAAACAGCCTTTGAAATTCCACAAGATAAAAAACCTAAGCTAGCAGCTTTTTTTTTTAGAAATCTTGTTGGGTCCCCTTTCATTTTAGAATTAAAAAAGACCCCCTTGACTATTTTTTAAAATACCAAGGTGTTTGTATGCTAAATCTGTAACTTCTCTCCCTCTAGGAGTCCTTACAATAAACCCTTGTTGTATCAAAAAGGGCTCATAAACTTCTTCAATAGTTTCAACACTCTCTGATAAAGCAGTTGCTAAAGTTGAAATACCAACTGGCCCTCCCTTAAACTTTTGAATAAGAGTAGTTAATATTTTGTTGTCCATTTCATCTAACCCATAACTATCAACGTTTAAAGCTTTTAAAGAACTTTTAGTGATCTTAAGATCTATATTACCATCTCCTTTAATTTGAGCAAAATCCCTAACTCTTCTTAATAATCCATTCGCTATCCTTGGGGTACCCCTACTTCTACCAGAAATTTCAATCGCAGCTTCTTGAGAAACTGAAATATTTAAAATTTCAGCACTCCTTTCAACTATTGTGCTTAGCAGTTCAGTAGAATAATATTCTAACCGATTACTAATCCCAAACCTAGCTCTCATAGGAGCAGTAAGAAGACCAGATCTGGTAGTTGCACCAACTAGTGTAAATGGATTCAATTTGATTTGCACTGAACGAGCATTTGGACCAGTTTCAATCATTATATCAATCTTATAATCTTCCATAGCAGAATAAAGGTATTCTTCTACAATTGGACTTAGACGATGAATTTCATCAATAAATAAAATGTCTCGAGGTTGCAAGTTAGTAAGGAGTCCAGCTAAATCACCTGGCTTGTCAAGTACTGGACCTGATGTCAATTTAATGCCAGATTGTAGCTCATTAGCTAAAATGTAAGCTAAAGTAGTCTTGCCAAGTCCTGGAGGGCCATGAAATAAAGTATGATCTAAAGCTTCATCTCTTTGATTTGCAGCTTCAACAAAAATCTTCAAATTTTGCAAAATAGATTCCTGTCCTGCAAAATCATTGAAACTAGTGGGTCTTAAAGCTCTATCAAATTCTTTGTCCTCTGAAGGCAAATTATCAGAAGTAGGATCTAAAAGTTCATTCATTTAAAACAAAGATAAATGATTAAACGAATAGGGAATGAATTATTAATTTGTAATTAGTGTTGCAATTCTTTTTCTCCCTTTTTTAATGGAATATTTTGGGGAACAAAATCTTCTTTATATCCAGGTTTAGAATAATCATATGCCCATCTATGAACATGCGGTATTTCCCCCTCCCAATTTCCATGGAAATGTTTAATTGGAGCAGTCCATTCTAATGTGTTAGATTTCCATGGATTTTGCTCAGTAGGTTTACCATGGAAAATACTATAAATAAAGTTATAAAGAAAAACTATCTGTGCTAAGCCAGCTGTTAGTGCAAAAATAGTTATCGTTACATTTATATCTGCTAGGTCATCAAAATATGGAAATGCGGTGTTGGTATAATATCTTCTAGGCAATCCAGCCATTCCAATAAAATGCATTGGGAAGAAAATACCATAAGCACAAACTACTGTAACCCAAAAATGAAAGTATCCCATATTTTTATTCATCATACGCCCAAACATTTTTGGAAACCAATGATAAACACCCGCAAATAAACCATACAAAGCAGAAATTCCCATTACAAGATGGAAATGAGCAACTACAAAATAAGTATCATGCACATTAATATCCAATGTGCTATCCCCAAGAATAATCCCGGTAAGACCACCGGATATGAATGTAGAAACCAATGCAATAGAAAATAACATTGCAGGATTGAGTTGAAGATTACCCTTCCATAAAGTTGCAATATAATTAAAAGCCTTAACTGCTGAGGGAATTGCAATTAGTAGAGTCGTGAAAGTAAATACAGAACCTAAAAAAGGATTCATCCCCGCAATAAACATATGGTGTCCCCAAACAATAGTTGAAAGAAAAGCAATTGCAAGGATAGAAGCAACCATTGCACGATATCCAAAAATTGGTTTTCTAGAACTAGTTGCAAGAACCTCCGATGTTATTCCAAGAGCCGGTAATAAAACTATATAAACCTCTGGGTGACCTAAGAACCAAAATAAGTGTTCAAACAAAACCGGTGACCCCCCTTGATAATGTAAAACTTCACCTTGAATAAATATGTCAGAAAGGAAAAAGGATGTGCCAAAACTTCGATCCATAATTAGCAATAAAGCTGCCGAAAGAAGAACTGGGAAAGAAACAACTCCAATAATTGCAGTAACAAAAAATGCCCATATTGTCAATGGTAGTCTTGTCATTGTCATTCCCTTTGTTCGTAAATTTAAAACTGTAACTATATAATTTAAAGCTGCTAAAAGAGAAGAAGCAATAAAAATTGCCATTGAAACTAACCATAATGTCATTCCTAATCCTGATCCAGGCATTGATTGAGGTAATGCACTAAGTGGAGGATAGATAGTCCATCCAGGAGCAGCAGGGCCAGCTTCAACAAAAAGAGAAGCTAACATTACTATACTCGACAAAAAGAATAACCAGTAAGATATCATATTTAAAAATCCTGAAGCCATATCTCTCGCCCCAATTTGAAGAGGAATTAATAAATTACTAAAGGTTCCACTTAATCCAGCTGTCAAAACAAAAAACACCATAATGGTTCCATGAATAGTTACTAGTGCTAAATATACATTTGGATCCATCACTCCATCAGGAGCCCATTTCCCCAACAATAATTCCATTATCCAAAAAGGTTCTTCAGGCCAAGCCAATTGCAAACGAAAAACTAATGACATTGCTATCCCTATAATACCCATAAACAGACCTGTGATCAAATATTGTTTACAAATCATCTTGTGGTCTTGACTAAAAATATACTTTGTTATAAAAGTCTCCTTATGATGGTGATGCCCATGATCTTCATTTGAATGTTCTGAATTGGATGCCATATCGTTCATATATTATTTAAGTTATCTACTGTATTATTTGTGCAAAAGTTTCCTTTTCACTATACCACTTTTCAAATTCTTCTGGAGTTTCCACTACAATTTTCATCTGCATATTATAATGAGAAGCCCCACAAATTTTATTACAAATTAAAACATAATCAAAAACATAAGGATCTAATGGTTCCTCTCCTTGTTTTGTTAATTCTTTACTTTTTTCCGACCTGATTTTGTTTATTTTTTGAACTTTTGAGATTATTTCTGGATCATTACGCATCTCTTCTGTCGTTTTAATTGGCTTAAATTTAAATTCTGTAATCATCCCGGGCACACAATTCATCTGAGCTCTAAAATGTGGCATATAAGCCGAATGTAAAACGTCTTGGGATCTCATTTTAAAGATGACATCTCGATCAACAGGAAGGTGAAGTTCCTGCACAACGACATCATCATATCCATTTGGATCAGTATAATCTATACCTACTAAATTCCTACCGTCAAAATCTTGAAGAAAACGAACATTTGCGTCTCCAAGAACTCCATCTTCTCCAGCATATCTAGCTTTCCAATTAAATTGCTGAGCATACAATTCAACAACAAGGGCATCTTCATTTTCTTCAAACATCATTATCTTACTCCATGTATAAAGACCGTATAAAATTATTCCAGCTAAAACAATAGCAGGAATTATTGTCCATACTATTTCTAGTTTCATGTTGTCAGGATAAAAAAGTGCTTTCTGACCTTCCCTCCCATGGTACTTATAGGCAAAATAATGAAGAAAAGCTTGAGTAATTGTTTGAACAAAAAAGATAACTGCAAAACTAACCCACATAAGAGTGTCATATATATACCCATGCTCAGATGATGATTCTGGAAGTAAGACATCTCCCCAGCTCCAAAAAGAATAGAAAGTCAAGGCGTATATGAAAAACAAAAAAGCTAACATTAGTTTTCCATTAAAACGATTATCCTTATCTCCTGCTATTTCAGAGCTTTCAACACGAGGTTGAGACATTTGAAATATCTTTGCTACTTGCCAAATAGAAATAGCAGCCAAAACTAAAATTGTCAGTGTTAGTAGGGTTGTGGATAAAAGGACCTGATCTGTCATTTACAAATAATTAAATTAATAATGATACCTTTTGCTTTCTTCTATAAATGGATCCCCACTAGGATAAAGCGGGGCTCTAGAAATTTCTCTAAAAACAATATATATGAATAGTCCAGCAAAAAACATAAATGCACTTATCTCAGAAACACCAATAAACCACTGATCTCCTACAGCTGAGGGCATTATCATATTAAATACATCTATATAATGACCTATTATAATTATAACCCCTGTCATTACGATAAAATAATTGACTCGCTTATAATCACTATTCATCAAAATTAATAATGGTAGAATAAAATTCAATGCAAGCATACTAAAAAAAGGCAAATTATAATCTTCTATTCTAGTAATAAAATAGGTAACTTCTTCTGGGATATTTGAATACCAAATTAGCATGAATTGAGAAAACCACAGATAAGTCCAAAATATACTTATCCCAAACATAAATTTCCCTAAATCGTGTATATGACTATCATTCACAAGCTCTAAATATCCTTTAGACTTAAGATAAATTGCTATAAGCGCTATAACAGTAATTCCAGAAACAAACATGCTTGCAAAAACATACCATCCAAAAAGAGTACTAAACCAATGTGGATCAATTGACATTATCCAATCCCAGGACATCATAGATTCAGTAACGATGAAAAAAACTAAAAACGCAGCAGAAATCCTGAAATTTTTCTTATGATATGAAATATCCTTTGCTTTATCTTGAGCTAATGAAAATCTTCTTGAAAAATACCTGTAAGTACACCATCCCAAAATATAAAAACATGCTCTAAGAAGAAAAAACGGAACATTTAGAAATCCAATCTTAGCTTTAATTATGTCATCATGAGCAACAACTTCTGAATCCATCCATATAAACAAATGATTCATATGAAGTCCTGAAAGGACAAGTATTAAAAATACAATTAAACATCCTGGAAGTAAGTATGCTGTAATGCCTTCCATAACTCTATAAAGAACCGGAGACCATCCCGCTTGAGAAGCTCTTTGAATTGCATAAAAAGCGAGCGTGCCTAATGAGATCATCATAAAAAATAAAGCTGCTACATAAAGTGCTGCCCAAGGTTTGTTTTGTAATTTATGTAACAAATGTTCACTGTGATCATCGTGGTCACCTGAAGACTCTTTTTCATTATGATGGTCTTCACTGATAACATATTCTTTGACAAGAACTTGCCCAGGGTGCTCTTCTTCATGATGGCTGTCAGCAACCATTGCTACTGCTTCTTCAGCAGTTGAGGGAGTTGACAAAAACCCATAAGTAAGTCCAAGAACTCCTAGTATCATTAAAATTCCAGCAAAATTCTTAACTCTATTTGAAAATTTATAATTAGCCATTACAAATTATTATTTAATTAATTCCTCACGAAGTTCCATAGCGTAATGGGTAACTTGCCATCGCTCTTTAACGTTCAATTGTCCTGAATGGGAGCCCATAGCATTTCTCCCATAAATTAAAACATGATATATACTTCCTAAAGTTATATCCCTATCGGCATAACTCGGTACGCCTAAAAATTTTTCTCTTTTCATCAAAATACCTTGCCCATCCCCTTTGTTACCATGACATAAAGCACAATAAATACCATATAGTTCTTTACCAACAATTTTATCTTCTTCATTATATTCAAGAGGGGATAAAAGATTAGCCTTAGCATCTTCATATCCTTCATTACTGTTTAGATATTCATATAGCATTATTCCTCTTGGAATAGTTCCCTTGACAGGCTCCTGAGCCTCCATCCCATTATCAAATGCATCTGATTCAGAATAAGCAGTATACCCTATAGGTTCATACATATCTGGAAAATATTGATAATTTGGAGCTGAAGAGTCAAAACAGGACTGAACAATCACAAACAAAAATGAATAAACAACAAATAATAAGATCTTTTTCACTCTATCTATTTTTTCTCTTTTAATACAATTTCAATAGCTCCTGTTTTTTTTAAAATTTTCTTTAATTCACTCTCGCTCTTGTAAGAATCAATCTGAATCAAAAATTTGTCATCCGTTGTTGACGGAATAGGATTTTCAGCTTTTTTAAATGGCCAAAGTTTACTTCTAAGATAAAATGTGATAACCATTAAATGAGCAGCAAAATATACAGTTAATTCAAACATTATTGGAACAAAAGCGGGCATGTTCTCAACATATGAAAAACTTGGTTTGCCACCAATATCCTGAGGCCAATCCTGAATCATCATGTAATCCATCATAAGAATAGAAACGACCAGTCCAAGACAACCATAAATGAAAGATGTTATTGCAATACGGGTGTCTGATAATCCCATTGCTTTTTCAAGACCATGAACAGGGAAAGGGGTGTAAACCTCCTCGATATGATATTTTTTTTCACGCAGTTCTTTGACCGCATTTAATAACACATCATCATCATCATAAATTGCATGTACAACCTTATCTTTATTTTCCATCTCTAATTCTTTTATATTTTTCTCCAGAAGATTTTAAAATGGTTTTAACTTCAGCCTGTGCAATTACAGGAAAATATTTTGCATAAAGCAAAAATAATAGAAAGAAAAAACCTACGGTTCCCATAAAAATTCCAATGTCTACAAATGTTGGTGAAAACATTGTCCATGATGAGGGTAAGTAATCTCGGTGAAGAGAGGTAACAATAATAACAAACCTCTCAAACCACATCCCAATATTTACAACAATTGAAATAATAAATGAAAAGATAATACTAGTTCGTAATTTTTTAAACCACATAAATTGTGGCGAAAAAACATTACAAGACATCATTGCCCAATATGCCCACCAATAAGGCCCTGTTGCACGATTTAAAAAAGCATATTGCTCATATTCAACCCCAGAATACCAAGCAATAAAAAGTTCAGTTATATATGCAACACCAACAATAGATCCAGTTATCATTATGACAATATTCATAAGTTCAATATGTTGAACAGTAATATAATCCTCCAGATTCGAAACCTTTCTCATTACAATAAGAAGTGTTTGAACCATTGCAAAACCTGAAAAAATTGCTCCTGCAACAAAATAGGGAGGGAAAATAGTTGTGTGCCAACCTGGAATTACAGATGTAGCAAAGTCAAAGGAAACAATTGTATGAACAGATAAAACAAGAGGCGTAGCCAATCCAGCAAGTACCAAAGAAACTTCTTCAAAACGTTGCCAATCTTTGGCTCTACCACTCCAGCCAAAACTTAACAAACTATAAATTTTTTTCTGAAAAGGTTTAACAGCTCTATCCCTAATCATTGCAAAATCAGGTAACAATCCTGTCCACCAAAAAACTAATGATACTGACAAATAAGTTGAAATTGCAAAAACATCCCACAGAAGAGGTGAGTTGAAATTGACCCATAAAGAACCAAAAGTATTTGGAATAGGTAACATCCAATATCCCAACCAAGGTCTACCCATATGAATTATAGGAAATAATCCTGCTTGGATAACTGAAAAAATGGTCATGGCCTCAGCAGATCTATTTATTCCCATTCTCCATTTTTGCCTAAACAAAAGAAGGACAGCAGAAATAAGAGTCCCCGCATGTCCTATCCCTACCCACCAAACAAAATTAGTAATGTCCCAAGCCCATCCTACAGTTTTATTTAATCCCCAAACACCTATCCCAGTTGAAATTGTATAAATTATACAACCCAGTCCCCATAAGAAAACAGTAAGTGAAATTCCAAAAACAATCCACCACTGACGATTAGGCTTTCCCTCAACAGGAGCTGCAACATCGACTGTAACATCATGATAAGTCTTATCCCCTGTTACTAAAGGTTTTCTTATAGGTGCTTCATAATGAGATGCCATATATTCTTGTTTTATGAAATATCTTTGTTTCTAACTTTTGTCTGATAAATGACATTAGGTTTTGTTCCAACATTCTCAAGTAAATGATATGAACGATCATCTACCTTGAGTTTTTTAATTTTACTATTCGAGTCATTTATATCCCCAAATACAATAGCATTACTTCCACATGCTTTTGAGCAAGCAGTTTGAAATTCACCATCAGCAATTTTTCTCCCTTCAAGTTTAGCATCTAAAATCGTCTTTTGAGTCATTTGAATGCACATCGAACATTTTTCCATTACTCCTCTTGACCTAACAACAACATCTGGATTAAGAACCATTCTTCCCAAATCATCATTCATATTGTAATCAAATTCATCATTTTTATTATATCTAAACCAATTAAATCTTCTAACCTTGTAAGGACAATTATTTGCACAATATCTAGTTCCAACACAACGGTTATATGCCATGTGATTTTGACCTTGACGACCATGTGAAGTTGCTGCAACAGGGCATACAGTCTCACAAGGCGCATGATTACAATGCTGACACATGATTGGCTGAAAGGCGACTTCTGGGTTTTCATTAGCCTTTTCCATATCATCCATTACACTAAGGGTTTCACCCAAACCAGATATTGCATCTACTGCTTCATTATCTGATTCAAAACTCTCTTCAGAGGAATAATATCTGTCTATTCTTAACCAATGCATATCTCTAGATTTTCTAACTTCTCTTTTACCAACAACAGGTACATTGTTCTCTGAATGGCAGGCTATAATACAAGCTCCACACCCAGTACATGCATTTAGATCAATTGACATATTGAAGTGATGCCCAATTGAACGATCAAAAGATTCCCAAATATCAACTTCGCCTGAATTGACTGGCATTTCAATATGATTTTTAGAAACAACAGGTACAGGATTCCAATATGACTTATCTTTAGAATTAAAAACATCAAGTGTTGTTTCTTTAATTATATCTCCTCTGCCCATCAAAGTATTGTGTAATTGAATACAAGCAAATTCATGGTATTCATTACTTTGGAGAGTGATCTTAGCATTTTGAATTCTTTCAAAATTTTGATAGAGTTTAAAAGAATTTACTCCAACTTGCATTTCCTCATTCATTCCTTTGATCCTACCATAACCAAAAGCCAATCCCATTGTCCCTTCTGCCTGGCCAGGTTGGATTAAAACTGGAACAACTATTTCTTTTCCTAAAGCTTCTATCTTCGCATAACTTCCATTCAAACCTCCATTAGCAATATTTATATTTTTAAATCCAAACTTTTTTGCATCTTTCATTGAAACAGTAAGATAATTATCCCAGGTTGTTCTTGTTATAGGATCTGGGAATTCTTGAAGCCAAGGATTGTTTGCCTGACATCCATCTCCCATACCAATCTTTGTATATAGAACTAGCTCAATGGAATCATCAGTTAAAGTATTCAAAGGATCATCAAAATTGTATTCGGAATTCAAATTAATTGTCCTCGGCTTTAATTTTTTATTAGAAATATAAAAGCCATCGTGAAGACTTTTATTCCATGAATTTCCCTCTAGAATATTTGCTTTCCAATTTTTCTTTATCTCCGAATAATAAGTTGATTTTTCCCCAATCCACTTTAAAATAATATCTTGAAACTGCCTTGTATTAAATAATGGCTTAATAGTTGGTTGGGCAAGACTATAATGCCCAAATTTAAACTCAAAGTCACCCCAGCTTTCAAGGTAATGAGGTGTAGCAGCAATATACTTTGATCCAATTGAAGTTTCATTTTCTTTCATCGAAAAAACAACAGAAAGATCAATTTTCTCTAGTGCTTTAACAAAATCAGTGCCCATAGGCAAAGTATATCCAGGATCTGTTCCGAAAGTTAAAATACCATGTATAGAACCATTTGTTATTCCGTCCACTACATATTTTATACCATCATTTTTACCTTTTTGAATTAATCTTGGTTGTTCAATATCTACAACAATACTTCTTAAAAATTGATTAATTTCTAAGACCATTTTTTGAATTTCAACATTTTGAATTCCAGAAACAACTACAGCTTTTTTACCAGACCTTTTAAGTCTTTTTACAACATCAATTACTCTTTTTCTAGTCATTTCACCCAAACCGTTTGATCCAGGGAGAATATTTAAATTTCCAGGTATGATTTGAGAATAGATTTCTAAAAGAATCCTTTTTAAAACATTTTGCTTACAAGAAATCCTTTGATCTGCATTTGCTCCTGTTAAAGACATATTTGATTCAAATTGAATATGGTAAGACATAGAAAATTTTCCTTTACTACCTTTAGGAATTCTTCCTTTTGAATATCCACCTTCATATCCCCCTCCTTGCCAATCACCTAGAAAATCAGCATCAATTGAAACAATTGTCTCTGCCTTAGAAAAATCATAATCTGCATAGGCTCTTAACCCAAAGAAACTTTCAAATGCATCTAGAGTTTCGCTTGAAGAAATAGAATCATACACAATATGCTTTACATTTGGATACTTTAAAATAAATTTGTCAATGATTTTTTGTGTTGTAGGACTTGGTAACGTATGAGTTAACAAAATAACTCTCTTGTTCTCCTGAGAAAGATTAGTTAGTTTACCAATGATTTTTTCATCAAATTCATCCCAGGATATATCCTCTCCATCTAACTTTGGTCCTTTTAATCTATTTGAATCATATAAAGAGAGAACAGATGCAAGTACACGTGCATTACATTCTCCAAAAGTAGAAGCTTCCTTGTTTTGTTCAATTTTAATTGGCCTACCTTCCCTAGTTTTAACAAGGACATTTCTATAATCAAAACCATTTGCAATAGCCGATGCGTAATAATTTGCATTTCCAGGAACAATCTCATCAGGTTGAACAACATAAGGAACTGAATTAATGACAGGACCCTCACAAGCAGCAATTGAAGCTGCAGCAGTTGTAAATCCAACATACTTTAAAAAATCTCTTCTATTGGTGGTTGAATCCTCTAGAGTCTTTTTATTTGACAGAAAAATATCTTCTGGGAGCTTTTCAATAAACTCTTTAGTCCTAAATTTTTTTAAGACTTTACTGTCTTTTTTAAGCTCTTCTGAACTTTTCCAATATTTTTTATCTTTTTGCATAAAAATTATATCATTTTAAAAACAATCAATAATGACATTTACCACATTCAAGCCCTCCCATCTGGGCTACAGTTAATTTTTCAACACCATATCTTTTAGATAACTCTTTATGAATTTTGGCATAATACTCATTCCCTTTTAAATCTATATTTGATTCTTTATGACAATTGATGCACCATCCCATGGTAAGAGGAGAATACTGATACATTATTTCCATTTCTTCAACTGGTCCATGACACTTTTGACATTTAATTTTAGCAACCTCAACATGTTGCGCATGATTAAAATATACATGATCTGGTAAGTTATGAATTCTCACCCATTTTACCGGTTGAGTTTTCCCTGTGTAAACTTGATTGTCTTCATCCCACCCTACAGCAGCATATAATTTTTTTATCTCATTTGTATAAAATTCTTTGTCATAACCATTTTCTAAATCTTCTTCACCACTATATTCTGAAATATTTTTGTGACAATTCATACATACATTTAGTGAGGGTATACCTGAATACTTAGAAACTCTTGCAGAAGAATGACAATACTTACATTCTATTTTATTTGCACCAGAATGAATTTTATGAGAATAATGAATGGGCTGAACAGGCATGTAGCCTTGATCTACACCTATTTGCATCATCCAAGCATAAACATAGTATCCACTTGAAAGCAATAATAATATAACCGAAGAAAAAACTAAAAATTGATTTCTTGCAAAAGCATTTAAAATAGAGATAGGTATATTTTCTTTTGATTTCTTTTCAGAAATAATTTCGACTCCACTTGCAGATGCTATTCTAATTAATGTCCTTTTGACTAGAATTAACATTAATACTAGAATTAAAAAAACAAAAACAAGTGCAGCAAGTATAAGATCATTATAACTCCCTGAATTATCTCCACCCCCTGCATTAACAGAAGAAGATTGAGCTATAGCAGGTGCTGGAGGTATATAGTCTGCATAAGTCAGTATATTGTCTATATCAATATTTGAAAGCTGAGGGAAAGCATTCATTGCAGTTTTATTGTATTCTTCCCAAATAGAAACTGCTTGAGGATCACCTGATTTAATCATGGCAGGACTATTCTTTATCCAAGAATATAACCACTCACGATCGTATTTTTCAGAAACTCCTCTCAGTGCTGGACCAATAGACTTCTTTTTTACCTTGTGACATGATGCACAATGAGTATTAAAAAGTTTTTTGCCAGCAAGAATTTGTTCATCTTGACTGTACAAAAAATTAGAGTAAATACTTATCGTGAAAAAGAAAGGAATTAAAACCCCAATTAAATATTTTTTTATAAATCTATTCAAGATCACTCAGTTCTAAATAGTCTTAGGATAAACCTATATATAGTTTGGTACAAAAGTAATTCATAGAGTCATTAACATAAAGACTAAATATAATAATTTTGTAATTTATATCCGTTCTAAATAATGTAAAAACTTATTTGCTTAATATTGTGAAAATGTTCGATCTTTTATTTTCTTTAATGAAAGAATTTAATAATCATTTATCAAAAAATGACTTGACTAAATCAATCTTGTTTTTATTTGTTATCCTAGTTGCTTTTTCCAAAGTTCAATCCCAAGAAATTATCTTCCCTTTGGAAGAAGATTCTATCGTTAAAAAATTGATTAGTAAAAAAAAGGAGATTGACTCTGAAGAATATAAATTAAATTATTACACGATACAACTATATTATGGAAATTACTTGATAGCAAAAGAAATTTTAGATGGATTTAAGAAAAACTACCCGGAATGGGAAGCAAAAATAATTTTTGAAACCCCGAATTATAAAGTCCAAGTAGGTAACTTCAAAAACTATTATATTTCTTTAAGAAAACTAAATGAAATTAAGAGAAAATATCCGTCTGCTTTTCTGTTGAAACTAAAATTTTAAAGCTTTTTCTTTATCGCCACTTCTTTGAAAAACTCTAATATGTCTCCAACAATTATTTTGTTATAATCCTTAATTTGAAGACCACAATCATACCCTTTGGAAACTTCTTTTGCATCATCTTTAAATCGTTTCAAAGAAATTAGATTTCCTGTATGCTGAACAACTCCTTCTCGTATTACCCTAATTCCTGATTCTCTATAAATTTTACCGCTAATTACCATACATCCGGCAACAGTACCTATCTTTGAAATCTTATATGTCTCTCTAACTTCAGCAGTGCCAGTAATTTCTTCTTTAATTTCAGGAGAAAGCATTCCTTCCATTGCGTCCTTAAGATCATTAATCGCATCATATATTATCGAATAGGATCTAACATCTATTTGCTCTTTTTCAGATAAAACCCTTGCGTTCCCAACAGGTCTAACATTAAAACCAATCACTATGGCATCAGATGCAGAGGCCAAGAGAATATCTGACTCTGTTATGGC
This sequence comes from Bacteroidota bacterium, assembly GCA_036340635.1. GTDB lineage: Bacteria > Bacteroidota > Bacteroidia > Flavobacteriales > Flavobacteriaceae. The sequence goes on along the minus strand of JAYYYF010000005.1, from coordinate 49,737 downwards.
TCCAACCCCTTTATGTACGATATTAATTTGTATTTCTTCTGTAGATAATTTTTGAAAAGAATCTGTGAGTGCCTCAACTGATCCATCAACATCTCCCTTCAATATTAGATTAAGTTCTTTAAATTCTCCTAGCGCTATTCTTCTTCCAATCTCATCTAAAGTAATATGCTTTTGAGTTCTAACACTTTGTTCTCTAACCAATTGTGTTCTTTTAGCAGCAATTTGTTTAGCCTCTTTTTCATCTTCTAAAACATGGAAATTATCTCCTGCTTGTGGGGCTCCATCAAGCCCTAAAATAGAAACAGGTGTTGAAGGAAAAGCCTTTTGCAAAGCTTTACCCCTCTCATCAAATATTGCCTTAACTTTTCCACTATGCTTACCTGCTAAAAAGTAATCGCCTACTTTTAAAGTTCCTGTTTGAACAAGAATAGTTGAAACATATCCTCTCCCTTTATCCAAATATGCTTCAACAACAGCTCCGGTTGATTTACGATTTGGGTTAGCTTTTAATTCAAGCATTTCTGCTTCTAACAAAACTTTTTCTAACAACTCATCTATACCATTTCCCTTAAGTGCGGAAATATCCTGAGATTGTATTTTACCACCCCAATCTTCAACCATAAGATTCATTCCAGCTAAAGCCTCTTTAATTTTATCAGGATTAGAGGAAGGCTTGTCAATTTTGTTAATAGCAAAAATTATCGGAACACTTGCCGCCTGAGCATGGCTTATTGCTTCCTTTGTTTGCGGCATTATGTCATCATCTGCAGCTATAACAATTATTGCTATATCTGTAATTTGGGCTCCTCTTGCACGCATTGCTGTAAAAGCCTCATGCCCTGGAGTATCCAAAAAAGTTATTTTTTCACCACTTTTTAAAGTTACTGAATATGCCCCAATATGTTGGGTAATACCTCCTGATTCTCCAGCAATAACATTTTCTTCTCTAATATAATCTAAAAGTGATGTTTTACCGTGATCGACATGACCCATAACAGTTACTATAGGTGATCTGGGGAGTAACTCTTCATCTTTGTCAATATGTTCAGATATTTCTTCCTCTAAATCAGTCTTTACAAAATCTACTTTGTATCCAAATTCGTCAGCAACAATTGAAAGAGTTTCTGCATCAAGCCTTTGATTCATTGTTACCATTATGCCTAAGGACATACATGCTGATATAATTTCATTGATGTTAACTTCCATAAGAGTTGCTACCTCGTCAACTGTTATAAACTCAGTCACCTTAATTGTTTTTCCCAGAGCTTCTTGTTCTGCTAATTCCTCTTCGGATTTTTGCCGATGCTGATCTCTTTTATCTTTCCTATATTTTGCCCCCTTAGACTTTGCTGACTTACCTTGAAGCTTTTCTAATGTTTCTCGAACCTGTTTTTGTACATCTTCATCAGAAACCTCATCCTTATTAGATTTTTGTTGAGAACCTCTTGTTTTTAATTTGTTCGTCTTTAAATTATTTTGTAATCCTTTATTATTTATGTCTTTACTTATTCTTTTTCTTCTTTTTTTTCTAGCTTCTTCAAACTTCTTCTCTTTTTCTTTAACATCATCCAAGTTTATTTTCTCCCCCATTCCCTTAGGCTTAGATAATACTTTGTATTCGGTTTTGATCTCTTCAGGATGATTTTTATCATTATCTGTTTTCTTAGGAAAATCCTTACTTTTTGAGGTTGGTATTTCTTCTAATATTTCTTTGTCCCCATCATTAATTGAATCAGAAGGTTTTTCAGTAATAACATTTTTGCCGGAAGAGTCTGAACTAAAATCAGGTGCTGTTTTTTTAATCGATTCTTTATCTAAAGGATCCGTTTTGTCTAGTTTGATTGGGTTCTTCAAGTCAACATTAGCCATAATTTCATCTTTCACTTCGCTAGACCCATGGTTAATATTTTCCTTTTCATCCTGAAGCATTTGAGTAGATTCTTTTTCTTTCTTCTTCTCTTCACTAATTTCTTTTGAAGCATCTCTTTTTGATTTGTCCGTCTCAAATTCTTCTAATAAAATCTTATAAACTTCCTCAGATATCTTAGTTGTCGGTCTCGCTTCTACTGAAATACCTTTCTTAGAAAGAAATTCGATAACACGATCAAGAGAAATATTTAATTCCCTTAAAACCTTGTTTAATCTAATACTTGGATTGTTGTCCATATATTTTTTTACTTTTCAAATTCTTCTTTCAAAATCTTTACAACATCAGCAACAGTTTCCTCTTCTAAATCAGTTCTCTTGACAAGATCTTTCTGTTCTAATTCAAGTACACTTTTTGCAGTATCTAATCCTACCTTTTTAAATTCCTCTATCACCCAAGAATCAATCTCATCACTGAATTCAGAAAGTTCAACATCTTCTTCAACACCTTCACGATAAACATCTATTTCATATCCTGTTAATCTTCCTGCTAAACGTATATTGTGTCCTCCTCTTCCAATAGCTTTTGAAACTTCTTCAGGTTCAAGAAAGACTTGTACTTGCTTGGTATCCTCATCTATTTTCAAAGATTTTATTTTTGCTGGGCTTAGTGCTCGTGTTATATAAAGTTGTAAGTTATTGGTGTAGTTTATTACATCAATATTCTCATTCCCTAATTCCCTAACTATACCATGTATTCTAGATCCTTTCATACCAACACATGCCCCAACAGGGTCAATTCTATCATCGTAAGAATCAACTGAAACTTTAGCTTTTTCTCCAGGAACCCTGACAGCTTTTTTAATAGTAATAAGACCATCAAAAACCTCTGGGATTTCTTGTTCAAAAAGTTTTTCCAAAAAAACAGGTGATGTTCTAGAAAGAAGAATTCTTGGTTTATTCCCTCTCAACTCAACAGATTCGATTATACCCCTAACGCTATCTCCCTTTCTAAAAAAATCGCTAGGTATTTGCCTATCCTTTAATAAAATTACTTCATTCCCATCATCATCCATTAAAATAACTTCGCGATTTCTAACATGATGAACCTCTGCTGTAAATAATTCCCCTTCTCTGTCCTTAAACTTATTATAAGTATTTGTACTATCATGTTCAAAAACTTTAGCCGTTAAATTTTGTCTTAAGCTTTGAACCAATCTCCTGCCTAAATCTACCAACTTCACTTCTTCAGAAACATCCTCTCCGACTTCAAAATCCGGTTCTATTTTCTTAGCTTCTGTAATTTCTATTTCCATATTGGGATCTTCAACTTTACCATCTTCAACAACAATTCTATTTCTCCAAATTTCCAAATCTCCCTTATCTGGATTTATAATAATGTCAAAGTTTTCATCAGACCCATATTTTCGCTTCAAAGTATTACGAAATACTTCTTCCAAAATAACCATTAGGGTTACTCTGTCTATCATTTTTTCATCCTTAAATTCAGAAAATGATTCTATAAGACTTAAATTTTCCATTGCCAATTTATTAATATTTTAATTTTACTCTAGCTTGTTTTATTTCTCTATAATTGAAAATTTTCCTAACGCTTTGATATACCTTTTCTCTCTTTTTAATTGATTTATTAACTAACATCTCCAACTCAATACTTTCCTTATTTACATTTTTTAACTTCCCATCAAGAAAAGTCCCGTCCTCTAATCTTATCTCCAAATCTCTACCAACATTATTTATATATTGCCTTGAAATTTTAAGATCCTCACCAACTCCCGGAGAAGAAACCTCTATAGAAAAATCCTCATATTCATTGTTAATTTGATTTTTAATTCTTTTTGATATTTCCACACAATCCTTTACCTTGATTCCATTGTCTCCATCAACAATAATCTTTACAGAATTGTTCCCTCTAACATCAATTTTAATCAAAAAAAGATCAGGCTTTTCTTCCAAAACCTTTTCCAAAAAGTACTTAACCTTATTACTCAAATTCATCCCAAAAAAAAGAGGCAACATAAAGAGCCTCTGATTATTTATTCAAAATGCTTTGCAAAGATAGTATTTTATCTTTGAATTATAAAAAGTTATATGCGAGAATGTATTTCAGCTATAACACCAAGCAACAAACATAAAATTGCACACCAAATTACAAATCCTCCTACACCCATATTTTTTTTATAAATATAAAAACTAATTTTTTATTCTATTAATTTTTTTCTATCAAGAAAGTTTCATTTAAATCCCAATTTGACCTTAATTTCAATTCATTTGGAAAATATATAACCTTTTCAGGGTGAAGCTTCTTTAAATAATTCCCCGTATCCCATCTGCCATTATTGTTCAAATCCTTTATATATCTTATATAATATTCCCCGGGAGGCAAGTAATTAAAAACATAAAGGTCACTTTCATTAGCTTTTTTTTGTGTTCTAACCACATTCAAATTTTTATCTAGTATTTCTAAAATAAAACTTTCTGAATCTTCTCTTATTAATTGCAGAAAAATATTCCCATAATATTCTATATCTCTAGATTTAACTTTATATGAAAGGGAATCATTAGTGTTTCCAAAAAAATCATCAATAGACTCAGGTAATAAAGAGATTTTATATTCATCATTTGGTTCAACTTTAAAATAAATATGTATTATATCAAAATTGTCTGCTATCTTAACATCAAAAGGTATTTCAGTAGAATCAATATTTTGAATATTAATAAATTCCTTTTTTAACTTTAAAATTGGGATGGTAGATAAAATCTTAAAAGTATCCTTAAATTCAATGATCCCTTGAGTAAGTGATTTTAATACTAGAGAATCTTTGGTTTCCTTTTTTCTAAATTTAACAATTGAAGTACTAGTTGAATCAATTCCTTGCAGAGAGAATTGCAGAGAATCAATATTATTACCTTTAAACCAATAATTGAGCGTATCTTTTATTCTGTCTTTGTTTATTAGCGAAGTGAATGTTTCTGGAACTTCAGTAATTAATTCTATATCCTTCATGTTTTTTATGTCTCCATAATATTGAATCCCTATACGATTTTTATTAACGAAAAAAGCACGTCCCCAAGAAAAGTTCTCCCTCTCTTTAAAAATGGTTATATCAATGATACTATCCCGTGGCAATGTAATTGGGTCATCTAAAAATCCAATTTCATCAATATTTTGATCAAAAACATAATTTGCAGCTTTATCTCTAATGGCTATAATTTCATATTGCCCTTCACGAAGATTTTTAAAATTGTATATAATCGAATCTAATGTGCTTGTTACATAATAAGGTTTTTTAAAAAAAATTGTAGAATCATTAAATGTGCTATCTATGGGATATAAATAAACAGAAACAAATGACTCTGTATCCTTTTTAAAAGAATCAGTTATTTTACCTCTAATTTCTAGAGAATCTAACTCTGGACCAGTAGAAAAAGCATAATAAAAAAAAGGCAGCAGATTCCCCTCATTATTGTCAACAATACTCTTGCCAAAATTAAATGTATAGGTAGTGTTTTGGTCTAAACTATCCAATAATTTAATTTCTATCTTTTTTGAAACAACTGACTCTGGAGGTTTTATCTTATATCTACTTTTTTCAATTGGTGGAGATACAATCAATTGATTTTTTAGACCTTCCATTTTTATATACTCATCAAAAACTAATTCTATTTCATCTTTGTCAAAAAAAGTACTATTCATTTTTGGATAAGCTCTTAATAAAACTGGAGGAATAGAGTCTTTTTCTCCACCTGTTGGAGAACTTCTGCGAGCACAACTTATAATTAGGATAAGGAATAAGGTTACAAAAAATGTCCGAACAAAAAATTTCATAACTGAAAATAGTCTAACAAAGTAACAGAATATTACAATTAGATCCTACAGAATATATTAACGGAGTATGTTTACAAAATATTTTAACATTAATGAATTTTTAAAAATTAAAAAGGCTTATTTTTGAGTCATGAGTAACAAAGAGGAATCCTTCAAAAAAATAATTTCTCACGCCAAACAATATGGGTTTATTTTCCCTTCAAGTGAAATATATGAAGGTCTAAACGCCGTTTATGATTATGGCCATAATGGCGTTGAACTAAAAAATAATATCCGTGAATATTGGTGGAAATCAATGGTCCATTTAAATAAAAATATTGTTGGAGTAGATGCTTCAATTCTAATGCATCCAACTACTTGGAAAGCTTCTGGCCATGTAGAAGCCTTTAATGATCCCCTAATCGATAATAAAGATTCAAAAAAAAGGTATCGAGCAGATGTTTTGGTTGAAGACTATGTGTCAAAAATTCAAGAAAAAATAGATAAAGAAATTTTAAAAGCAGAAAAGAAGTTTGGCAATGATTTTGATAAAGAAAAATTTACTTCTACAAATACTAAAGTAGTTGAGTATAAAGAAAAAGCAAAGCAAATTTTAAATCGTTTGAACAGATCACTTGAGAAAGAAGATTTAGATGATGTAAAAAAATTGATTGAATCACTAGAGATTTCATGCCCAGAATCAGGTTCAAAAAACTGGTCAAAGGTTAAACAATTCAATTTAATGTTTAGCACTAAATTTGGAGCTTCTTCAGATAATTTGTTGGAATTATATTTACGTCCAGAAACTGCTCAAGGTATTTTTGTCAATTTCCTTAATGTTCAAAAAAGTGGAAGGCTAAAAATCCCTTTTGGAATAGCTCAAACAGGTAAAGCTTTTCGTAATGAAATTGTTGCAAGACAATTTGTGTTCAGAATGAAGGAATTTGAACAAATGGAAATGCAGTTTTTTGTTAAGCCAGGGTCTCAAAAAAAATGGTACTCCTATTGGAAAGATAATCGTCTAAAATGGCATCTTTCACTTGGCTTAGATAAAAAAAATTATAGATTTCATGACCATGAAAAACTTGCGCATTATGCTGAAGAAGCATGTGATATTGAATTTAAATTCCCTTTTGGATTTAAAGAATTAGAAGGGATACACTCAAGAACGGATTTTGATTTGAGTAATCATGAAAAGTTTTCCGGAAAAAAAATACAATACTTTGACAATGAAATAAATAAAAGTTATGTTCCATATGTTGTGGAAACTTCAATAGGTCTTGACAGAATGTTTCTAGCTTTATTTTCTAATTCACTTTGTGAAGAAATTCTTACAGATGGTTCAAATAGAACTCTTTTAAAATTGCCTCCTGCTATTGCACCAATTAAGATTGCTATTCTACCTTTAATTAAAAAAGATGGTTTGCCTGAAATGGCTAACAAAATTTTTGATGACCTTAGATTTAAATTTAATATTGTTTATGATGAAAAAGATGCTATAGGAAGACGTTATAGAAGGCAAGATGCGTTGGGAACTCCTTGTTGTATTACTGTCGATCACCAAACTCTTAAGGATGAAACAGTCACTATTAGGAATCGAGATGATATGAAGCAAAGAAGGATTAAAATTGATTCCGTACCTTCTCTAATTCAAGAGAAGGTAGATATCCTTCCCCTTTTGAAAAATATTTCTTAATTTTTATTTCAATATTTATATAAAGTTTTGGTTTGTTTATATTCGTAAAAAATCAAATTTGAAAATAATCTCCTACAATATTAATGGAATAAGGGCGGGCCTAAAAAAAGGTTTTTTGGATTGGCTTAAGATAGAAAATCCAGATGTTTTATGCCTTCAAGAAATAAAAGCAATGGAAAACCAATTTGATGTAAAAGTCTTTGATCAGTTAGGATATAAGAGTTTTTGGTACCCTGCCGAGAAAAAAGGCTATAGTGGGGTTGCCATTCTGACAAAACTGCCAATGAAAAACGTGAAATTAGGTATTGAAAAAGAGCACTTTGATATAGAAGGTAGAGTTATACAGATGGACTTCGAAAAACTTTCTGTAATAAGTTTGTATCTTCCTTCTGGCACAAATATTTCTCGATTAGAATATAAATTTGAATTCATGGATCAATTTCAATTCTATATCGATAATTTGAAAAAGAAATATCCATATCTGGTAATATGTGGTGATTACAATATTTGTCATAAAAGTATTGACATCCATGATCCTGTGAGGAATAAAAACGTTTCAGGGTTTTTACCTGAAGAACGTCTATGGATAGAAAAATTCATTTCAAAAGGTTTTGTTGATTCATTTAGACACCTAAACCCTGAGCCACATAATTACAGTTGGTGGAGTTATAGGGCAAATTCCAGAGAGAAAAATAAAGGTTGGCGAATTGACTATATAATGGTAAGTGAATCTTTGCAAAAAAATATCTCCCGATCCTATATTTTAAATAAAGTTTATCATTCTGACCATTGTCCTATTGGATTAGAACTAGATGTTTAAAAGTATCTAAAAATGGAATACAATTTATTGCCAAACACTAAAATCAAAATAAGCAAAATATGTCTTGGAACCATGACTTATGGAAATCAGAATACTGAAAATGAAGGTCATGAACAAATGGATTATGCTTTAGAGAATGGAATCAATTTTTTTGATACAGCCGAATTATATCCTGTCCCTGCAGCAGCAAAAACTCAAGGAGAAACTGAACGAATAATTGGAACATGGTTTAAGAAAAAAAGAAATAGAGACAAAGTAATTTTGGCTTCAAAAATTGCTGGCCCAGGTGATTACACAAAACATATTCGTGAAAATATGAGCTTTTCTAAAAAGCATATTGATAAAGCTATAGAAAACAGTTTAAAAAGACTTCAAACAGGCTACATAGATCTATACCAATTACATTGGCCTGAAAGAAGGACAAATACACTTGGCCTCCGGGGCTTTATCTATTCAAATACAGATCCATGGCAAGAAAATTTTGAAGAAATTCTCGATGCTTTAAATCATCATATAAAACTTGGAAATATTAGACATATTGGTCTTTCAAATGAAAATCCATGGGGAATAATGCGCTTCTTGAATGCATCCAAAACTCAACGGACAAAAATGATAACAATACAAAATCCATATTCTCTATTAAATCGACAATTTGAAGTAGGAAGTGCAGAAATATGTCATAGAGAAGGAATCAAACTTCTAGCTTATTCTCCTCTTGGTTTTGGAATGTTAACAGGGAAATATTTAAATGGTAGAAAGCCAAAAAATTCACGTCTGGTTCTATTCCCTAATTTCAAAAGATATTCAAGTCTGCAAAGTATCGCTGCAACTGAAAGATATTCAAAATTAGCCTCTGATCATGGGATTTCAATAACTGAAATGTCTCTGTCTTTTGTAAATGATAGATCCTTTGTTTGTAGTAATATTATTGGAGCTACAAATATGGAACAACTAAAACAAAATATAAGAAGTCATAATATTAATCTTTCAAAATCTGTTCTTAGTGAAATAGAAAAAATTCACAATGAAATACCAGATCCAGCTCCTTAATATTTTAATTAAAGTCAGTTATACTATTGTTTATTTCAATACCCGCATCTAAGTAAACGAAGATATCTTTAGTAAAATGTTCATTTTCAATCTTCTTATCTTTTAAATGGCCCAATCTAACAATTATAAGATCTTCTTCAGGGACAACTATTACATACTGACCCAAATGACCTCTCATCATAAAAGTATTATATCCATTGTAATTCCTTAGCCACCAACCATAACCATAATGAGGAGAATCTTTAAACCTTGGCTTCAATGATTTAGAAACAAACAAAGAATCCAAAAGTTGGATCTGATTCCATTTCCCATAATCTTTATAAAGCTTTCCAAAACGCGCAAAATCTCTTGCACTTGTTGCAATGCAACAATAAGCCTTTTCCATGCCAGCTGATTCACTATCCAATTGCCAAAAAGCATCTTTTTCAGCCCCCATAGGTTGCCAAAATTCCTCTGACAAATACTGGCTAATTTTTTTCCCTGTTGCCTTTTCAATTACCATTGCTAATAACTGAGTTGCTCCACTCAGATAACGATAAGATTCTCCAGGTTTTTGATAAATAGGTTGGTCTAAAACAATTTCATTTAGATCTTCTACAAGATAAGACTTAGTTGTTATTGAAAATGGCGAATAATATGACTCATCCCACTTTAATCCAGAAGACATACTTGAAAGATCTCCTACAGTTAAAAGATTAGCGTAAGGACCTTTTAATTCAGGCAAAAAATCTATTACACGTTGATTCAAACTTTGAATAAAACCGGATTGAATTGCTTTCCCCATAAGGGCAGAAACTATACTCTTCGCCATGGAAAAAGAATTACTCCTTGAAATACTATCAAAACCAGTGTAATATTTTTCATATAGTAGACTGTCATTTTTAACAACTAAGAAAGCCACGGTCTTTGTTTTATTGTGGTAGGACTGAAGATCAGAATTAATTTGAAAATTATTATACATAGAGTGCTTAATCCATGGTTGAGGATCATCAGAAGCCTTAATTAAACGATTATCAAAAGACTCATAATCATTTAGAAAGGCAGTAATATGTCCTTTAAGATAGAATCTTGAAACACCTGTAAGGAGATAATTGTAGTCAGAAATATATAGACCCGAAAAGAGCACAAAAAAAGTAAAAACAAATGCAGAAAAAAATCTTAACATAATTAGCGAAAGTATAACAAATTTCAAATTAATGCTAAGATTAGAAAATTGATTTCAATTAAAATTAAAATTGTTTTTCCAAAATTTTACTTTTTATCTTATTTATTTGTTTTTAATCTAAAAATTTACTTTTTCAATTTTTCAACAAAAAAAACATTTTTTATCATTTTTTTTGATTTTTAGTTAAAAAAAAGGTATTATTTTACAAATTTTGATTAAAAAATGAATTTTTATTTCACTTTTTTTTATTATAAAAAAAAATATTTCTATTCAATCGATTTTTGGGTTTTTTTTATATTGCATCTTTAAGCTTCAATTACAGAGTTAGAAATAGTGAAAATACCATCAATCACAGCAAAAATTTCATTGAGAAACCAAATATTCGTTGCGATGATTTTTTTGGTTTTACTGGCTTGCCTTTTAATACTTCTTGCAACTTATTTTCAATACCAGAATGAATCTGAAGACTATAATCTTTTTAGACTTGACAGAAAAGAAAGTCAGCTTAGAAATCAAATATCTTATCTAGTAAAAACTAATGCCCTAGAAAATAAGCCAGATAGCTCTTGGGCATATTTTAAAGATGATTTTACTGCTATAATGAAAATTCACAATGTAAATTTTTCCGTTTTTAACATGGAAGGGAAGGCTCTGTTTAATTCATTTCTTCCTCTAGAAATAATTGCGAATGATTATATACTAAGTCAATCAATTTTATCTGAAATTAAATCAAATATTGAAAATAGGGTATTAAAAGAAAACAATGATGAAGTTGGAAAGTTTCAATCTTCCTATAGTTTTTTATACAATTCATATGGGGCGCCCTATGGAGTTTTATTTTTCCCTTATTTCGAAGATGTTTCTTTTTCAGAGAATGAATTGAATAAATTTTTAAACAGTCTCTACAAAATCTATTTAGCAATGCTAATAATAGCTATTTTGTTAGCTTATTTTGTTTCAAAATACGTTACTCGTCCACTAGAAACAATTCGACTAAAAATTGACCAAACGGGACTTTTAGAACAAAATGAAAAGATATACCTTAAAAATGCAACTAAAGAGGTCTTTAGCTTGATAAATTCATACAATCAAATGGTTGATGAACTTGAAGAAAGTGCTAAAAAATTGGCAATTCAAGAAAGAGAACAAGCCTGGCAAGAAATGGCAAAGCAAGTTGCCCATGAAATTAAAAATCCCTTAACACCAATGCGTCTTACAGTTCAAAGTTTTGAGCAAAGATTTTTGAAAGACAGGCCTTATCCTGAAAAGAAAATTAAAGAATTCTGTAATATACTAATTGAACAAATTGATACGATGAGCGATGTGGCAAATACATTCTCAGATTTTGCAGCACTGCCAAAAGCTAAATTAAAATCTTTAGACATTGTTGAAGTAAGTAAAAGATCTCTTGAAATATTTGACCAAAATAAAGTTGAGTTTACTTCGTCTCAGCCTAAAATTTTTGTTAATCTCGATAGAACCCAGTGGGTTAGAGTGATGACAAATTTGATTCAAAATGCAATTCAATCAGTTCCTATAGAAACTAAAGCAAAAATAAAAGTTGAAATAAATAAGCAAAAAAAGTATGTCAAAATTAATTTTTCTGACAATGGGAAAGGGGTTCCTAAATCAATAAAAGATAAAATTTTTGAACCTAAATTTACTACTAAAACAAAGGGAATGGGTTTAGGATTAGGTATTGTTAAAAACATAGTTAATTCACATGGAGGTAAAATAAATTACTCCTCAGGGCCAAATGGGACTACATTTACAATAACTCTTAAAATTTAAGTTTTGCAAAAAAATTATATAGAAATAAAAATTGAAAATCAGATTGGCTGGATTAAAATAAACAGAGAAGAAAAACTAAATGCTCTAAACAGTTCAGTTCTTGAAGAACTAAGAGAAAATCTAATTAATCTTAGGGGAAATAAAAAAGTATTAGTCCTGGTGATAACAGGTAGTGGAAATAAAGCCTTTGTTGCAGGAGCTGACATTGCTGAATTTTCAAAATATGATAAAATTAAAGGGTTAGAATTAGCAAAAAAAGGGCAAGAAAATGTTTTAGATCTGATAGAAAATTTTCAAAAACCAATTATTGCTGGGATAAATGGATATGCCCTTGGAGGAGGTTTAGAACTTGCAATGGCCTGCCATTTAAGAATAGCTGTTAATGATGCGAAAATGGGTTTGCCAGAAGTATCACTTGGTTTAATACCTGGCTATGGTGGAACTCAAAGACTTACTAAACTTGTAGGTAAAACTAATGCAATGGAGATCATATTGACTGGGGAAATAATAGATTCCAAAAAGGCTCTTGAATTAAAATTAGTTAATAAAGTAGTTGAAAGAAAAAACCTTGCTTCTTCAATTACTGAACTAGCAAAAAAAATAATGAAAAATTCTCCTAATGCAGTTGAGAAAGCAATTGCTTCTATAAACGCTGCTGAAAAAAATCAAAAAGGATTTCAAGTTGAAAAAGAAAAATTCTCAGAATGCTTTGAATCTAAAGATTTTAAAGAAGGGGTTTCTGCTTTTTTAAATAAAAGGAAACCTAACTTCTAACAGGAAACTTGGAAACAGTTATTAAACCCCTGAATGAATTATTTTCTGAACTTTAGCAACCAACTCATTTTCTGAAAAATCACTAACTGCAATAGGCTTATAAGTTTTAACAAAAACTTTTACTCCAAGAGGTATTGGAAAATATTTGTATCTGGCAAGTTTCCAAGAATTACTTATGCTTATTGGAACAACATAGGCTCTTTTTAAAATCTTAAACAAAGTTAAAAGACCTCCTTTATGAAATTGTTTTGGCTTGCCATCTCTGCTTCTAGTTCCTTCAGGAAAAATAACAACTGACCAACATTTTTCATCAATTAAATGAGCAAAGGCCTTTATTTTTTTTAAAGATCCTTCAGAATCACTACGATCAATCAAAAGATGTCTTCCGTTTCTTAGATTATATGATACACTTGGAATCCCTCTGCCTAACTCAATTTTACTTATGAATTTTGGATGATATCGTCTTAAATACCAAAATAACGGAGGAACATCGTAAGTACTTTGATGATTTGAAACAAATATTAGAGGAATATCTTCTGGTATTTTAGCCTCTTTATAGAAAACTATGAAATTACCAAGCAAATTAAGACACCTTAGCAAAAGATAATTTAAGTAGTCTACTGATTTTTTCTGAGCTATATAACCTCCAACCTTAAGTGAAATAACTTGAATTAAATGAAAAAGTGTTAGAAAAAACCCGAAAAATAAATAGTATATAATGTTTAAAGGGTAGGCAAAAACTTTATTCACAGAAAATCAAATTAGATTTACACTAGCCTCTTTATAAGGTCTTTTATACACAAAATTCGTTATACGCTACTTTAAGGTTTTCAGATATTAACTCAGCTGGTCTACCTTCAATGTGATGTCTTTCTATCATGTGAATCAATTCGCCGTCTTTAAAAAGCGCGATACTTGGAGATGATGGAGGAAAAGGCATCATTTTTGAACGTGCAGTATCTGTAGCTTCTTTATCTACACCAGCAAAAACAGTAACAAGTTGATCAGGAGTTTTATCATTTGAAAGGGATTTTATTACCCCTGGTCTCGCATTTGCTGCAGCACATCCACAGATAGAATTTACTACTACCAAAGTAGTCCCCTTGTTGGAAAGAACAGTCTCAACATCTTCTGGAGAAAACAATTCTTTAAACCCTTCAGAAGTAAGTTCTTCCCTCATTGGTTTAACAATTTCTTCTGGATACATAATCAAATTTTTTAGTAATACAAATATATAAAAGTCTATAATTAATTTAGGTGTTGCATTTGTATCTTTACTCTTTAATTTTTAAAAATGACAAAGTGGATAATGGCACTATTAGGTTTTTTCTATTACAGACTCCCAGGAGCTTTCATTGGTTTTTTCTTAGGAAGTGTCATTGAATCTTTTTTAAAAAATTCTTCGATAAAATATTATTCAAACGTTTCTATAAACCCAGAGGAATTTGAGTTAAATCTTTTAGCTCTTTCCGCTATCTTAATTAAAGCTGATGGAAAAGTAGAAGAAAAAGAGTTAGCCTATGTAAGAAATTTTTTTTTGTCACGATACGGTAAAGAGAAAACCAACCATATATTCAAAAGATTTAATAATGAGGTAAAAAAAGAAACCCAGGACACCTACTCACTTACAAACTTCTTTAAGACCTATTGCAGATATGAAGCCAGGTTACAAATACTTCATTTCTTATTTGGGATTGCAAATTCTGATGGTAATGTCTCCAATACCGAACTTTTAAAACTCAAACAAATTGCTGATTATTTAGGAATAAATCTTCTTGACTTAGAAAGCATAAAAGCTATGTTTATAGAAGATACTGATAATGCTTACAAAATTTTAGAAATTAAGCCTGGTGCCTCTAAAAATGAAATTAAGCAAGCATATAGAAAAATGGCTAAGAAATATCACCCTGATAAAATACAAAGCAATGATCCTGCAATGATTAAAGGAGCAGAAGAAAAGTTTAGGGAAGTGAGAAAAGCTTATGAAGCACTAATTGCAAGAGAAAAAAATCAAAATTAAGTTAAATGGACCTCTTTTGGTTATACATAAAACTAGGATTCCAACATGTGATGGACTTAAATGGACTTGATCATTTTTATTTCCTAATTGCTCTTAGCGTACCCTTCCAATATAAAGATTGGAAAAAATTACTTTTATGGGTTAGTCTCTTTACAATAGGACATTCTTTTGCTCTTTTTATCTCTTATTTTAATTGGATAAACATCTCATCTGATTTAATAGAATTTTTAATCCCTATAACTATTTCCATAACATGTCTTTCAGTTATTTTAAACAAAAAACACAAGTCCTCATCAAATATTTTAGCAAGTTTTGTTACACTGTTTTTTGGTGTTATTCATGGGTTTGGATTTGGCCTCTATTTTTTACAAATCATCTCAAAAGAAGATGCTTTTATAGCACTGTTAAATTTTGCCATTGGGATTGAAATTGCACAGTTAATTACTGTTCTATTAATAATAACTTTAAATTACTTTACTGTCAAAGTTTTAAAATTTAATTCAAAAAAATGGGAAGTTATTATCTCTGTAATAATTTTGTTTCAAGCTTTTCAGATGTCTTTTATAAATTACCCTTTTTAAATATGAATTTGAACTTTACTTCTATTCTTTAAAAAATGTATCTTCGTTAAAATGGCGGAAGAAAAACAAAAAAGATATGATTTGGCCTATTTAAAAATGGCTCAAACTTGGGGAGAATTGTCTCATTGCAAACGAAAAAAAGTTGGTGCCTTAATTGTAAAAGACAAAATGATCATTTCAGACGGATACAATGGAACCCCTTCTGGATTTGAAAACACTTGTGAAGACAAGGCCAATTATACTAAATGGTATGTTCTTCATGCGGAAGCAAATGCAATATTAAAGGTTGCTGGATCAACCCAATCTTGTAAAGGATCAACTTTATATATAACTCTTTCTCCGTGCAAAGAATGCAGTAAATTAATTCACCAATCTGGTATCACTCGTATGGTTTATTCAAAATCATACAAAGACTCATCTGGACTTGAATTTTTGAAAAAAGCTGGAGTTAAACTAACTCACTTACCTCTCAAATAATTTAAGAAAATTCTTTTTATTTAAATTAATCTTCAAGCTTTTTAAAAATCTTCTTTGATCCTTTGAAAATTAACAATATTAAAAAAGCACAACCCGAACCAATAACACCAATAAAGGCTATTGTGTTCTGCTCGCTGTTTAATTCTTTAAAATTTACTTGAAATAAATTAAAAACAAATAAAAAAATTGAAATGAAAATTAACAAATTTAAAGTCCGTTTCATCTTGTGAAATTAAAAAACAAAATCTTTTTAGACTATTTTACCAACGTTTGATGCAAAAAGTTTTACGGCAATTGCTAACAAAACAATCCCAAAAACTTTTCTAATAATACTTATTCCCTGCTTGCCTAATAAAACTTGAATTCTACGAGAAGACTTTAAAATCAGATATACTAAAAGTATGTTTATTATTATAGCCACAATGATGTTAGAGACATGATATTCAGCTCTGAGAGACAATAAAGAAGTCATTGTTCCTGCACCAGCTATCATAGGAAAAGCTAGTGGAACTATTGATGCAGTTTCGGGAGCATCATCTTTATATAATGATATCCCTAAGATCATTTCTATCGCCAGGAAAAAAATGACAATTGATCCAGCAACTGCAAATGAGTTAACATCAATCCCAATTAAATTAAGAATTTCTTCCCCAACAAAAAGAAAAGAAATCATAATAATTGCAGCAATTAATGAAGCTTTACCAGACTCAATATGTCCAACTTTTTCCCTTAATGATATAATTATTGGAACATTTCCTATAACATCTATAACAGCAAATAAAATCATTCCGGCTGCAAAAATTTCTTTTAAATCAAACATGCTTCTCTTTTTAAGGGCGCAAATATAAATTAGTTTATTATAATCACGAAAGAAAAATATTTTAATTTCGAAAAAATTAAATTTACCCTCATGTATAGGATTGGAGATACTCTTATTTCTGAAGAAATTTTTTCAAAAAAATTTGTCTGTGATTTAAAATCATGTAAAGGAGCGTGTTGTATAGAAGGATCCGGAGGTGCCCCTTTAGAGAAAAAAGAAGTAAAACTATTAGAAAAAGATATTTTAAAAATCAAACCCTTTTTGTCAGAAAAAGGAAAAGAGACTTTATCAAAAAAAGGATTTTTTTTTAGAACCAGTGAAGATGATTTAGAGACGCCTTTAGTAAATAAAAAGGAATGTGCCTATTCTGTTTTAAATTCAAATGGCTCTTTAGAATGTGGTATCGAAAAGGCATATCAAAACGGTAAGATAAATTGGAAAAAACCTATTTCATGCCATTTATATCCAATAAGGGTTACAAACTATAAAAGTTTTATAGCCATTAATTTTCATGACTGGAATATTTGTAGCAGTGCATGTGAATTAGGTAAGTCACTAAAAGTTCCTGTTTTTAAATTTGTAAAAGAAGCACTTATAAGAAAATTTGGAGAAGATTGGTTTTCAAAACTTGAAAAACTTTTTCTAAAAAGTAAATCCCAAAAAAATTAATTTTTTCAACCTTAAAAAAACAATTTGTTAAAAACTTGACCTGTTTGTGGAAAAGTTAAGCTTTCATTTTTGGAAACAATTTAGAATCTTTGTTGGAGTAAAATTCAAATAATTTATTGACTTAATATTAAACCTATGAATATGGCTGCGCAAGAACCTCTACTCCAAGAAAACCCTAATCGATTTGTAATTTTTCCTATTCAGCATCATGACATTTGGGAATGGTATAAAAAAATGGAGGCGAGTTTTTGGACAGCTGAGGAGATAGATCTACATCAAGATCTAAACGATTGGAATACCAAACTTAATAAAGATGAAAAATATTTCATTAAACATATTCTAGCTTTTTTTGCTGCTTCAGATGGTATTGTAAATGAAAACTTGGCAGAAAACTTTGTTAATGAAGTTCAATATTCTGAAGCAAAATTTTTCTATGGGTTTCAAATAATGATGGAGAATATTCACTCTGAAACATACTCTCTTTTAATTGACACATATGTTAAAGATGAGGTAGAAAAAACAAAATTATTTCAAGCAATAGAAATTTTCCCTGCCATTAAGAAAAAAGCTGAGTGGGCTCTAAGATGGATTGAATCTGATTCTTTTGCTGAACGCTTGATTGCTTTTGCGGCAGTTGAAGGAATCTTTTTCTCCGGATCATTTTGCTCTATCTTTTGGCTTAAAAAACGTGGGCTAATGCCAGGCCTTACTTTTTCAAATGAATTAATCTCTAGAGATGAAGGAGTTCACTGCGATTTTGCTGTACACCTTCATAACAATCACTTAGTCAATAAAGTTCCTAAAGGACGTATTGAAGAAATTCTCCTTGATGCGCTGAAAATTGAAAAAGAATTCATTACTGAATCCCTCCCTGTAAGTTTAATAGGTATGAATGCAAAACTCATGACTCAATATTTAGAGTTTGTTACTGATCGACTGCTTGTCGAATTAGAGTGCGAAAAGAAACATAATGTTACAAATCCATTTGATTTTATGGATATGATCTCGCTACAAGGGAAAACCAACTTTTTTGAAAAACGTGTTTCTGAATATCAAAAAGCAGGGGTTTTGAACAAAGAAAAAAAGGAAACAAACTTTACAACTGACGCAGACTTTTAAACAATTATTTGTGCTTAACCATTTTGTTATGTTGTCTAAAAAATATAATTAATAATTATGTATGTAATAAAAAGAGATGGGCATAAGGAGCCTATAATGTTTGATAAAATTACTGCTCGTATTAAGACCCTTTGCTACGGTTTAAATGATCTTGTAGATCCTGTGAGAGTGGCTATGAGGGTAATCGAAGGTTTATATGATGGGGTAACTACCTCTGAACTTGATAATCTTGCTGCTGAAATTTCAGCAACTATGACTACAACTCACCCCGATTATGCCCAACTAGCATCAAGAATTTCAGTCTCTAACTTACATAAAAACACAAAGAAATCTTTTTCATCAACAATGAAGGATTTATATGAATATGTCAATCCCAGAACTGGAAAAAAAGCCCCTTTATTAGCAGATGAAGTATATGAGGTAATCAAAAAAAATGCTGAGAAAATTGACTCTAATATTATCTATAACAGAGATTATGGGTATGATTTTTTTGGTTTCAAAACGTTAGAGCGGTCATATCTTCTTAAGCTCAACGGAAAAATTGCAGAGCGACCGCAACATATGCTTATGAGAGTATCCATTGGTATTCATCTTGATGACTTAGAAGCTGCTTTTGAAACATATGAATTAATGTCAAAGAAATACTTTACTCATGCCACCCCTACCTTATTCAATGCGGGCACTCCTAAACCTCAAATGTCTTCTTGTTTTTTGCTTACCATGAAGCAAGATAGTATAGACGGTATTTATGATACTCTTAAACAAACTGCAAAAATTTCACAATCAGCAGGAGGAATTGGTCTTTCAATACATAATATTAGAGCAACGGGTTCATACATCGCAGGAACAAATGGCACATCAAATGGAATTGTCCCCATGTTAAGAGTTTTTAATGATACAGCACGTTATGTCGATCAAGGTGGAGGGAAAAGAAAAGGTTCATTTGCAATTTATGTTGAGCCTTGGCATGCAGATATTTTTGATTTTTTAGAGTTAAAGAAAAATCATGGCAAAGAAGAAATGAGAGCAAGAGATTTATTTTATGCTATGTGGACTCCAGATCTTTTTATGAAACGAGTTGAAGAAAATGGTGAGTGGACTCTAATGTGTCCAAATGAATGCCCTGGACTATATGACTGTTATGATGAAGAGTTTGATAAACTTTATACCAAATATGAACAGCAAGGTAAGGGTAGACGGACTATTCCGGCAAGAGAGCTATGGGATAAAATTCTTGAATCTCAAATTGAGACTGGAACACCTTACATGCTTTATAAGGATTCGGCTAACAGAAAATCAAATCAAAAAAATATAGGGACGATTCGGTCCTCTAATCTGTGTACTGAAATTCTTGAGTATACCTCAAAAGATGAAATTGCAGTGTGTAATCTAGCCTCAATTGCGCTGCCTATGTTTATAAAAGATGATGCGTTTGATCATCAACAATTATTTGATGTTACAAAAAGAGTGACTAAAAATCTCAATAAAGTAATTGATCGAAATTATTATCCTGTTATTGAAGCTGAAAATTCGAATTTCAGACATCGCCCAATAGGTCTTGGTGTTCAGGGTTTGGCAGATACTTTTATAAGACTTAAGCTTTCTTTCACCAGTGAAGAGGCAAAACAATTAAATCAAGAAATTTTTGAAACAATTTATTATGCCGCTGTTATGGCATCCATTGAAGAGGCTAAAAAAGATGGTCCATATAAAACCTATAAAGGATCTCCAATTTCCGAAGGCGAATTTCAACACAATCTTTGGGGAATTAAAGATGAGGAGTTAAGTGGTAGATGGGATTGGAAAGATGCTAGGAAAAAATTAAAAAAGCACGGAATTAGAAATTCTCTTCTTGTAGCACCTATGCCTACTGCATCAACATCTCAAATCTTGGGTAATAATGAATGTTTTGAACCTTATACTTCAAATATTTATACCCGAAGAGTATTATCTGGAGAATTTATAGTTGTCAATAAATATCTTTTAGAAGATCTTGTAGCGCTAGGTATTTGGAATGAAGACATGAAACAAGAATTAATGCAAGCAAATGGGTCTATTCAAAAAATTGATGGAATACCTGATGATATTAAAGAAATCTATAGAACTGTTTGGGAGATGAGTATGAAAGATATCATTGATATGGCTAGACATCGAGGCTACTTTATTGATCAATCACAATCTCTGAACCTTTTTATGGAAGGTGCAACAACTGCTAAATTGACGTCCATGCATTTCTATGCCTGGAAGTCTGGACTTAAAACAGGTATGTATTACTTGAGAACAAAATCAGCTGTTGATGCGATTAAATTCACTCTTGATAATTCAAAAGCTAAAGTTCAAAAACCTGTTGCTGAGAAAGTAACTGCAGCTCCTGCTGCAACTAGTAAAAAAAGTAATGATACTAAAGGTAAACAAATCGTTGCAAAACCGCTTAGCCCAGAGCAGCTTAAGGAAATGCTTGACAAATCAAAGGGAAATGAAGATGACGATTGTTTAATGTGCGGCTCTTAAAAACCTATTATTCTTTTTTATAGCTGGCAGAATATTCATCAATCAAATTAAATATACTCTTAAGTAAATCTTTAGTCTCAAGTAAAATATTAAAATATAAAGTAGTATTCTTTGGACTTGATTCTTCAGTTCTGGTTCTATCAATCTGTGCATTAATCTTTTCATTTATTATAGAATTCAATTTATCTTTTTGAGCAATAATCAGGTTTAAAGCACCGAACCTTTTATCCTTGAAAACACTAGCTATTTCAGAGGAAAAAAGATCTATAGCTTCTTTAATTTCAGTAAGGTCTCTTAGCTGATTAAACTTTAATTTTTTATGCTGGTTATTTACGTGCTTATAACTTTTTGAAGATATATAACTTAGAGACTCAGCAATATCTGTTAAATATGCAAGTATGATCATATAAAAATTACTCCCCCTTACACTTGTCTCATCTAAATTTTTAATGAAATAAAATATATTATCACGTAAGTCTTCAATTTCTGAATCAAGTTTTTTAACCTGCTTTTTGCTCTTTTTAAGTTTATCAGAATCTTCTTTTGATAACCCTTGTATGACAGTTGCAAAAATCTTATTAGATCTAAAAATTACATTGTTTACATTATCTGAACTCTCTGAAATAATTCCTTGAACAGTTTTACTTTCTGACTTTTTCAAACTCCTAGAATCTATGGTACTATTTTGCATTCGCTTGTGGTAAAGAAAATTCCTAATTAAAAGAATAATTGTAATTGCTAATATTATTGGAATCATGACTTCCTTATTCCAATTAATTAGGAAAACTACTACCCCAGATGCGACTAATGCTCCAAAAGCAGTTAAGAACCATCCAAGTATAACATTGATAACTCCTGCTACTCTATATACGGCACTTTCTCTCCCCCAAGCCTTGTCAGATAGAGAAGTCCCCATTGCAACCATAAAAGTTACATAGGTTGTTGACAAAGGGAGTTTCATTGAAGTAGCTATTGAAATTAAAACGCCTGCAACCATCAAATTAACAGAAGCTCTGATCATATCAAAGGCTGGAGCATCTACACTCTGATCTTTATTTATTGTTTTAATTTCACTCCCTTTAAAACTTAATTCAATTCTATCTTGAAATGATTGAGGCAATATTTGACTAATCTTTGAAGACATCCAAAATGAAGATCCCACCAAAGCCCTTGAAAAAAAATTAGGTTTAAATTTTTCATGGGTATCTGTTTGGCGAGATAATCCTATTGAAGTGTCCAAAACTGTTCTTGCTTTTTTAGAAAACCATAGAGTTACAACCATTACTCCACCTGCTAAAAATAATAAAAGTGGTTCAGCTGGGACCTTCTTTTCTAATACACCCATTGAAAATGAAGAAGCGTCCACTCCAGACGCTAGCCAAGCCTCATAGGAATGATAGGCGGCCATTGAAACCCCAATAAAATTAACCAAGTCATTCCCTGAAAAAGCTAAAGCCAAGCCAAATGTTCCAGTAGCAATAACAACTAATAAAATACTTTTTTTAGTTACTATTTGGAAAAGATGTGAAAGACCAGAAAAAACAAGTACACTCGCTAAAAGAATTAAAATATCATTATCTCCTATATATCCAACTAAATCCTTATAATATGGAGATCCTTTAAGTCCTTTTATAAAAATAAAATAAGTAATAGCCGTTAGCGCAACTCCTCCAAAAATTGCTCCAAAGCTTTTCATTTTCTTCTCGTATTGGAAACTGAAAATAAGTCGGCTAACCCACTGAACTATTGCTCCAATTAAAAAAGCTATTACAACAGAAAGAAGAATTCCGCTAATTATCATCGCCGCTTTCTCAGTGTTTATATAGTTTTGTAAGTCCGATAGATTTTGGCCATCTATTTCTCCAATTTTAATTAAAGACATCACAATGGCTGCCCCTAATAAGTTGAAAACTATAGAGACTGTTGTAGAAGTTGGTAGCCCCATAGAATTAAAGAAATCTAACAGCAAAATATCCGTCATTATAACGGCCATAAAAACCATCATAATCTCATCAAAATAAAATTCACCTGGATTAAATATTCCTTTTCTAGCAACCTCCATCATTCCACTTGAATAAACAGCTCCAATGAAAATCCCAATACTTGAGATAATCATTATTGTTCTAAAAGAAAAAACCTTAGATCCAATAGCAGAATTTAAAAAGTTAACTGCATCATTGCTAACTCCAACAACTATATCAATAATTGCTAAAGCAGCAAGCGCTATAAGCATTAACAAATAAATATTGTCCATCTTTTCTGCTTATTTTATTATTCTAAGTAAATTTCTGATTATTATAACACTTATATGTTACCAAAATATTAATTTTTATTTTCTTCTTTCTCCTTTTTCTTTAATTTATAAATGATTCCAAAACGAAAAGTTTCAGATGTATCCCAGCCAAAGCGAAAAGAATAATCTCCATAAGGATAATCAATTGCAAATGCAGCATTGTAATTTTCTTCAATCCAAAACTCCTTTTGCACCCATATTTTAAATTTCTCTAAATTTAAAATTAGCCTGGGTTCTATGGTTGTCAATTCTTTCTCAAACTTATAGTGTATAGGAATTTTTAAGGACACCTTTTTATCTTTAAAAAATTTTCTAGCATAAGTAATTCTATTTTCACCCTCATCAGTTCTATGTCTTAATTCAAATCCTTTAAAATCAATCTTTAGGTATTCTGTTCCATTTGTTCTTCCCTCCCAACTAATACTCTGTCCAAATGAAAAAGAAGAAAATGTAATTAAAAGGCAGAAAAATATTCTCATAATTTTATTTTTAATTTTCATACAAATTTAAGAGGTTAAATTATTAATTGGTTTAAGCTATTTTAAAATAAATATGAACTTAACGTTAATTAATTTTTAGATTTGTTTATTAAATCTTAAATCTAAATGGAGTGGGAGAAACTACTTTCCTTAAAAAGACAAGGAGATAAATATAAACGCTTAAGGTCTGATCAAGATATTACACGAATTGGTTTTGAAGTTGATTATGATCGAATTGTTTTTTCAACAGACTTTAGATCTCTCCAAGACAAAACCCAAGTTATTCCCTTTTCAAAAACTGATTTTGTTCATACCCGATTGACTCATAGTCTTGAAGTATCTGTAGTTGGAAGAAGTCTAGGCCGTCTTGCTGGAAAAGATCTGCTGGAGAAACATCCTAAACTAAGGCACACATGTGGTTACAATATTAATGACTTTGGAGCAATTGTTGCTGCCGCCTCACTTGCTCATGATATAGGCAATCCTCCATTTGGTCATAATGGAGAAAAAGTTATAGGACATTACTTTAAGCATGGCGAAGGAATAAAATTTCAAACAGATCTGTCTAAAGAACAGTATCAAGATCTTTGCTTGTTTGAAGGCAATGCCAACGGATTTAAAATCCTAACCCAATCAAACACAGGAACTCCAGGAGGTTTAAGACTGAGTTATGGAACTCTCGGAGCATTTATAAAATATCCAAAGGCAAGTCTCCCTGTTAAACCTACAGAACATGTTGCTCACAAAAAATACGGATATTTTCAAGCCCAAGAATCTTTTTTTAAAGAATTGATACAAGAATTAGAAATGCTTTCTGGAAAAGAAGTTTTACGTCATCCTCTAGCCTATTTGGTTGAAGCAGCAGATGATATTTGCTATACCATAATCGATTTTGAAGATGGTATAAACTTGGGTTGGATAGAAGAAGAATATGCTCTAGAATATCTTATAAATTTGGTGAGGGAAGACTTGGATACTTTAAAATATTCAAAATTAAAACATCGAAAACAAAGATTGAGTTATCTAAGAGCGCTATCAATAAATAGTTTAATTAGAGATGCCGTAAAGATATTTTTGCAAAATGAAAAATCAATTTTAGAAGGAACTTTCCCCAGCTCATTACTAGATAAAAGTATTTACAAAGCTCAAATAAAAGATATAATTAAAATAAGTGAAGAAAAAATTTATCAGTCTTCAGAAGTGGTTCAAAAAGAAATTGTAGGGCATAAAATTCTTTCAACGTTACTCAATTCATTTGTTAACGCGGCAGTAAATGCTTATGAAAACAAAAAAACGAGTTTTGATGATTTAGTAATTAAACTCCTCCCAGATGGAACCCTTTTTATAGCTGAAACTCTATATGAGACTATTCTTAATGCTTCTTGCTTTGTTGCTAGCCTAACAGATAGCAAAGCAATGCACATTGCTGAAAAAATAGGATTAAAATAAAGTTGCTGAAATCATTTCCCTTTTTTTAACTTTGCCGAAAAGCAAATATGCGCTGGGTAATTTCTATCCTTTTTATAATCGCTT
This sequence comes from Bacteroidota bacterium, assembly GCA_036340635.1. Lineage (GTDB taxonomy): Bacteria > Bacteroidota > Bacteroidia > Flavobacteriales > Flavobacteriaceae. The sequence goes on along the minus strand of JAYYYF010000005.1, from coordinate 24,247 downwards.
TCCAATGGTATGCTTTTCAAGGTATTAAGACAATAACAAATGAAAGGTCAATAATTATTACGTATTGGTTTATCGTTATTGCAATTCTAGGAAATATTTTATGGCACACGTTGTTTTTTGATCGCTCAGGTGGATTCACACATTCTCTGTCTTATTCAATTGGGTTTCTGCTTTCCCTCCTTTTATTTCAAGGCACTATTATCTCAATTCTTTTTTTTGAAGACATAATGCGTCTTCTAAAAAGTTTATATAACATGCTTTTTGGTGAAAATTTTTTAAAATCAAATATTTTCCCAGGAAGAAGAAAATTTATTTCTCAACTTGCTGTTATAATTGCTTCAATTCCTACTGTTGCAATGCTTTATGGTATTTATAAAGGGCGATATAATTATAAGGTTTTAAAATATACATTAGAGTTTGATGACCTGCCAAAGAATTTTGATGGATTTACAATAACTCAAATTTCAGATATCCACTGTGGAAGTCTTGACAATTATGAAAAGGTCTCCTATGGAATAGATTTAATAAATCAACAAAATTCTGATTTACTACTTTTTACAGGAGATATTGTAAATAATAGGGCCTCAGAGTTAAAGCCCTGGATTAGTCTTTTTTCAAAACTTAGAGCCCCATATGGTAATTATTCTGTTTTAGGGAATCATGATTACGGTGATTATGTTCAATGGAAAAATAAGGGGGAGAAGAAAAAGAACATGGAAGATATGAAAACTTTTCAAAAAGAAATTGGGTTTGAATTATTATTAAATGAAAGTAGATTAATTAAAAAAGATGGAGAACACATCTCCCTTATCGGTCTTGAAAATTGGGGTAAAGGAGGGTTCAAAAAATCGGGAGATCTTAAAAAATCTATTGAGAACATTAAAAAAAATGATTTTAAAATAGTTATGACACATGATCCATCACACTGGGAAGCAGAAATACTTCCTCACCCTTTTCCTTTTCAAGTAACCCTTAGTGGTCATACTCATGGATTTCAGTTTGGAATAGAAATTCCTGGATGGATAAAATGGAGCCCTTCCAGCTGGAGATATAAGCAATGGGCTGGGATTTATGAACAGAAAAAACAGATCATTAATGTAAATAGGGGGTTCGGTTTTTTAGCTTATCCTGGGAGAGTAGGTATTTGGCCTGAAGTAACAGTTATTGAGCTCAAACGAAAAAATTTATTGATATAATTGCAAAAAAAACTACATTTGCGATAGGACCAATCACTTTAATCATAATTTAATATGTCAAAGTTTGGTGAATTAATAGATGATAAACTACCGTTACTCCTCGTTTTTTTTAACCAAAAGGATGAGGTCTCGTCCGTTATGCATCCTATCCTAAAAGATGTTGCTGCTGCAATGGGAGACAAGGGAAAAGTAATCAAAATAGATACTGAAAAAAACGACAAACTCTCCGAAGCACTTAGAGTTCGTGTCCTGCCTACCTTAATGATCTACAAGCTAGGAGAAATGGTTTGGAGACAAAGTGGAGAACAAGATGCTAACACTTTAATTAGCTTAATGCAAGACCATGTTTAGTTTATTCTTGATTGTCCACATCACCTTTTAGGAAAATCTTCATTGAATTTTCGAACTTTATTTTTATAGAATCTCCAAATACTTTGTCATTATTTCTTAAAGGAATGTCTACTAACTCTCTAAAATCAAGTATTTCTTGCTTTATTTCATCTATCAACATAAGATCATCTCTCTCAGCAAATCGAGAAAAAAGTTCAAATCTCTCAACATATTGATCAACTATAGTTTGAATTAAATCCCTAGCTTTTTGTTTTTCTCCCGAAACATAATACCCTTCAGGAAATTCTCTTAGAGATGTATAAAAATCATATCCCCCATAGAGAAAAATAAATGAGGATGTTATTTCTACAAACCTATTTATTTCATTAGATAAAATATTTTCATCTTCAGATTCCAAAACGGCTTCTAAAAGGGTTCTATATCTTTCAATTTCTGTAATTATTTCTTCAGCAATAAGATACTGTTCATTAAGAGTAATAGAAGTAAAATATTCTAACCTATCATGGTACTTAAAAGCAATTCTCTTAGCTATTCTTCTTGCTTTCTCATCCTCTCCCAAGAGATAATAACTATCTATAAAAGGAACTAATAAACTATAGTACCCAAAATAATCTAAAGGCATCTTATCAGTAGCTAAATCGATAATCTTCTTAGCTTTTATATTTTTTCCTTCATCTAAAAGTTTTTCAGCCAATCTAGCCATATTACTCCTAAAAGAAATACTGTTTTTTCTAGTCTCAGGGTCATGATATATTAAATCGCTTTCTGAATTACCCCAGTCCCATTTCATAACTATATCATACATTAAATCAGAATCAACACGCCCCATTAAATAAGGATTGTTTGGATTCAATGAAGTTTTTATTGGGACTAATTTATAAACCAATCCATCCAGTTGTAGATAATCTTTCATCCAAATGTATTCTGATTCAGAATAACTTCCCCCTGTAAAATATATTGGTCTTTCCCAGTTATTATTTGCTAAAATATCGAGCATCATCATCTGATTTTTTGTAATCCCTGATTTTGGCAAATCTATATCAATAAAAGGAACAATTAGATCAGCATCCTTAGGCTTCACAACTCCGCTTTTTAAAACATTGGCTTTATTTACTGAAAGACGGATTTTATTTGTTGGATAATATACCATTTCTTGAGTATTCAAAGGTAGTCTTGAAGGATCTTCTCCCATTTGAAGAATAAGACTTTTATATTTTGTTCTTGGGTGATCACTACCAATCCAATCAACAAAGTTTTTAATATCCCAACGGACAGAATCAAGCAATGCTTCGTGCTTTATATAATCTCTTACTCCATATGCATAAAGAGAATGGGTTAATTGTGAAGGTATAGGATTACTCTCATATGTTTTTCTTTTCATTTGATCAATATACCAATCAGTTGCCAAAAGACTTGTGTTAATAGTTCTAACATCAGTTCTATAACCCTCTATTTCTTGAGCATACCATAAAGCAAAAGTATCATTATCGCCAATTGTAAAAATTATTGCATCAGTATCCTCCTGTACAGAATCCAAATAAGATTTTGCCATGGCTTGTGCAGTATATCGATCCGATCTATCATGGTCATCCCAATTTTGAAAAGCCATTAAAAATGGAACTGAAAAAAGACATATGAGAACTATTGCCGGTTGGATAAAAATATTTCCTCCAACTAATTTTTTGGCTTTATCAACTAAAGCATAGGATCCCATTCCGATCCAAATACAAAAAACATAGAAAGATCCAACAAGCGCATAGTCTCTCTCCCGAGGTTCAAAAGGCCGTTCATTTAAATAAAATTTCAAAGCTAAACCAGTAAAAAGAAAAAATAAAAGTAAAATCCAAAATTTTTCTTTATCCTGATAAAACAAAAAGTAAATTCCAATTAATCCTAGGATTAAGGGCAAGAAAAAATAAGTATTTCGAGCTTTATTTTTTAGCTCATCTTCATTTAATTGATTTTGATTTCCAAGTCTTATTGTATCTAAAAAATTTATTCCACTAATCCAATTACCATCCAAAATATCGTAGGTCCCTGCCCGATCATTCTGTCTTCCAACAAAATTCCACATAAAATATCTAACATACATATACCCAATTTGATATTCAAATAAAAATTTTATGTTATTCCAAAAAGAAGGTTTTTCAATATTTAAATATGGCCCGAGCGTTCTAAAAAACTGATGATAGTCCTCCCCAGTTAAATTCCCCTCTATACCCTCTTGCCTAAATTCCCTAACTCTTTCTTCCAACATTTCGTTTCCTCTGTATGGAAGCGCAATTTCAAAATCTAATGGCGAAGTAAAATTCATATAATTAGCAGCATGTTCCGGACTCCACAATCTTGGTAAAAATCCCCTATGTTTTGAATTAGAATTGATTCTAGCATTTTCCCAATTATTTACAACAATATATTCTCCCTTTTTTGTATCCCTTTCATATTTTGGTTTATCATCATAATATGGTTCTAGTTCATCTTGCCCTGCATAAATGTCTGAAAACATAGGTCCGTAGAAAAGATGGGTTTCAGGATACTGCTCCATGTTATAATAAGCTAGTAATAATCGAGCGTCTGAAGGTGAATTTTCATTGATAACGGTATTAGCGTTTGCTCTAATGGGAATCATAATCCAAGAAGAAAATCCAATCAAAACAAATAAAATACAAAGAATTCCTGTGTTTAGATTAACCCATTTTTTCCTTGCAGTAATCTTTAGCGTATAATAAAAAAATAAAATAAAAGAAAGTCCCGCTATAATTGTTCCACTATTAAAAGGAAGGCCAACAGAATTAACAAAAAACACTTCTGAATTTCCAAAAAAAGCAAGAGTCAGGGGAAGTAGCAGTTTAAAAATAAATAATAATATCGCTACTGAAACAATATTGGCAAGTATAAACCCTCGTATAGTAAATTCCTTGTAATTTTTAAAATAGTAAATCATTCCAATTGCTGGAATCGTAAGAAGACCCATAAAGTGTACGCCAAATGAAAGTCCAATAATAAATGAAATCAGTAATAGCCATCGGTCACCTTTTTCGGTATCCATTTCAGATTCCCACCTGAGTCCAAGCCAAAATAATAGAGATAAAATTAATGTCGCCATTCCATAAACCTCTGCCTCAACAGCATTAAACCAAAAACTATCTGAAAAACATAAAGCTAAAGCTCCAACAGAAGCGCTGCCAAAAAAAGAAATTTTTTTTGAAAAATTTTCTAATTCAGCAAAGGCCGGAAGTTTTTTCAATAATAAAGTTAGAGTCCAAAAAAGAAAAAGAACGGCAAAAGAGCTAGATAATACTGACATAAAATTTACAGAAAGAGCAACATTCTCAGCAGACCCTGAAAATAGAGCAAAAAAGGCACCTAGCATTTGATAAAGAGGGGCTCCTGGCGGATGACCAATCTGAAGTTTTGCAGAAGTCGATATATATTCTCCAGCATCCCAAAAACTTGCTGTTGGCTCAACTGTAATAGAAAAAGTAGTTAATGAGATAAGAAATATTATCCACCCAAAAGAACGATTCCAAATCTTGTAAGATGACTCTGTCATGATTTAATCCCCAAAAGTATTTAAAAATAATAGAAAGTCATTGTTTATTAAAAAAATAGAAACTAATTTAATCTTTTACCTAAAAAAATTTAATGTAAATTTGTGGCCAATACTAATGGCCTATGGTGTAACTGGCAACACGTCTGGTTTTGGTCCAGAAGAGTCTAGGTTCGAGCCCTAGTAGGCCAACTTTTTTAAGTCTTTTTTTCAAAAAAGCTAATCCTTTATACTTGCCTTTAGATATTCTCTATTCATCCTAGCAATATTTTCAAGAGAAATTCCCTTTGGACACTCTACCTCACAGGCTCCTGTATTTGTGCAATTTCCAAACCCCTCTTCATCCATTTGTTTTACCATATTAAGCACCCGGTCCTTAGCTTCAACTTCTCCTTGAGGAAGTAATGAAAATTGTGAAACTTTTGCCGAAACAAACAACATTGCAGATGCATTCTTACAAGTTGCAACACAGGCTCCACAACCAATACAAGTAGCAGCATCAAATGCTTTGTCAGCATCATCCTTATTTATAGGAATTGTGTTCGCATCTTGAGTATTACCAGAAGTATTAACACTAATAAATCCGCCTGCTTGTTGAATTCTATCAAAAGATGATCTGTCAACAACCAAATCCTTGATTACAGGAAATGCGTCGGCTCTAAATGGTTCTATAACAATCGTATCCCCATCTTTAAACTTACGCATATGTAATTGACATGTTGTAATAAGATCATCTGGTCCATGGGGTCTTCCATTTATATACATTGAACACATACCACAAATACCTTCTCTACAGTCATGATCAAAAGCAATAGGATCTTCTCCTTTTAAAATTAATTCATTATTTAAAACGTCAATCATTTCCAAAAAAGACATGTCTGGAGAAACATTTGAAATATTATAATTAACCATTTCCCCAGAAGAATCTGATTTTTTTTGACGCCAAATTTTTAATTTCAAATCCATATTTTATTTATTTATAAGAGCGAGTTTTTACCTCAATCTCTTCATATTCAAGCTTTTCTTTGTGTAAAGCTGCTTTTGATGGTTCTCCTTTAAATTCCCATGCAGAAACAAATGTAAAATTTTTGTCATCTCTCATAGCCTCTCCTTCAGGAGTTTGAAACTCTTCTCGAAAGTGTCCTCCGCATGACTCAGTACGCTCCAAAGCATCCTTGGCAAACAATTCTCCTAACTCCAAGAAATCAGCAAGTCTAGTTGCTTTCATCAGCTCTTCATTAAATTCATCAAGATTACCCGGCACACTAATATTCTTATGAAAATCTTCTCTTAACTTTTTTATTTCAACAACAGCCTTTTTCAAACCAGAAGCATTTCTTGACATCCCACATTCGTCCCACATTATTTTACCTAGTTTTTTATGGTAAAAATCAACTGAATTTTTTCCGCTATTTTTTATAATTTTAGATAGTGAATCAATTACTTTTTTTTCAGCATCTTTAAATTCTGAAGAATTAATAGAAATTGGTCCTGTCCTAATCTCATTAGACAAATAATCCCCTATAGTATAAGGTAAAACAAAATAACCATCTGCCAATCCTTGCATTAAGGCAGAAGCACCAAGTCTATTAGCTCCATGATCAGAAAAATTTGCTTCTCCTATAGCATAGCATCCAGGAATTGTCGTCATTAAATTATAATCAACCCAAACTCCTCCCATCGTATAATGAACTGCTGGGTAAATCATCATTGGGTTATTGTAGGGATCCTCATCAACAATTTTTTCATACATCTGGAAAAGATTCCCATATTTAGTTCTAATAATTTCATCTCCAAGTCTTTTTATAATTGAAGAATCGTTTTCGTCAAGTCCTTTAACATGGGCTTCTTCTTTACCGTATCTCTCTATGGCAGCGGCAAAATCAAGATAAACAGCCTCTCCCGTTTTGTTAACTCCATAACCAGCATCGCATCTTTCTTTGGCAGCTCTTGAGGCTACATCTCTAGGAACAAGATTACCAAAAGCAGGATATCTTCTCTCCAAATAGTAATCCCTGTCTTCCTCAGAAATTTCAGTTGGCTTAAGCCTGCCTTCTCTAATAGCCTCAGCATCTTCCTTTTTCTTAGGGACCCATATTCTGCCATCATTTCTAAGGGACTCTGACATTAGTGTCAACTTTGACTGATGGTCACCAGAAACCGGAATGCATGTTGGATGGATTTGAGTGAAACAAGGGTTAGCAAAAAAAGCTCCCTTTTTGTGAATCCTCCAAGAAGCAGAAACATTGCTCCCCATTGCATTTGTTGAAAGGAAAAATAAATTACCATATCCTCCTGAAGCTATAACTACAGCATGAGCACTATGCCTTTCAATTCCACCATTCACAAGGTTACGAGCTATTATACCCCTTGCTTTTCCATCAACTAAAACTAAATCCATCATTTCATGACGGTTATACATTTTAATCCTCCCCTTACCAATTTGTCTATTCATTGCTGAATAGGCTCCTAATAAAAGCTGTTGCCCAGTTTGTCCTTTTGCATAAAAAGTTCTGGAAACTAGAACTCCTCCAAAAGAACGATTATCTAAAAGACCCCCATAATCTCTAGCAAAAGGGACTCCCTGTGCAACACACTGATCAATTATGTTTGCAGAAACTTCAGCTAATCTATAAACATTTGCTTCCCTAGAACGATAATCTCCACCTTTTATAGTGTCATAAAAAAGTCTAAAGGTAGAATCCCCATCCCCTTGATAATTTTTTGCAGCATTAATTCCCCCTTGTGCTGCTATAGAATGTGCGCGTCGAGGAGAATCTTGAAAGCAAAAAGTTTTAACATTGTAACCCAATTCAGCAAGAGTAGCTGAGGCTGATGCCCCAGCAAGACCTGTTCCAACAACTATAACGTCTATCAACCGTTTATTAGCAGGACTGACCAAATTTATTTTACTTTTGTGGTTAGTCCATTTATCCGGTAGTGGTCCTTCAGGTAACTTTGAAACAATTTTTGTCATGCTTTATCCATTTAAATGATGAAAAATGGCAATAAAAATAAACCCTAAAGGGGTCAAAATAGAAAACGCCATAGCCCATAGTTTTATTGTTTTTGAATACTTATTGTTTAAACCTACTGACTGAAAAGATGAAACAAAACCATGCAATAAATGCAACGACAAGAAAATAAATGAAATAGAATAAAAAGCTACTCTAATAGGACTATGGAATTTATGTGTCAATTCTTCATAATATCTTCCAGAATCTTCAGGTAAGAAATCTATATATTTATATTTTATCTCTGGAACCCAAAAATCATAAAAATGTAGTCCCAAAAATGAAAGTATAACAATCCCGGAAAAAAACATATTCCTAGAAATCCAACTTGAACTTGAAGATCCTTTATAAGTGTAATTAACCTTTCTAGAACTTCTGTTTTTTATTTCTAAAATAAAACCCATAACAAAATGAAAAATAACACCTAATATCAAAAAAGGCTGTAAAAAGAATTGGACCAATGGATTTGTCCCCATAAAATGAGATAATTTATTAAACAAATCTTCACTAAAAACAGAAGTGAAATTTATTGTGAAATGTTGAGCAAGAAAAACTATAAGGAATAGGCCCGAAAGAGCCATCGCTACTTTTCTTGCTATTGAAGATTCAATCATCTAAGTCATTTATATAACAAAAATAATTATTAAGCAGCAAAGATGATCTTGATTGAAGCTTTTTTTTGTTTAATCTATTTTATGATTAACTCCTGTTTATAACTTCCTGAAGGAACTTTTAAAACAACTTCATAAGTGCCTGGAGAAAGATAATATAAGCCGTCATCAGATTTTTGAAGTCTTTTAGTTTTATTTTTACGGTCATAAATCTCTCTACCGTTTTTGTCTATTGTTAAACCATAAATGATACTTGAAAACCCTTTCTCCAATTCTCCACTAGTTTTACTAAGAGTAATTCCTTGATTATTTTTAATTGTCAAAGCGTAACTTTTTTCACTCTTATTAAAAAAATAAAACTTAGCTTCAGGTTTGTTAGGTTTCCCCCATGCGCTCCATTTTTTACCCCAATTTTCGGAATATTTAATTTCTTTTACTGGAAAAAAATGAAAGGACTTATCAAGCAAGTTTTGATCTGCTTCTTGAATTTTTGATATATCTGCTAAATATATTGATCTACCATGAGTTCCAACCAGCAGATGCCTTTCTTCTTTTTGAATTACTAAATCATGTACTGCAGCATTAGTTAATCCCTTTGAAAAAGGTTCCCAATTTTGACCCATATCAAATGAAATATAAACCCCATTATCATTTCCAACATAGAGAATATTTTCTTTAACTGAATCTTCAATAATTACATTTAAAGGAGAATCTGGCAAATTACTTTTTATTGATTTCCATGTCTCCCCATAGTCTTCACTAACATAAACATAGGGCGAAAAATCATCCCATCGATAACCATTTAAAGTAGCATAAACTCGTCCTTCTTGAAAAGCTGATGCGACAACTCTGCTAACCCATAAATCTTTAGGTAAATTATTAGAAATATTTTTCCATTTAACTCCTCCGCCCCTAGAAACCTGGATTAACCCATCATCACTCCCAGTATATAAAAGACCAAACTTAAGTGGAGATTCGCTTATTGTTGTTAGTGTTCCATAGGGGACATTCCCTTTTTTACCTCCATTAGTTAAATCTGGGGAAATAGTTTCCCAATTATCCCCTTGGTTTAATGATCGATGAAGCCTATTCCCTCCATAATATAAAATATCTTGATTGTGGGTTGACAAAAGAATTGGGGTTTGCCAATTAAATCTATATGGAGATTCTCCTATTTCATGCCTTGGTTTTATTGATTTACGCTTATTATTTTTAAGATCTAGTCGAGAATAATTCCCAAATTGAAAACCTGTATAAACAATATTACTGTCTCTATTATCGATTTCAATGTTCATTCCGTCTCCTCCCATAATTCCAGTCCATGGATTATGTCCAGTAGAATGCCACCGCTCATTATCCAAAGAATTATATCTTGCTTTCCAAACTCCATTATCTTGTAGACCTCCATATACATTATAGGGCCTATCATTATCTACATTGATCGCATAAAACTGGCCAACAGGGATAGAATTATTTTTCATCCAATTTTCTCCATCATTATAAGTTATATTAATACCCCCGTCGTTTCCATTAATTAAATGTCCAGGTCTGGAGGGATTAATCCATAAAGCGTGATGGTCAACATGAACATTAGACTTCCCTATTGAAGTAAAAGTTTTACCTCCATCATTCGAAGTTAAAATTGGCACCCCATAAATATATATTTTGTCTACATCATATGGTGCAACATAAATATGTCCAAAATAATATCCATAACTATAATAAAGATTATCTAAGTATCCATCATGAGTCTTTAGCCAAGAAAGCCCACCATCAATTGATTTATAAACCTCTGCACCAATTACAGGAGTGTCAAAAAGTAAACTGTTTGAATCTTCCAAATAAATTGCCAAATCAGCCGGTTTTGCTTTGCCTTGCCTAACAAGATTTTTTATGCTTTTAGCAGTGTATTCTTTTTGAAAAGAATTATCCTTTAGAAATTTATTTAACTTTTTATTGTCTAATGACAAAAAATCCTTGATAGAAATGGATTTAAAATAATCCTTACTTATATTCTCTTTCCCCGATGAATTTTCCTTTTTTTCTCTTCTGAATTGATTATCATGTATAACGTAAACTACATTGTTATCAAAAACAGAAACTCCTATTCTACCAACACCTTCGCCAACAGGGAAACCTCTTTTCTCATTAGTTAATAACTCCCAGCTTTTACCAGCATCAATACTTTTATATATACCAGATGAATGCCCGTCACCATCGAAATTCCATGCTTTTCTGTCTTTTTCCCAACTAGAAGCGTAGATAACATTAAAATCTTTTGGACTATGATCCATATCAATTATTCCTGTTCTATTATTGATAAAAAGAGTGTTTTCCCAGTTTTCCCCTCCATCAGTTGAAACATAAACACCTCTCATGTCATTTTCAGAATATAAGTGACCAGTAACTCCAACAATAAGGTGGTTGGGGTCATCAGGATTAACTAAAATCTTTCCAATGTGATGACTGTCTGAAAGACCTTTATGCTGCCACGAATTACCATTGTCAATTGATTTTAAAATCCCCACTCCAGAATATGATGACCTAGAAGAATTATTTTCCCCTGTTCCAACCCATATAGTCCTAGAGGGCCAGTGAACTTCAATCTCTCCAATGTTTTGTGTAACAGAATTATCAAAAATAGAGTTAAAGCTTATGCCATTATCTTTAGTGTGCCAAAGTCCCCCTGTGGCAAATGCAGCATAAAATTCTGTTGGATCATCGGGATTAACAGATATATCAACTACTCTGCCACTCATAACTGAAGGCCCAATATTTTTAAAATTTATATTTTTTACTCTTGAAGAATTTGTAAGTTTTTGTTTTTGATAAATTGCTTCTAATATTTGCTCTCCAGAAGTTGGGCTAGGTTGAGCAAATAAAAATCCCGTTAACAGAAAAGAAAGGATAAAATATTTATTCATATGCCATAAAATTTTAATGAATTTACAAAAAACTTATTACAATTATTTATAAAGAATTTATCTTAGCAGAAAGACTAAACTAAATGCGTTATAAACCTTTATCTTCTGATTTTTATAAAAAAAGCAGAATTAATTTTGCAGATGCTATGTGTACAAAAAGTCTTGCTGTTTTTAATTCAAATGATATTTACCCAATAAGTGCTGACAGCACTTATTTCCCTTTTCAACAACATAGAGATATTTTCTATCTTACCGGAATTGAACAGGAAGAAACCATCCTATTGATTTGTCCCAATGCATTAAAAAAGGAGGAGAGAGAAATATTATTTTTAAAAAAAACTGATGAAAAAATTGCAGTTTGGGAAGGTGAAAAACTGACATTTGAAAAGGCAAGAAATTTGTCAGGGATAGAAACAATATTTTGGCTTTCAGATTTTGAAAAAATATTTAATTCACTAGTCCCCCAATGTGAAAAACTTTATATAAATACTAATGAACATTATCGTGCAAAGGTTGAGACCCAAACACGAGAGGATAGATTTATAAAATGGGCAGGGGGAAAATATCCATCGCTCAAGCATAAAAAAGGTAATCTAATCCTACAAAAATTAAGGTCTATAAAAACAAAGGAAGAAATTAATCAAATTCAAAAAGCTTGTGATATTACAGAAAAAGGATTTAGACGGATTTTAAATTTTGTCTCACCTGGAGTTTATGAATATGAAATACAAGCAGAATTCAGCCATGAATTTTTGAAAAATTCATCTTTGGGGTTTGCTTATCAACCTATTATTGCTTCAGGGGGGAACAATAATATTTTACATTACGTTAAAAATAATTGCATTTGTGAAAGTGGAGATTTAGTTCTAATTGATGTGGGGGCTGAATATGGTAATTACTCAAGTGACATGACCCGTACAATTCCGGTTTCAGGCAAATTTTCCAATCGCCAAAAACAAGTTTACAATTCTGTTTTAAATGTAAAAAACGAAGCTACAAAATTATTAACTCCCGGAACTTTATGGAAAGAATATCATGATGAAGTTGGGAAAATAATGAGTTCTGAATTAATAGATCTTGGGTTGATTTCTAAGTCTGATATAAAAAATCAAAATCCTAAAACTCCAGTGTATAAAAAATATTTTATGCATGGTACATCTCATCATCTAGGTCTTGACACACACGATTATGGCTTAATTGATGAGCCAATGGAAGCAAATATGGTTTTTACTGTGGAACCAGGAATTTATTTGCCAAAAGAAGGTTTTGGAATAAGGTTAGAAGATGATGTTGTAATTAAAGAAAAAGGAGAAGCAAAAAATCTCATGTCTAATATCCCAATTGACTTAAATCAAATAGAAGAATTGATGTCTAAAAATTAATGTTTCTAAAGAAAATATTCTTCCACCAGTAAGAGAATGTCATCAATCAACTGCAAAATTTCTTCATCATTTGTTCCGTCATAAAAACCTCTAATCCTGCTATCTGGATCAATCAAAACAAAATTCTCTGTATGAATCATACCATTTGTTCCTTCACCTTTTTTAACAACAAAATAAGATTCTCTTGCTAGCCGATATATTTGTTGCTTATCTCCAGTAAGCAAGTTCCACTTAGACTCATTTATTCCTTTTTCTAAAGCATATTTTTTAAGTTGAGCAACTGAATCAATTTTTGGTGTAACTGAATAAGAAAGTAACATTATGTTTGGATTATTTATAATCTCTTTTTGAATCTTAAGCATATTCCTGGTCATATCAATACAAATACCAGGGCATGTGGTAAAGAAAAAATCCGCAACATATATCTTACCTTCATAATCTTTTTGAGTAACTGTTTTTCCGTTTTGATTTTTCAATGAAAAATTTCCAATTCGGTGATACCTTTTAACATGTTGTAATGTACTATCAACTAACTCATAATTTACCATTGCTGGTTGAAAAATGGGAAGCTTTTTTTTAGGCTTTATTGCATCATAAAATAAGAACAAAACAATTATTGAAAAAGGCAGAACTATTAACAAAAAAAAATTACTAATCTTCATTTTTCCCTTTATAAGATGCAAATATAGATTATATACAATTTTAAACCTTTAAATTTTTGTTCTGCTTTTAAAAATGTTACTTTTGACGATCCATTTTTTAAGAAAATATGAGTGTTATTTTAATAAAGACTGTTCAATTTTTTCTCTCTCTATCAATCATTGTCATTTTACACGAACTGGGGCATTACATACCGGCTAAAATTTTTAAAACTAGAGTGGAAAGGTTCTTTTTATTTTTTGATGTAAAATATGCTTTATTCAAGAAAAAATTTGGAGAAACTATCTATGGGATTGGATGGTTACCACTAGGAGGTTATGTTAAAATTGCAGGAATGATTGATGAGAGTATGGACACAGAACAAATGAAACAGCCTCCCCAACCATGGGAATTTAGATCTAAACCTACTTGGCAAAGACTAATCATTATGTTAGGAGGAATTATTGTAAACCTCTTCTTGGGATTTTTCATTTTCATGATGATGTTTCTGGTTTGGGGGAAAAATACACTGCCGAATTCTTCTATGCCTCTAGGTCTTGGTGTTTCTTCGTTAGCAAAAGAAATAGGGTTTGAAAAAGGCGATCAAATCCTCAAAGTAGATAACAAAACTATTGATATTCCAACTAATTTAAGCAAAATGCTTTTTCTTGAAAAAGTTAATACCGTAGAGGTTTTGCACTCTAACGGGAGGAAAGAAGTATTAATTATGCCTGATGATATTGACAAAAAAATGTTTGATTTGGGTGAAATGGAGCTTTTTTATGTTCGAACACCCGCAATAATTGATAGTATTTTTCCAAATTCACCAGCTGAAATTTCTGGAATTCAAATTGGTGACAAAATAACATTTGTCAATAATATCCCTATCACAGACTGGGGAGATCTTCTTAAATGGAGAACTGAAAATGATCTCAAGGAATTTGATATAACCATAGAGAGAAGGAGGTCTAAAGAAACTTTAAAAATTAAACTCGAAGAAGAACAATCAATAATAGGGATAGTTCCTAAATTCATTAAACTACAAAACGTTAACTTATCTCTGATTGAAAGTATTTCTGAGGGATACAATTATGCATACTCAACCTTGTATGGATATGTTGCATCATTCAAATTTCTCTTTACAAAAAAGGGGGCCTCTCAGCTAGGTGGTTTTGGAACCATTGGAGGTTTATTCCCTAGTGAATGGGACTGGAGAGGTTTTTGGTCTACAACAGCTTTTATTTCTATAATTTTAGCTTTTATGAATCTTCTCCCGATCCCTGCTTTAGATGGGGGCCATGTAATGTTTTTATTGTTTGAAGTTGCTACAGGTAAAAAACCCGATGACAAATTTCTTGAATATACTACAACTATTGGTTTTATTTTACTTTTAGCTCTTGTACTTTATGCTAATGGAAATGATATTTATAGAGCAATAACTCAATAATTTGTATAGTTTTCCGTTTTAAAAACGATATTCATTATATTTGACTGACAAAATTTTAAAAAAATAGCTTTATGAGAATCAATTTTTCTGTTTTTGTCTTGCTTTTTACTTTTTTCTTGTCCCCTTTTGCTTTTGCTCAAACACTTGATAAAGTTAAAATAGAAGACTTTGTTGTCGAACATGGCGGTTTTGAAGAAAATGAAGATGGTGAAATAGTCCCTATAAACATTAAGGAAATAAACAAAAAAACTCGGTTTTTTATAGAAGAGCAATATCCAAATGTTGAACTTACCAGAAATATTATTTGGGACTCATACACTACTTTTCTTAGTCCTTCCAACAAATTTCATTTTCATGTTTTTATTGTTCAAGTGAAAGTTCATAAGATGGTTAGTGGTGAAAAAGATCAAATTATAGTTCGCCGAAAACAAGACATTGAAAGATTAAAATATTTGGAAGTTATTTACAATCCTTTTTCGGGTAAAATCACTAGTAACTTTAGATGGTTTTCTGAGGACGAAGAATTTTTTGCTCTTGAAGAAGAAAATAAAACTAAAGATCCTGATCTAGAGGCTTTGAAAATTGCTAATCAAGACCAAAAAGCTAATATCCCAAGTTTTGTTAGTGAACATGAAGGATTCATTGAAGAGTTACAAATTAGAGAACTCAGTGAAGATGAAATCATTCCCAAAAATGTTAAAGAAATAAATACTAAGATTCGTGCTTTTGTTAAATCTAAGTATCCTAATGTTCAATATTCTAGAAATATCATTTGGGATAATTATAATACATTTTTAAGCCCATTTGATAAATATCATTTTCACACTTTTGTTGTGCAAGCAAAAGTTAAAGATCTGAAAAGACTTAAATATCTTGAAGTTGTATACAATCCAGTAACTGAAGCAGTAAATAGTGATTTTGTTTGGATTGAAGAAGACGAGGAGTTTTATAGAGAAGATCCCAAAGATAAAACGGAATAGACTCTTCTGTGTTTAGTTTAAATACTTTAAAAAAAAGATCCCTCCTAATTTTATTTATCATTCCTGTCTTTGGATATAATCAAATGTCAGAGGGTGATTATTTGAATCAAGCTAGAGGATTTTTTCAAAGTTTTCCAGAAAAGTCAATTGAATTATTGTCAAAGGGTATTGAAAATTACCCTAATTCTGCTGACTTGTATAGATTAAGAGCCTTTATTAAACAGGTCCGTTCAATAGAAGATCCAAAAGAAGATTATGATAAGGCTTATAGTTTGGATAGTATTCCCTACCAAAGAAGTGGTTATCCCTCACCTTATTTATACTTAACTAATGAAGATGAACTTAAATATCCCATAGATGTTGAATTAGAATTTATTCTTAAGGAAATCTATGATTTTGACACAAGGAACACACAATTTTTTACAAAGTTTGATTGGGCTGCGTATTCAAAATATGACACTATTTACCAAACTAATTCTGGGAAAACAACAGACCTTGTAGATTTGAGAAAACTATTAAAACTTGATTACATCGCTTCAGATCAAACCAAAATAACCGATTTAGAATTTTATTTTTGGCAAAGGAAAAATAAAGATCAACTGTTTTTTGAGCCTGGATATATGGGCAAGTTTAGTCAATATTATGGAAGTGTAGAAAATAGCTTCTATCATAATTGGGATCTTAGAGATTATCCATTTGACAAACAAAAAATTGTTATTAGATTTGTCGCCCAACAAGACTCCTCAATTGTAAGATTGACTCAGTCAAAAGAGTTCCCTGCAAGTTTTTCTAAAAACATGATTGGTTTAAAAGATGGCTATAACATTGACAAAATAAATTATTTTAATACCTATGTTTCAAGTGGCATATATGATTTCTTTTCTCCTACATCGAAAATGCGCTATCAAATCTTCCCAACAGGGAACTTTGAAATAGTTATCTCAAGAGATGGATCATGGCTTTTCATGAAACTTTTTTTAGGATCAATCTTGTCATTTGTTATCTCTTGGATAGTTTTTTTAATTCCAAATAAAGAATTTGAATCTAGAATTAGTCTGACAGTTGGTGGTATTTTTGGGGCGATTGGTAATAGATATTTTGTTGAGTCAACAATCCCAAATGTTCAAATTTTAACTAAAGCTGACATGATAAATAATATGATCCTATTCTTATTAATTGTCAATGTTTTTATTGTGATTATTCAAAACAATGATAAAATAAGTATGGGAGCTTTTGAAAAAAATAATTTCGCCATGATTTTTTCTGGCTTAACTTTTCTAGTGTCAAACCTTTTAATTGTTCTTTGGTAATAATTACGTCCCCCTGATAAACCCATAATTGAGGCACGTAAATTTTGACAATTAGATAATATCTTTTTTAAAAAGAAATTCATTTTTTTACTAAATTGTGCCGGAATTATTAGCCCTTTCAAAGGCAAAATTCTAAATAAATATTTTTGATGTCTACAAGAACCTCTTTTGCCATTCATGACAAAGGATTTATAAAAACTTTACGTAATGACAATTGGTGGCTGTATCCAGCTCTAGTAGTTTTTGGACTAACTGTTTTTCTTATTTATGGATTTTGGTCTGCTTGGCAAGCCGATTATTATTGGTACAGTAATGGAGAAGAAGGGTTTGGCGGATATCTCGCTCCTTTTTATTCCCCACTTCTTTTTATTAAAGAAGGTGTTGAAGGTGCTGCTCCAATGGCCCATTCAATTTTTGGGCCGTGGCCCAATTGGTGGCCTAGTTGGATTCCACCATCTCCATCTTTATTGATTTTAGCTATTCCTGGAATATTCAGATTCACTTGTTATTACTACAGAAAAGCTTACTATAGAGCATTTTCCGGGACACCTCCAGCTTGTGCAGTTGGTGCTTTGCCGCGTAAACGTAAAGAAGGATATAAAGGAGAAACAGGGCTCATGGTTATCCAAAATATACATCGCATTACAGTCTACTTTGCAATAATCTATATCATTGTCTTTTTTTATGACTCTTATTTGTCTTTTTTTAGAGGTGGGGAATTTGGTATTGGACTTGGAAGCATACTTATATTAGGGAATCCTATTTTATTATCTAGCTATGTTTTCGGTTGTCACTCCATTCGACATCTCGTAGGCGGAAGTAGGGATTGCTATTCATGTGGGTTGAATGGAAATATAGCTTATCAAAACGGAAAATTTGTTAGTTGGCTCAACCGTCGCCATGAATTATTTGCCTGGCTTAGTTTAATATGGATAATGATAGCCGATTTATATGTTAGAATGGTTTCAATGGGATACATTAACGACCCTAATACATGGGGGTTTTAAAATGAACGATTTATGTTAGATATATCTAAAATCAAAACCTTTGAACATGATGTTTTGATTGTTGGGGCTGGTGGAGCAGGATTGAGTGCAGCAATTGAAGCTTCAAGTCATGGCATGAGTACCGGGATTGTAATGAAATCGCTTTTAGGAAAAGCTCATACTGTTATGGCTGAGGGTGGAATGGCAGCTGCATTAGGAAATGTTGACAAACGTGATCATTGGAAAATTCACTTTCGAGATACGATGCGAGGTGGAAAATTTCTTAATGTCTGGAGAATGGCTGAGCTTCATGCTAAACTAGCCCCAGAACGTGTGCGCCTTCTTGAAGAATGGGGAGCAGTATTTGATCGTACTAACAAGGGGTTAATTAATCAAAGGAATTTTGGAGGTCATAGATATCCCCGATTAGCCCATGTTGGTGATCGTACAGGACTTGAAATGATTCGAACCTTACAAGACCATGGTATTCACAAAGGAATTAAGACTTATATGGAATGTACGGCCTTAGATTTAATTAAAAATGAAAAAGGCAAAGTATCTGGTGTAGTATGTATGTGGAGAGAAACTGGAACTTTTGCAATATTTAAAGCAAAGTCTATCATATTGGCTACTGGAGGTGCAGGAAAAGCATGGGATGTAACCTCAAATTCTTGGGAATACACTGGTGATGGTTATGCTTTAGCTTATGAGGCAGGAGCAGAACTAATGGATTTAGAATTCAATCAATTTCATCCTACTGGAATGGTGTGGCCCTTGTCAGTGAAAGGTATTTTAGTTACTGAAAGTGTTAGAGGTGAAGGAGGAATACTTATGAACAGCAAAGGTACTCGATTTATGTTCAATTATATACCTGAACGTTTTCGTTCGGAAACCGCAAAAGATGAAAAAGAAGCTGCAAGATGGTTAGCCGGTGATCCCAGTGCCAGACGTCCTCCAGAACTATTAACCAGAGATGTTGTAGCCAGAGCAATTAATGAAGAGGTTAAAGCTGGAAGAGGCTCAAAGCATGGAGGGGCTTATCTCAATATTGCTTCACAAAGAACCGCTGAAGATATTAAAAAGAAGTTGCCTTCTATGTACCATCAATTTATGGTTTTAGCAGAATTAGATATTACTAAAGAACCTATGGAAGTAGGCCCTACTTGTCATTATTTTATGGGTGGGATTCGCGTGGATGCAGATACAGCAATGAGCTCTGTCCCTGGATTATTTGCCTGCGGAGAATGTGCTGCAGGAATGCATGGAGCTAATCGCTTGGGCGGAAATTCTTTGTCTGATCTTCTAGTTTTTGGTTACTTAGCAGGCAAAAATGCTGTTGAATTTGCAAAAAAAAATGGTGAGCATTCAGGTTTTAATGAAAATCAGGTGAAAAAAATAATTCGGAACGCAACAGATATTTTAAATCGTAAATCGGGAGCTAATCCATATCTTTTACACGAGCAGCTAGAACAAAATATGCAATTGAATGTTGGTATTATTAGAACAAAAAATGAGCTTGAAAAAGGAATAAAAAATATAGAAAAAATCCAAGAGGAATACAAAACTGTAAAAGCAAAAGGAGCTTCTCAATTTAATCCCGGTTGGCATGAAGCATTAGCATTACGTAACCTTTTAATTACTTCAGAAGCAGTTGCTCGAGCCGCAAAACTTCGTGAAGAAAGTAGAGGTGCGCATACCCGATCTGATTTTCCTGGAGAACAAGAAGAGTGGCTTAATTACAATATAGTCTGCTCAAAAGGGAATGGTGGAAAAATGCATTTGAATAAAGTAAGGCGTCAAACTGCAACTGCTGAATTATTAAGAATTGCGGAATCTTCCATAGAAGATCTTGAAAATGAGATAGAAAAAGAAAAAAATCAAACTAACACATAACTTATCAATAATAATTTTGATACTTATCAAATAGGCTATGGCAAAACGAAAATTTAAAATCTACAGGGGAGATAATAAAAATGGAGAATTGGTCAATTTTGAGACAGTTGTCAAAGAAGGAATGGTAGTGCTTGATGTTATTCACAAGATTCAAGCAGAGCAAGCTAATGATATAGCCGTCCGATGGAATTGTAAAGCTGGCAAATGCGGTTCCTGTAGTATGGAAATTAATGGTAAACCAAAATTGTCTTGTATGACCAGAATGAATGAATATAGGGAAGACGAAACAATTGTCATTACTCCGATGAAAACTTTCCCTGTTATTAAAGATTTGGTTACAGATGTTTCATGGAATTATATTCAAAACAAAAGAATAAAACCTGTAAAACTCGCTTCGAAAGCTAAAACAAAAAATGGTTATATCATGTATCAGAAAGACGTTGATAGAGTTCAAGAATTTCGAAAATGCATAGAATGTTATTTATGTCAAAATGTATGTCATATACTTCGTGATCATGACAAAAAAGACAAGTTTGTTGGTCCTAGATTTATGATTCGTGTAGCTAGTCTTGAGATGCATCCATTAGATATTGAAGATAGAATTCCCGAAATAAAAAATGAATTTGGTTCTGGAATGTGTAACATTACAAAATGTTGTACTGACGTATGCCCTGAACATATTAATATTACTGATAATGGAATTATCCCGCTAAAGGAAAGAGTAGTTGACAGATTTTATGATCCTTTTACTATTTTGATACGTAAAATATTTGGTAAAAAAAAGAAGAAGTTTCCCCCTTTAAACCCTTAAATTAAACATCCAAGAAAGGCTGAACAGAATCATCATCCGGAGAAGGTGTTAGTTTAAATTCTTCAATTCTTCTTATACAAGCATTCCATCTTAAAACAGCATCTTGATTGTCTTTTGGTTGGATTTTTTCGGCATCTTCAAAAAATTCCATAGCATTTCTGTGATGCTCATAAGCAATATATTTAGCACGAGGTGTGTTACGCGATAATGAAGTTATGCCTTGCCGTTCAGCAATGATTCCCAGATAATATTTTTCTTCAAATTTACTATTGAGATTTGTACAAAGATCTTTAGCTTCATCCAATCTAGCAGTTCCCTCTTTTCCAAATTGATCTGTAATCGCCAAAATTAAATATAAAATGGCATCTTGATTTTTTGGCTCAACTTGTAAAATATCACGACAAATACTTTCTGCCTGCCAAGCTTCATTTAATAAACGATAATGGTTAGCTTTAATTAAAGCTCTAGGAATTAAGTCTTTTGAAAGAGGTTTAGGTTTTAGCATAATGACATGTTTATTAGTAAATATAATAAAAAGTGACTCAAAGTACTTAATTGAAAATGCTCATAGAATTATCATTTAGTTTTAGAATTGGGAGAAAAGTAAATGTTTAGCAGAAACTTAGTACTTTATCCAAATACATATTAGCACTTTATCTAAATACATATTATATTTGCCACCTAATCAATCCTCCTTAGCTCAGTTGGTTAGAGCATCTGACTGTTAATCAGAGGGTCCCTGGTTCGAGCCCAGGAGGGGGAGCAAGCGAAACCGCTACACTACACTAGCAATTTAAGCCCTTCACAAAAGTGGAGGGTTTTTTCTTACAATTAAGTTTAATGTAAAGTTGGTCAATTTTTTGGCACTCATTTGGCGCTTATTTGGCACTAATTAATTTTAGGGGTTTTTGTATATTGCTTATTATTAATCGTTAATCAATTAAAATGAAACAAATATTAATTGTCACTATTTTTTTTAGTTTACTAATCTCTTGTTCCCAACCAGTCGTTGTGAAAGGTCCTCTTGAAGGTGCTTGGGAAAGGATTGGCACAATAGTATATGAAAAGGGCGACCCTGCAGATACTTTAAAAATACAAGATGGGTTTTTCCAGACTAAACTTTTTACAAAATCACATACAATTTGGTTATCAAATGGTATTAATATTGATACATTGACAGGAGAGGATATGAATTCAGGTAATGGGGGTTATTCAAGAATTTATACTGTTAAAGATGGAATTCTTACTGAATATCTTTCAATGGGTAGTGATAATATCGAAAACTGGATGAAATCTTCATATAAGGCTGATGAAAATGGAAACTATCCAGTCAGTTTTAAAGTAGATATTAAAGAAAATACTTATTCTCAAATGTGGGGATTAGACAGTCTTGGTAATGGCAATGCGGAATACTACAAGCGTGTAGAGTAGATTTAATATAATCTCAGGTGGGGTTTTTTTATATCATCGACATATCCTTTTCTTTTAATTAAGTAAATTCTTCAATATATTAGTAATTATAAATAAATCTAAAATGAAAAATATACTTATAATATTTCTTTTATCCATTACATTTTCTTGTACAAGCAATAAGACAAATACAGAACCTAAAATTCTTAATGACACCGAAAATGAAGATTTAATAGTCCTTGTTGAGTGGTCTATCAATGAAGGTGCAGAAGTTGACCTAGAAGAATGGAGTGATGCTTGGGCTAAAATGGTCATTGAAAGCGAGCCTTTAACTACTTCTTGGAGATTTTTTATAAATGAAGATAGATCACGGGTAACCATGTATGAATCATATTCAAATTGGAAAGGCTTAATGCATCATGATAAAAGGATTACAGAAGGGGACCTAAAAGATAGATTGCCTGAAGTTTTTGCAAGATATAAATTTGAAGGAGTTACACTTCTTGGTCCGGTTACGGATGAATTAAAACAGTTTTTTCTTGATATTGGATTTGATAAGGCAATGAATAATTCAGAAGGGGAGCTAATAGAGTTTGATTACAGAACAAGTATAGGAGGATACACTAAAAAATAATTCTAAATTAAATGAAAAAATATCTTATTAGAAGAGAAATTAAAGGAGCTTCTTCTATCCCAAAACATGAAATGAATAAAGGCGGTAAAGCATCTGAAGAGGTTCTTTCAGAAATGAGAAATGAAGGGAAAATGATTCAACAAGAAGCCAGTTATGTTGCAGGAAACAATATCTTCTGCGTATACAATGCAGATAGTGAAGATTTGATTAGAGAGCATGCAGAAAGGTCTGGAGGTGTTGCTACAGAGATAACTGAAATTTCAACTGTAATAAAACACAACACTTCTGTAGTAAGTTGAATTTATAATACATTTATAGTTTTCTAGTTAAACCGTTTTTTTTTAAATTGTTACCATCCTAACTTAAAACTAATTCATAATGAGAAATCTTATCCTTCTAACAAGCCTAAGTATTGTATTGTCATGTGGGCACCCATTTGCTAAAATTGAGGTGACTGATGAAAAGTCCAAAATCATCGAGAAAATATTTCAGGAAGTGTCAGCAGAAAAGACTGATTATCTTGAAGAAGTATTTTCTGATGAGATGAAAATGGTTAATCCAAAAGAAGTGGAATTTGACAAAGCAAGTTTTATTTCTGGAATTAAAGACATGTATGATTTGTTTGATAATATCACATTTGAATCTTCAGATGGAGATGCAGATGGATCAGAAATTGAAACAAACTATTATTCTAATGGTAAAGTGTGGACAGCCATATGGAATAATTTTAGTGCCATTGGAAAATACACCGGTCAACAAATCAAAATTCCATTTCATATATCATATCAATGGGAAGGAAATAAAATCATTGAGGAATTTCAATTTTATGATATGACAGATTTTGAAAATGAAGCAACTGCCAGAAATGCTCAAAACAAAACTTCTCAAAAAATATCTTTTTTAATTGAAATGAAAATTAATAAGGGAAAAAAATTGGATGAAATTAAACCCTTCCTTGCTGGACTTACTTCATTTATGAGAAACAACAATCCAGAAGGTTATGACTATGGTTATTACATTTCAGAAGACGGTAAAAAAGTAACATTAATAGAAAAGTATTTGACTTCAGAAGCAGCAATAAAACATGCAGATAATTTTGAAGGTGGTCC
>JAYYYF010000004.1:0-10484 GCA_036340635.1 Bacteroidota bacterium | reverse complement strand
TAGGTTTTCATATTTATAATAGAAAGTAAATAATGCTATAAGAGAGACTAAAGCCCCTCCTGCATCATTACTTCCTAAGCCAAAAAGTTTACCATCTTCAATTTCAGCCTTAAAAGGGTCTTTTGTATAAGCTGAATTAGGCTTGACTGTATCATGATGGGAGTTTAAGAGCAATGTAGGTTTACTAGACTTAAAAAACTTATTTTTAGCCCATACATTGTTATTGACTCTTTTAAAATCTATCTTGTTATTTATAAACCATTTTTCAATTCTATCTGCAGTTTTATCTTCTTGGCTAGAAAATGATTCTATACTTATCAAGTCCTTTAACAAATCAATCGCCATTTTTGTAAGTTCCTTTTGCATTTTATAATGTTACTTTAGTATGGGGCTCATTTCCATTAATTATTTTTGGCGATCCTATTTTAACTATTTTAACACCACTCTCTAATGCATTAAAACAATTGTCAATTTTGGGAATCATACCTGAGTTGATAATTCCTCTTGACTTTAACTTTGTATAAGACGTGGGCGTAATTAATTCAAGTAATTTTTGATCTGATTCCTCAATAGTCAAGACACCTTTTTTTTCAAAACAATATGACAAAGTAACATCATACAATTTTGATAATTCAATTGCTAAAACTGATGCAATGGTATCTGCATTTGTATTTAAAAGTTGACCATTTCCATCGTGTGACATTGCGCAACATACGGGTGTTATTTTATTTTCAAGTAATAATTTAAACAGATTAGTATTTATTTTATCAATATCTCCCACAAATCCATAATCAATATCTTTTATTGGCCTTTTAACTCCTATTATTGAATTGCCATCTGCTCCAGAAATTCCCATTGCATTACAATTTAGTCCTTGAAGTTCAGCTACAATGGATTTATTTATTTTTCCACCGTAAACCATGGTTATAATATCCAGACTGGGCGAATCTGTAATCCTCCTGCCATCAACTATGTTTACATTAACACCTAATTTTTCAGCCAATTTCGAAGCCTCTTTACCTCCTCCATGGACTAAAATTTTATCCCCTTTTAAGTTTGCGAAATCTTTTAGAAAGGATTCCAAAAGCTTAGAATTTTCTATCACATTACCTCCAATTTTTACAATATTAAGTTTACTCATTTTGTAAAAGTTTTTTTAAGATTAATTGAGAGGCATAAATTCTGTTTTGCGCCTGATTTATAACTAAGGAATTAGGGCTGTCAAGAACATTATCTGTTGCTACAACATTTCTTCTTATAGGAAGGCAGTGCATGAATTTTGCATTATTTGTTAAGTTCATTTTTTCGGAAGTTATCTTCCATTCAGAATCACTTTTTAAGATTTTACCATAGCTTTCATAGGAGCACCAGTTTTTTGCATAAACAAAATCTGCATTTTCTAAAGCCTTTTTTTGATTTGAAGTTGATTTAAATTGATTTTCAATTTTTGAATTTAAACTGTAACCTTCGGGACGAGCAATGACAAAATCAGCGTCTATTTTTTTCATCATTTTTGTGAATGAGTTTGCAACGGCATGAGGTAAAGGTTTTGGATGAGGAGCCCATGTTAAAACTACTTTAGGGCGATCTGATGATTTATGTTCTTTGATTGTAATTGCATCAGCTAGTGCTTGCAGTGGATGAGCTGTAGCACTTTCCATATTGATAATTGGAACACTAGAGTACTTAGTAAAATTATTAAGAACCAATTCACTTTCATCAGTTTTTTTATCATTTAAAGAAGCAAATGATCTTATTGCAATCATATCACAGTATTGAGAGATCACAGCAGCTGCCTCTTTAATATGTTCGGAAGAAGAAGAACTCATTTCAACTCCATCTTCAAATTCTAATTCCCAACCTTCGTCATTAAAATTCATTACCATTGTTTTAAGGCCTAAATTCTGTGCAGCCTTTTGTGTGCTCAATCTTGTTCTAAGACTTGGATTAAAAAATAACATCGCTAATGATTTGTTTCTCCCTAAAAAATTAAATTTCAGAGGATCATTTTTTAAATCTATTGCCTCTGACACTGATTTTTTAAAATCAGGTAAATCTTCTATACAAATAAAATCTTTCATAACAATTCCTTTAATGCTTTAAAGAATTTATCAAAGTCACTTTCTTTAACATTTAGTGGAGGCAAAATTCTTAGAAGATTCTTATTCGCACTCCCCCCAGTGAAAATATGCTTTTTGTAAATTAAATCATCTCTAAGATTTTTAACTTCAAAATTAAATTCAAGACCTAACATTAAACCTCTTCCTTTAACTCTTATATCATTAATTTCAGAGGCACGTTTTCTAAAATATTTTTCCATATTCTTTGCGTTTTTCATTAGCCTTTCTTGTTCAATTATTTTTAGAACTGCAAGGGAACTTGAACATGCTAGGTGATTACCTCCAAAGGTGCTTCCTAGAAGGCCATATTCTTCTTTTATTTTCTCAGAAACAAGGATTCCTCCAATAGGAAATCCATTACCCATTCCTTTTGCGATTGTTATAATATCAGGTTTGATATTATGTTTTTGAAAAGCAAAAAAATCACCAGTTCTTCCAAAACCTGATTGAACCTCGTCAGCTATAAGTAAAGATCCATATTTCCTAGTTAAACTTTCAACATCTTTTACGAATTCTGTAGTTGGTTCGTCCAAACCTCCTACACCCTGAATTGATTCAATAATTACAGCACAAACATCATTTTTAGCTAGTTTGTTTTCTAAAAGTTTTCTGTTGTTAAAAGGCAGGAAAGAAACATCTACTTGTTCACTTAACTTTGACCGAATTTTGATATTATCGGTACAAGCTATAGCCGCACAAGACCTTCCATGAAAAGAATTCTTAAAAGCTATTATTCTTCTTTTTTTTGTTTTGTACGATGCCAGATTTAAACCATTTTCAACAGCTTCTGCACCACTATTGCAATAAAATATTTTATAGTTTTTAATTCTAGAGAGCTCAATAATTCTTTTTGACAAGTTTTCCTGAAGTTCATTCACAATATAATTAGAGTAAAATCCAATTTTTTTCAATTGATTTGTTAAACTATCAATATATACAGGGTGACTATGACCAATTGAAATTACGGCATGTCCACCGTATAGATCTAGATATTTAATGTTGTTGTGATCGTAGACATAGCATCCCTCTCCATATTTAGGATTAACATTGTACAAAGGATAAACTTTAAATAAACTCATAATAAAATTTAAAAAAATGAACTTTTTAAATTAAGACCTAAATCTTCATCTAAACCAAACATTAGATTCATGTTTTGTATTGCTTGCCCAGCTGCACCTTTAATCAAATTATCAATTATTGAAGTAATTAAAATTCTTTCTCCCTCTTTTTTTAGATGAATGACACAATTATTAGTATTTAAAACTTGTTTTAAATCGATTTCATTTTTAGAGACATGAACAAAGCTTGAATTTTTATAATAATTTTTATATAACATTTTAACTTCATCAAGGGTTAATTTATTTTTAAAATATATGGTGCAAAAAATACCTTTTGTAAAATTTCCTCTAATAGGAATGAATACTATTTCATGCTGTTTTTTATTTAAAGACTTTAAATTTAAATTTATTTCATTAAGATGTTGGTGATCAAATGATTTGTACCATGAAACATTATTATTTCTCCAACTATAATGCGATGTCTTTGAAAGTTTAACCCCAGCTCCAGTACTACCAGTTATTGCATTTATATGAATGTCTCCATTTAGATAATTATTGGCAGCAAAAGGTAAAAGACCTAGCTGAATTGCCGTTGCAAAGCAACCTGGGTTAGCAATTGAAGAGGATTTGATTATTTCATTTTTGTTTAGCTCTGGGAGCCCATAAACAAAATTTCTTTGGTTATGTATTGAACTAATTCTAAAGTCTTGGCTCAAATCAATTATTTTGATCTTTTTGTCAATTTTATTTTTATCCAGGAATTCTTTAGATTGATTATGTCCAACACACATAAACAATAGATCAATTTTATTATTTATGTTACTGATAAATTTTTTTCTGACTTGACCAATTAAGTCGGTATGTATTTCCTCTATATACTTTCCTTTATTGGTCTTGCTTTGAATAAATACTAATTCTACTTTTGGGTGGTTTATTAATAATCTTATTAATTCGCCTCCAGTATATCCAGAACCTCCTATTATTCCAACTTTCACTCTATTTTTTTGAATGGACATATTGAAAAATTTTATTTTGGTTTGATATTATTTTAATAAACCCTTTAACATCTTCCGCATTCCACTTTGTATTAGATTCACCATATGAAGCGAATGAACTAGACATCAAATCATTTTTAGAATTAATGCCTTCTAGTTTGAATCTTTTGGGATAGAGTGTAATTGAAACTTCGCCCGAGACATTTTTTTGAGAGCTTTCTAAAAAGGTTTCAATGTCTCTGACAACTGGATCTAAAAATTGTCCTTCATGTAATAGCATCCCATAAAAATTTGACATTTGTTCCTTTTGAAATTGCTGCCATTTAGTTAAAGTGTGTTTTTCTAGTAAATGGTGAGACTTTATAATAACTAATGGACCACCAGCTTCAAACCCTACTCTTCCTTTAATTCCTATTACAGTGTCTCCAACATGAATGTCTCTGCCTATTCCGTATTGGACACATAATAAGGATAGTTTCTCAATGATTTTAACTGGACTCATTTTTTTTCCATTTAGCTTAAAAACTTCCCCTTTGTAAAAAGTGAGTGAAATTTTTTTTAACCCTTTCTTGGTTAATATTTTACTATATGCACTTTCAGGAAGAGATTTATATGAAGTTAAAGTTTCATCTCCACCGATAGTTGTGCCCCATAAACCTTTATTTATAGAATATTTGGCTTCACTCCATTTTATTTTTACACCCTTTTGTTCTAAATACTTTATTTCTTCCTGTCTAGATATATTTCCATCCCTTATTGGAGTAATTATTTTGATTTCAGGTGCTAATATTTGAAAAATCATATCAAACCTTACTTGGTCATTTCCAGCTCCAGTACTTCCATGAGCAACCAATTTTATGTTGTTATCTTTTGCATATTTGATTATTTCAAGTGCTTGAATTATTCTTTCTGCACTAACAGATAAGGGATATGTATTGTTTCTAAGGACATTGCCATAGATTAAATACTTAATAATCTTTTCATAATAAGGTTGTTTGGATTTAATTGACTTATACTTTTTAGCTCCAATTGAAATCGCCCTTTTTTTAATATTATTTTTTTCTACTTCTGAAAAGCCTCCAGTATCTATCGTTATCGCATGAACTTCATATTGATCTTCTACAAATTTTTTTAAGCAATATGAGGTGTCAAGCCCTCCACTATATGCTAATACTATTTTTTTCATGTTTTATTTTTTTGATTTGGATCGTGTATCATCCCTGTACAAAGACACATTTTTTTATTTGTTCTTGTTAAGACATCATAATTTTTACAAGTTTTACAACCATTCCAAAATTCAGGGTCGTTAGTTAATTCAGAGAAAGGCACAGGCTTATATCCTAGACTATAATTTATTTTCATGACTGCAAGCCCAGTTGTGATACCGAAAATTTTTGCATTTGGATATTTCTTTTTTGAATACATAAACGTTTTTGTTTTTATTTTTTTAGCTAGTCCTAAACCTCTATATTTTAGTGCGACTATAAGACCAGAATGAGCTACATATTTTCCATGCCCCCATATTTCTATATAACAAAATCCAACAAATTTATTCCCGTCAAGACATATGACTGCATTTTTGTTTTCAATTTTTTTGACAATATAATCTGGGGTCCTCAAAGCAATCCCTGTATCTCTAGCTTTTGCTGAAGATTCAATGGTTTCTGAAATTATATTAGCATATTTGATATGCTTTTTTGAAGCGATTAAAATATCCAAGATTAATGTTTAAAAAATTAATGAAATAGAATTAAAATGAAACCGGACTCACCTGAGTTTCTTATACAGAAATACACCCTAGCGGGCGGGCACGAAGAAAAGAACGCTTTAAGTGCTTTGGATTGTTGATATTTCTGTTTTTAAAATTCACATCGCAAATATATGATTTTTTTTAATAAAGTTTTAGAAACGATTTTTTAAACTGTAAGTATTAAATTTGTATGATGCTAACAAGATTTAAAGAACAGCTTTCTTCTCTTGATATTTCTGTTAGGGATAATTGCCTTTTAGCTATTAGTGGAGGTGTTGATAGCATGACATTAATTGATTTGTTATGTAAATCAAAAATACAATTCTCCATAGCTCATTGTAATTTTAACCTTCGCGGAAAAGAAAGTCAAGATGATGCTGCTTTCGTATCTTCCTTTTCCAGGAAAATAGATTGCAATTATTTTGAAGCAAATTTCGCTACAGAGTTTTATTCAAATCATAAGAAAATTTCAATCCAAATGGCAGCAAGACATTTGAGGTATTCATGGTTTAATGACCTGTTAAAAATTTATGGGTTTTCAAAAATTATTACGGCACACCACTTGGATGATAGTCTTGAAACATTTATTATTAATTTATCTAGAGGAACTGGTTTAAAAGGGTTGTTGGGAATACCTGCTAAAAAAAATAACATCAACAGGCCAATGCTTGTTTTTAGTAAAGAAGAAATTGTTAATTATGCCAGAAAAAATAAAATTAAATGGAGAGAAGACAGTACAAATGAAAAGTTAGATTATTATAGAAATCTTATTAGACAGGACATTGCATCTAAACTTAAATTAATTAAACCAAGTTTTCTAGAGAACTTCAGTAATACAATAAAAAACTTGTCAATTGCCTATAAAGCTTCTAAAACCTTGATTCAAAAATTTGAAAAGACTTATTTTTGTGAAGTTGGTAATCATATTGAAATTAATATAAATGCATTAAAGTCTCTAGATCCTATTGAATTTTACTTATTTGAAATTTTTTCCAAATATGGATTTACTGATATAGATGCTCTTAGATCTTTACCTGACTCTCAATCAGGAAGATACCTAGAGTCAACTTCACATCGCTTAATAAAAGATCGTAAGGTTTTGATTCTAAGTAAGAGATCATATGAAGAAACTAAGAATTATTTTATTGACAATAAAACTCGTTCTATTGATATACCTCTATCTTTGAATTTTGATCAAGGAGTTAATGTTAATTCCTTTAAAAAAAATCAAGCTTATTTATCTCTTGACAAACTAAATTTTCCTTTAACTATAAGGAAATGGTCAAACGGAGATTATTTTTATCCAACAGGAATGAATGGAAGAAAAATGATAAGTAAATATTTTAAAGATGAAAAGTTTTCAAAGGTTGAGAAGGAGAGTCAATGGCTATTGTGCTCAGGCAAAAACATTGTTTGGGTGATAGGGAAAAGATGTGATAGGAGATTTATTGCAAAGTCTGATCCCGAAAACTCTTTTTTAATTACTCTTAAAACCTGACTAAAGGAAAATTATGAAAAAACTATTCACTTTTCTTTTTTTATTATGCTTAACTATAGTTTTAGGGCAAGATCCTGCTAAATGGGTGACACCACTAAAGAGTTTTTCTGAAATACAAAATGATAGCACATCTAGTTTTAAAGAGCCAGTCAAATGGACAACCTCTTTTGAAAAACTATCAGATATAGAATATCAATTGAATTTTAAGGCAAAAATTATCCCAGGATGGTATCTATATTCACAAAATTTACCTGAAGGAGATGCCCTTCCAACTGAGTTCAATTTTAATGAGGTTAATTCCAGAATTCAATTGGTGGGTTTAACTGTTGAAGAAGAACCGATTGTAGAATATGACCGGGTATTTAAAATGGATCTTTCTTTCTTTAGAAATGAAACTTTTTTTACACAAAAAATAAGACTTGTTGATGCCGAAACAGGAATTGTGAATGGGCAGGTACTTTATCAATCATGTAACGAAAAATTATGTGTTTTTAGAAAAGAAAATTTTGAATTTATATTAAAAGATGGATTTGAAAGCACATCAAACTTAATTATTGACGACATAAGTGAAGCAAGATCAAACGAGTTGATACTAGACCTTAAAGACTCCTATCGTTTAAATCAAAATTCACCTAAGGAAGGCTATGGCGGCTTTATTAATCTATTTTTTCTTGGCTTTTTAGCAGGTATTATTGCTTTATTAACACCATGTATATTCCCAATGATACCAATTACAGTTTCATATTTTTTAAACCAAAGTTCTTCAAAAAGGGAAGGTGCTTATAGGTCATTAATGTATGGGTTTTTTATAGTGTTGATCTATTTGTTACTCTCAGTTCCATTCCACTTCTTTGAATTTATTGATCCTCAAATTTTAAACACTCTTTCAACTAATGTTGTAGTTAACATAATATTTTTTGGAGTATTTATATTTTTTGCATTTTCATTTTTTGGTTATTATGAGATAACCCTACCCACCAATTGGTTAAACAAATCTGATTCTTCTTCAGAAATCACCAATTTGGCTGGTATCTTTTTTATGGCATTAACATTAGCAATAGTTTCTTTTTCATGTACAGGACCAATTCTTGGATCCTTACTTGTTGGATCATTAACTGTCGATTCAGGAGCTACTGACTTAACCGTAGCAATTTTCGGCTTTGGATTAGCACTGGCATTACCGTTTTCATTTTTATCATTTTTCCCAAGTGTGGTAAAAAACATACCAAAATCAGGCGGTTGGATGAGCAAGTTTAAAATCATACTAGGGTTTCTTGAACTGGCTCTGGCTTTAAAATTTTTATCAAACGCAGATTTAGTCTCAAATTGGGGCGTATTGAAAAGGGAAATTTTTGTGGGCATATGGGTTTTAATTTCAATATTTCTTGCTGCCAATTTATTTGGATTATATAGATTTCCTCATGAGATGAAAGTTAATAGAAAGGATTATTCGCACAAAGGACTTGGCATTTTATTTTTCCTTTTTGCAATTTATCTTTCTCAAGGATTATTTAAATCAACTAATAAATTATCCCTATTAAGCGGATTTACTCCGCCAACGTTCTATAGCGTTTATGGAACCGAAGGAGAATGTCCTTTAGGGCTAAATTGCTATAAAGATTTTTATTCTGGTCTGAGGCATGCTGAAAAGTTAAACAAACCTATACTAATAGATTTTACTGGTTGGGCATGTGTTAATTGTAGAAGGATGGAAGAGAATGTATGGTCAAAACCAAGAGTTTATAAGATTCTTAATGAAGAATATGTGCTAATATCATTGTATGTTGATGACAGACAAAAACTTGGTGATGATCAGATATTTAATTTTAAATATTTTAATGGTAAAGTTTTTTCTGTAGAGACGATAGGTGAAAAGTGGTCTGCTTTTCAAATTTTAAATTTCAAAACGGCATCACAACCATTCTATGTAGCCATTAGTCCTGATATGACTTTATTGAATTCCCCAATACAATATTCAAACGCTAATGATTTTGAAATATGGTTAAAGGAAGGCATAACTAATTATTCTTCATTTTAATTAGTTAATTTTCAACAACATTTCAAAACCAAATGAGAAAAAAAATTTTTCGTCTTGGCCCTGGTATACTAATAACAGCTGCTTTTATAGGCCCTGGAACATTGACAGTTTGTACAATAGTTGGTGTAAATTCAGGGATGTTACTTCTTTGGGCTATATTATTTTCGGTAATTATTACTATCATAAGTCAAAATATCGCCGCAAAAATTAGTTGGGAGACTAAAAAAGGACTTGCCCAAGTCCTTTTGGAATACTCTAATACACCATTAAAAAAATGGTCACTGATTATATTACTAATTTCAGCTATTTTTTTTGGTAACTCAGCATATGAGGCAGGAAATATTACAGGGGCTAAAATTGGACTTCAGCAAATCGTTGAGTCTGAATTTTTTGATTTGACGGGTTTTGATATTTTACCTTTAATTATCTGTTTTTTAATATCTGCAATTTATTTAATGGGGAGTTCAGAATTCATAAAGAAAATATTATTGGTAATTGTAGTCTTGATGAGTTTTTCTTTCATTTTTGCAGCAATTATGACTAAACCTGATTTCTTAAGTATTTTAAATGGACTATTTATACCTAGATTCAATGCTAATCAATTAACATTATTACTTTCTGTGATTGGCACAACGATTGTACCTTATAATCTCTTTTTACACTCTGCACTAGTAAAAAACATGTCTAGTGTAACTGATTTTAAACAAATAAGAATGGATACAATAATTTCGGTTTCTATAGGCGGTTTAATTTCTTTGTGTATAGTCTTGGCAGCAGCAAATTCAGGTTTAAAATCTGTTGAATCAGTTTCCGATTTGGGGATTAGTTTATCACCAATTTATGGCGAATTATCTGAATATTTAATTTCAATTGGACTTTTTGGCGCAGGATTAAGTTCAGCAATAACTGCTCCATTAGCAGCATCTTACGTAGTTTCTGAGTGTTTTGATTGGAAACAGAGAGAAAATAGATCAAAATATATCTTCTTATTTGTTTTGATTACAGGAACAATTTTTTCATCATTA
>JAYYYF010000003.1:0-8606 GCA_036340635.1 Bacteroidota bacterium | reverse complement strand
CAAGTTGCTCGAGGAAATATTGGTCTTTCTGTCACTCTAACTGCCCTGGCAAGTCTAATCACTGTTTTCACAATTCCAATCATATTATCAAAAGCCATTGCTTATTTTACAGGAGATACAGCTGTTGTTATTGAACTTCCTGTACTTCAAACCATGCTTCAAATCTTTTTAATAACCGTAATTCCCATCTCTCTAGGAATGGTGATTCGCAAAGGAAATGAAGGCTTTGCCCTGCGTATGGAAAAGCCTATGCGAATTGCCTCCACAGTGCTATTTATTATTATTTTTTTAATCGTCATCATTGCTAACAAAGACGATTTAATCCAAGCAATGAAAGAAGTCGGATTGGCAACATTATTCCTAAATTTGTCAACGATGGGGCTTGGGTATATCATTGCGAAATTTTTTGGTATAACTGGAAAAAGTCAAATTTCAATTACAATTGAAAGTGGAATTCAAAACGGAACATTGGCTTTTGTCATTGCTACTACATTGCTGAATAACTTCGAGATGGGACTTCCGGCTGGCGCTTATTCAATATGGATGTTTATAACAGGTGGAATTCTCATGTGGCGCTTAGGAAGCAAAGAGAATTAGGTTAAAAAGATAGAGTTTATAATAAGTTAGGTTATTATCTTTGGTAAGGAAAAAGTTAGCAGTTCAATTCTGCTCATCGGCTCACCTTAAATTTAATTATATTTAGAATATGAAAAAACAACTATTTACCTTATTATTTATTACGATCTCTCTCTCCTGTCAAAATCATCAAAAGATTTCTGATATAGAAGTGAAAGATGCATTTTATAATCTCTTTGATGTTTTAGATAATGATCCAAAAAACTTTGGGGAAGTCGTAACCGATGATTTTTTAATTTTTGAAAACAGCAAAAGATATAATCTTGATGAATTTATTGAATTTGTTATGAGTTTTGATATAATTGAGAGTGAAAGAAAATTCAAAAACCTGTCTATAGATACCGATTCTAACTCTGCTCATATTACTTTAGATCATCATGGTGAATTTTTAATAAATACTCCCAATGGGAAACAGAAATTAATTTTTGATTGGCTTGAAAGTGCTTATTTAATCAAGGATGGAAAAGCTCTAAAATTTAAATTTTATTTTTCTGAAGCAATAAAAGACACTATCATATCACTATGAAAAAAATATTAATTTCTCAATCAATTATGTGGGCAGCAGCAATTCTTGTTGTTTCAATTGTTGACGATAAAAAGTTTACTCTATTAATGCTTGTTATATTAGCTGCAGTTTCTTTGGGTAGCTTAAAAAAATTCAGTGAGCATGAAAAATAAATCCATAATCTTTACTCAACGACCTGAGGGGATACCTTCGTCAGAAAATTTTTTACTTCAAGAAGAAAAAGTTCCTACTATTTCAAGCGGGGAAATTCTTTTGCAATTAGTATACGTTTCAGTGGATCCTTATATAAGGGGTAGAATGAATGATGTTAAATCTTATATTCCTCCCTTTGAAGTAGGAGAATCTATGAAGTCCGGAGCAGTTGCAAAAATTATTGAATCCAAAAATGATAACTTTTCTGTGGGGTCACATTTATATGGTATGCTAGATTGGAAAGTAATTCAGATTTCTGATGGAGGAGGTTTATTTCCCATTCCTGAAGGGCTTGCTCCTCTCTCATCCTATCTTGGAGTCCTTGGCGTCACTGGTTTGACAGCTTACTTTGGTTTACTTGAAATAGGAAAACCGAAAGAAAATGAAACTCTAGTTGTCTCTGGAGCAGCAGGTGCTGTAGGTCTGACTGTTTCACAAATTGGAAAGATAAAAGGCTGTAGGGTGGTTGGAATTGCTGGTTCCGATGAAAAAGTTCAAAACTTAAAAAATAAATTTGGGTTGGATGAAGCAATAAATTATAAAAAAAGCAAAAATCTTGTAAACGAAATAAAAGATTCCTGTCCTAATGGTGTAGATATATATTTTGACAATGTTGGAGGGAGAGTTTCAGATGCTGTTATTTTTAATTCAAACAACTTCTGTAGGATTCCTGTATGTGGTGCGATTTCTCAGTATAATGAAACCAAACTTTCTCATGGACCCCGAATCAATCCTTTTATTATTAGCAGGAGATTGAAAATGCAGGGCTTTATTGTTTTTGATTACGCAGATAAGTATCTAGAAGCTCAGATGCAATTAGGAAAATGGATGAAAGAGGGTAAAATTTCTTTAGAGGAAACTGTTATTGAGGGCTTTGACAATATTCCAAATGCTTTTCTAGGATTATTTCAAGGGAAAAATATGGGGAAAATGATTGTTAAAATTTAAGTATGAAAAAGCTAATAAAATTTTATAATAATTAATCTTTTTTTAAGGTTATCTCTATTACTCCAGCTGAACCCTGGAATCCATATCTACTTGTTTCGATTGCTGATCTTAAAACCTTTACATCAAGAACATCTTGAATTTCAATGTTTAAAGGAATAGATTGACCCATTACGACTCCATTAACAGCCCACACTGCATATTTGTTTGAAGTAGAAAAAAGGGCTCCGTTATTGAACAAGACTTTTCCGTTGTCTAAATATACACCTGGACCTAAAATTGGCCTTATAGCATCCCATAAATTACTTGCATCATAGTTAATTGTCCTTGCAGAAGAACGTTTTTTTCTTTTTTCCCTCTTTTTCTTCTTCTTTTTAGAAAGGGATTTTTCTTTCTTATCTTCTTTTAATTTGATTTCATTCTCTTGGGCAACTAAATTAAATGAAAGAAAAATAAATAAAAGGCAAATTAATATTCTCATCTCTTTTTTGGGTTTATTTTATTTTAATTCTACTTAAAATTAGTTATTAAACTATTAACAACTAATTTTTTACATTTATGGTATTGAAAATGAATTATAAAGTCTTACTTAACATTGCGGGAATACTTATCCTAATAAACATTTTAATTGATGCTTCTACTGATTTCTGGGGAACTACAAATTATCCTGATTATATAAATTCTGTTTTGGGGATATTTTTAATTTTGTTTGCCGCTCAAGTTTATTCAAAGAAAAAATAAAATGAAAAAAGCAATCAAAAAATTAATAGGATACTAATATTAAATGAATTACTCAAATCAAACATTTTCATTTTTTGTTATTTTAATATTTTCATATGAAATAAGTGCTCAAAATAATTATGTTCAAAAAATTCCTAAAACAAAAGAAAATATACCAATGGTATTTATTCCTGAAGGTTCATTTTTAATGGGTAGTCCAAAATCAGAAAAAGGACATTTTGCAGACGAAGAGCCTCAACACGAAGTTAGTATAGATGCTTTTTGGATGGGTCAATATGAAATAACCTGGAATTTGTATAATCTTTTTGTAACTCGTGAAATTGATCAATATCAAATAGAGCAGGATTTAAAGAATGAAGTTTTAATTGACGTAGATGGTGTTACAGGGGCCACTACTCCTTATGTTGAAATGAGTTTTGGCATGGGAACAGATGGCTATCCAGCAATAGGGATGACGCAATTAGCAGCAGTCAAATTTTGTGAATGGTTGTCAGCAATGACTGGCAAATTTTATAGGCTTCCAACGGAAGCTGAATGGGAATATGCATGTAGGGCAGGATCTAATGAGGCTTATTCTTTTGGAGAAGATTCTAATGAGTTAAAAAAATATGCTTGGTATGTTGAAAATAGTGATGAAAAATATCACAAAGTAGGTCAAAAAAAACCAAACCCTTGGGGATTATATGACATGCATGGGAATGTCTCTGAATGGACTTTGGATCAATATATACCAATAGCTTATAAAAAACGTAAAAAAGGCGAGGTGAAAAACCCATATGAAGTTCCAATAAAAACATACCCTAGGGTTGTGAGAGGAGGTTCATGGATGGACAAATCCGATCGTCTTAGGAGCTCCTCTAGGAAACCTTCATCAAAAAAGTGGAAGCGACAAGATCCACAAATTCCAAAGAGTCTTTGGTGGCATACAGATGCACAATTTTTAGGATTTCGTGTTGTACGTCCACTTGAAATACCATCTGAAGAAATTCAAAAAAAATATTGGAGTTATTAAATCAAATAAATTATAATCTTAATGAAAAATAAATCAAAACCATTAGAAAACAAGTCCAGACGTTCTTTTATAAAAAAGACTACTCTGGCCTCTGGTGCAGTTATTACCTCACCATTATTTGTTGAAGCAATGTCAAATGTTCATGCTGAGAAAAAATTAAAAGTAGCACTGGTAGGTTGCGGAGGAAGAGGAGCTGGTGCTGCTGTTCAAGCACTTAGAGCAGATGAAAATGTTGAGTTAGTTGCTATGGCAGATGCATTTAAGGATCGAATAGAAAATAGCTTAAAGAGTATCAAAGAAAATGTTGAAGGGTCAATAAAAATAAAGATAAAAGAGAAAAATATATTTGTTGGATTTGATGCATACAAAAAAGCAATTGATTTAGCAGATGTAGTAATATTAACTACTCCTCCAGGGTTTCGTCCATATCATTTTGAGTATGCTATTTCTCAGGATAAACATGTTT
Organism: Bacteroidota bacterium; assembly: GCA_036340635.1. Taxonomy (GTDB): domain Bacteria; phylum Bacteroidota; class Bacteroidia; order Flavobacteriales; family Flavobacteriaceae. Next base: position 4,088 of record JAYYYF010000003.1, on the reverse strand, counting down.
TTATGGAAAAGCCTTTAGCCACTGATCCTGTAGGTGTTAGAAAAGTTCTTTCTGTGGCTAAAATTGCAAAACAAAAAAAATTAAATGTAGTTGTTGGCTTACAAAGACATTATGAATCTAAATATTTAGATTTTAAAAATAAGATTGATAATGGTTTAATAGGAAAGATTAGAGGTGGACAGGTGTATTGGAACGGTGATGGCGTATGGACAAATAATAGACAATCTGGTCAGTCTGAATTGGAGTATCAAATGAGAAATTGGTATTACTTTAATTGGTTGTGTGGAGATCATATTTTAGAACAGCACATTCATAACATTGATGTAGCAAACTGGTTTATAGGAGATTATCCTGTATCTGCTCAAGGTATGGGAGGGAGAGAGGTAAGAAAAGGTAAAGACCATGGTGAGATTTTTGATCATCATTTTGTCGAATTCACTTATGCAAATGGAGCTGTTATTTCAAGTCAATGTCGACATATTCCAGGCTGTATGAGACGTGTTGATGAGGTTTTTCAAGGGACAAAAGGGAGCATAGAAATTGGAAAGGGAGAAATTGTTGATCTTGATGGAAAAATACTATATAAATATCCTAAGAAAGAAGATCCAAACCCATATCAAGTTGAACATGACCGTTTGTTTGCTTCAATTAGAAATGGCGATTTAATATCGGATACTGAAAATGGAGCAAAAAGCACACTGACTGCAATTTTGGGTAGAATGGCAACATATACAGGGAAGAAAATTACTTTCAAACAGGCTATGGAATCAAAATTGCAACTTGTGCCAGAAGAGATGACTTGGGATAGTATCCCTCCAACTAAACCAGATAAAGAAGGGAATTATATAATACCAAAACCTGGAAAAACTAAATTTATATAATTGTTTCTTAATCTGGTGATTTTTTTTTTAGCTGTTGATTAGATTTATTCTAAAACCTAGATGTTTTGGCTACATTTGCGTTTATGTGGTGGTCAAAAATGGTAACGGGTTATAACCTTCTTATTAAGATTATCGGGCTTTCAATTATAATAATAGCTGTTCTATTTGTAGCATATTTGTTAGGCTATCTTTAAAACTAAGATTATGAAAAAAATTATTCTATCAATAATAACAATGTTTATAATATCAAGTTGACCTTATTAATTTGGCAAACTTTATTGAAGCTAACAAACCCAAAATAGAGAAAACAACTAACATACCAAAAACATATTGGTGACCTAGAACACCTGGGAAACTGTCCAATAGATAACCCATAATCGGACTTGCGAAAATATCTGGTGTATATCCAACTATGGAAATTATTCCAACCGCTGTTCCAGTAATTGATAATGGTATTTTTCCTTCTTGAAAAACTGCAAAATAAAGAGCTCGAACAGCATATGTACCTACTGCAACTATTATTAATGATAAGAAAAAAATAAGGTCCATGTTTGATTTAATTACTCCGGAAGCAAAAATGGTAGCTCCAAATAACATGATAATGAAACCTGTTATAATCCATGATATACCACTAGTCTTGTCAGAAAGAAAACCAATTGTTACACAAACTATCGGGCGGAGATATAGCTGTAGTGTCCCTACTTCTGCAGCTTGAATTTGATCATAAAGCATAACATCAGAAGCGTATAAAGAGTATATATCAGTTAATTTATAACCAACATATGCAGACATTATTATGATCATCAATAACCAAACTGAAGGTATTTTAAGAACAGATTTAATGTTTTTTCTTGAATTCGAAGAAGCCAATTCTTTTAACTCTTTTTCTCCTTTCATTTTCATAAAAAAAAGTACCAAGACCCCAATTAAAGCAACCACTGATGAAGAAAATAAAATGACATACCTAAATGCATTCTGACGATCGACAAAGGTTGCTGATTCAATATCAGTTGTTAAAATCAATGAGAAAATAAATACACCAACACTACTGATTGATGCTGCAACCAATCCTCTTCCTCCATCTAAAAAACCAAAGGCTTTCCCCTGACTTAAAGAACCTCCCCACAGTCGGGTAGCCTTTATCATTGCTCCCCAAAATAAAAAAACAGTAGTAAAACCCCAGAAACCAAACAAGATTTGTAAAACTAGGTATGACGGGAAAATTGCAAGTATAATACCTCCCAGAGCAGTTGAAAATAAAGACAATGCCATCAATTTTCTTGGCAAAAATTTATCTGCAATTACTCCTCCATAAGCATACGAAATTAGCGCCACGATACCGTATGTTGAGAACAAGCTTCCCAGCTGAAAATTGCTTAATTCAAATACATCTAAAAAAGTTGGCCTAAAAACTCTTGCCAAAACATATGGAAGTATATAAACAGATTCCCCTGCAAGTATTAAAAGGATTATGTATGAAAATGGGCCTCTATCTTTCATTGTTAAAAAGGTGGAATATAAGGAACAACAATTTTTTATATGCTTATTTGGATTATAAAAAAAATATTAAATTTATAATGCCATGGAAGGTAATGATAAATATAGTAGAGAATATAAACAACATGTCAGTAAAATTTTTGAGTTGTTTAATTATAATTCTAAACTTGCTGTACATACTAGAGATTTTGATTTGAAAATGATTGACAGAGCGATACATCATCTTTTCAAAAACGCCTAGTATTATTTACTATTTTGTATATTGCTTCAAATAAAAAAAAATCATGAAAAACATTTTATTAATTTTTTTACTAGGGTCATTATCTATTAATGCTCAGATATATGAATATAAAACCGTTACAACTGTTGAGTCTTTAATTCAGAGCGGGTTAGGAAGGTCCAGAATGATAGCTGAAACAGAGAACGTTGATTATCAATATGCGACAACTGTTAGGCGTGAAGTAGATGGGAAAACCAAGAAGGACAAATCTAAAGCAAAAAGAAGTGAAATAAGGACAAAAGCTTTTGAGGAAACTAAGCTTTTAAACTTTTATAATGTAGGTGGTATAAGATTTAATAACATTGCAACAAATGATGCAATGGTTACTGCAAAAATGAATGCCTTGGCAGCCGAGGGTTGGGAATTGGCTTTTATGGCAACTGGCGTTGAATCTGCAGATAAAGAACCTGACGCTATTTTTATAACGAGATATGTTTTTAGAAGATTAAAGTCTAGTGAATAGCAAAAGACATAATTTTAATTATTAATAGATTAAAAAACCCTCCATATGGAGGGTTTTTTCTTTGTAAATTTGATGTGATGAAAATATTTAAAGACCCTTTAAAAATTATTGCTATAAATACAACTATTTTTATTTCAGGGTGTGTTTTTTTTGGATGTCTTGCCTTATTTGCAATTATTACAGAATCAGGAGAGGAAAATCCAACAAGAACTGAGCATCTTCAGCAGCATTCAGATGATCATAAAAAATATGATGAAATGATTAAATTGCTTGAAGAATTGAATCAAAAAATGGATACATTGATATCAAAATAAAAAGTACAAAGATGAAACAACTTAACGAAAATTGGTTTGGTATAACTTTGCTGGCAGTAGTATTTGGATTATTAGGATTTTTGCTTGGAAAACAACAAAACCATCCTCCAATGAAACAAGGTAAAATGAAAATGAAAAAGATGGGAAGAAAAATGATAGAGCATCAAATGATGATGCTTGATCAAGATTCAAATGTTGAAGTTGACATTGACACCATTGATGGACAAAGACAGGTTAAAGTCAGGGTGGTCAAAAAAAAATAATTTATGATAGGTTGCCAAAGAGATTTGTTTAGTGTTCCTGAAGAAATTTCATACTTTAATTGCGCTTATTTGTCTCCACAACTTAATGATTCTAAAAAAGCATTAATTAAGGGGACTAATTTAAAAAGTACTCCATGGGAATGGACTGCTGAAAAATTTTTTACTGATGTTGAAAAGATTAGAGTATTATGCTCTGATCTTTTTGGAGAGAAGCCGGATAATTATGCTCTAGTTCCTTCTGTAAGTTACGGAATGAATACTGCTGCAAGAGCAATTGAACCTAAGCTAAGGAAAGGAGACCAAATACTTTTAATTGATGAAGATTTTCCAAGTAATGTTTTTGCATGGAGAAGGGTATGCAATGAAGTTGGATCATCTATCTTGACTGTT
>JAYYYF010000002.1:0-147304 GCA_036340635.1 Bacteroidota bacterium | reverse complement strand
TTTACAACTTCAGTTGTAATGCAAGGAGCTTCAGAAATATTAGCCTACGGAACCGCTGTAAAACTAAAGTAAAATGGAATTACTTTACTGGGTTTTTACTTTGCCTAAAATATTTTTATTCATTGCTATATCTCTTATTGGCTATCTCATTTACAAGCGAATGAATGATAAAAAAAATGAGGATTTTGAAAAGAGGGATAACTAGTATTCTAAAAGAGTTTTTATATTGTTATTAAGTTTTCTTTTTGGAAAATACCCCTCCTCTAGATTGGCTGTAAATGGAATAGGTGTATTCAGCGAAGCTAATCTAAAAATAGGTGCGTCTAGGTACTCAAAACATTTTTCAGAAATCTCTGCTGCAATTTCACCCATAAAACCTCCAAATCTACTATCCTCTTGTAACAATAAAACCTTACCTGTCTTTTTTACTAGATCAAAAATTGAATCATAGTCTAAAGGAACTAAAGTGTTTATATCCAAAACTGCTATTGCAGCTCCTGGAAATTTTTTCACTTCTTCCAAAGCCCAATGCACTCCTAGCCCATAAGTTATTATACACATGTCATTGCCTTCCGCTCTAATTATAGCTTTACCAAATGGTGTAATATAAGAGTCAGACGGGACATCTTCCGTTATAGTTCGATATAATTTTTTATGCTCAAAAAACAAAACAGGATTAGGGTCTTTTATTGAATTAATCAAAAGTCCTTTGGCTTCTTTTGGAAATGAAGGGTAAACAACTTTCAAGCCAGGAACCGTAGTGAACCAAGACTCATTGGTTTGTGAGTGAAATGGCCCTGCACCTACTCCGCCACCACAAGGCATTCTTATAACAATTGAAGCATTCTGTCCCCATCTGTAATATGATTTAGAGATCAAATTAACTATTGCTGTAAAACCGCTAGAAACAAAATCACTAAACTGCATCTCGACAATTGAAGGAATCTTTAAAATAGATAATCCCATAGAAGCTGAAAGAACAACGGATTCACAAAGAGGGGTGTTACGCACTCTTTCTTTTCCAAAAGTAGAAGACATGCCTTTTGTTACCTTAAAGACTCCGCCATACTCTGCAATATCTTGCCCCATAATGATTAAATCTCGATCTTCCTCCATACAAAGATGTATAGCTTGAGATATAGCGTCAACAAATCTTATGTTAGAAGATTTATTTGAAGCTTTATTTACTTGTAAATCAAGTGTTTTAAACACATCACTTAATTCATTACTTTCATTAAATACAATCTCTTCTTTTAATTCACTTTTAACCCATTCATTATCGATTAATTTTGAATATTCGCTCCTAAATTCCTTGCATTTGTCTTTCTTAATTAATTTTTCCTCTAGAAGGTAGTTTTCAAATTGAATAACAGGATCTTTTTTAGACCAAGTATCCAGTTCTTGTTGTGAAACATACTCCTGGCCACTTGACTCTTCATGCCCTCTCATTCTGAAAGTTTTAAATTCTATGATGATGGGGCGCGGATCACTTCTTATGTCCTTTGCTATGTTTGAGACATTTTTATAAACCTCAAGTACGTTATTCCCCTCTATCATAAATGATTCTATACCATACCCAATGCCTCTTTCAACTAGATTTTCAATAGCGTATTGTTCTTTTGCGGGGGTTGAAATCCCATAACCGTTGTTTTCAATGCAAAAAATAACAGGCAATTTCCACACTGAAGCAACATTTAGGGCTTCATGAAAATCTCCTTCACTTGTCCCCCCATCACCAGTCATAACCACACATAACTTCTTTTCCTTTTTCAGCAAATGACCTAAGGAAATCCCACATGCCATACCCATCTGAGGGCCAAGATGTGAAATCATCCCTATTATATGATTTTCTTTTGCCCCAAAATGAAAACTTCTATCTCTTCCTTTTGTAAATCCGTCTATTTTTCCTTGCCATTGACAAAATAAATTATATAATGGTATTCCTCTAGATGTAAAAACTCCTAAATTCCGATGCATAGGCAGAACGTACTCGTCATCCCTTATAGCTTTAGTGACTCCTACAGAAATAGCTTCTTGACCAATACCACTGAACCATTTAGATATTTTTCCTTGTTTTAAAAGAACTATCATCTTCTCCTCTATCAATCTTGGAATTAGCATCGATTCGTATAGGTCTATTAGCTTTTTTTTAGATATTTTTGTTCTATCAAAATCCATAGGAATAATAAATTTAAAAATGTATGCTGTATTATTTTAATTTTATTGGTTTTTTATGAGCGAGAATAGAAAACTTAACGCTCTTGCTGACTTAGCAAATGTAAAATTTGATAATTTGAAACCCTCATTTACTTCTAATAAAACCCATCAGAAAGAGATTCTCCAAGAATTAGAGTGCCACTTTAGCAAAAAAGGTAGAGCTGGTAAAGTAGCAACTGTAATTAAGGGTTACGTAGGAAATAATAATGAAATAAGAGAGCTTGCAAAAGAGCTTAAAAAAAAACTAAGTGTTGGTGGAACTGTCAAAAATGGCCAAATAATTATTCAAGGGAATTATAGAGAAAAAATAATAGGCATACTATCAAATATGGGTTTTAAATTAAAACGCATTGGAGGATAACATTTTAATTAAAAAAATGAAGAATATATATTTAATTCCTGTTTTACTTTTATTTGCATTTTGCAGTTTATATTCCCAAACTGCAATAGAAATTATTGAAAAAGCTGACAATAAGCTGCGAGGATCTTCATCTTATTCTGAGGTTGAGATTACCATAGTACGTCCTAAATGGGAAAAAAAAATGATCTTAAAAAACTGGTCAATCGGGTCAAATTTTTCCTCAACCCTAGTTACAAGTCCTCCAAAAGAAAAAGGAACTGTTTTTCTTAAAAGAAATAATGAAATCTGGAACTATCTACCCTCTTTAGAAAGAACTGTAAAATTCCCTCCCTCAATGATGACCCAGAGTTGGATGGGTACTGATTTTACAACCGATGATCTGGTAAAGCAATCATCTACAGTAACTGACTATAGTCATAAAATATTAGCTGAAGAAAATATTGAAAACCTCCCTTGTTGGAAACTAGAACTAATTCCTAAGGAAGAAGCGACTGTAGTTTGGGGTAAGTTGGTTATTTGGGTTGATAAAAAAGATTATATGCAGCTGAGGACTGAATTCTATGATGAAGATAAGGAGTTAGTTAACCTTATGATAGGTTCTGACATAAAGACCTTTGGAGATAAAAAACTCCCTTCTAAACTCGAATTCATTCCATTGGAAAATGAAGGTCAAAAAACGGTTATTGACTACAATGTTTGGAAATTTAATATTGTAATACCCGAAAATTACTTCAAAACACAATATATATCCAGGCTTAAATAAATTATGCTTATTAAACTTGCTTGGCGGAATATATGGAGGAATAAAAAAAGAAGTCTTATAACTATCTCAGCTATTTTTATTGCTGTTTTTCTTTGTGTGCTATTAAGGGCCCTGCAGTTAGGACTTTATGATAACATGATTAATAATGTTGTGGGATCATATTCTGGATACATACAAATTCATTCTAAAGGTTTTTGGGACGAGCAAATAGTAGACAATTCATTTTCTGCTGACAAAGATTTTTTCAATGAAATTGAAAGTATAGATGGTGTTTCAAATACTCTTCAGAGAATACAAAGTGGATCCTTAGCTTCATCGAGTGATCTTTCAAAATTTGTCTTTGTCACTGGAATCGAACCTTCAAAGGAAAGTTCACTTACAAATTGGGAAAAACGACTGATTAACGGTCAATTACTTAAAGAGGAAAGCAAATCTCTTAATATCGGTAAAGGGGTTGCTAAATACTTTGATTTGGAAATTGGTGACACTCTTGTTCTGCTAGGCCAAGGATATCATGGGATGCAAGCCGCAGGAGCCTATCCAGTGAGTGGAATATTGGATCTTAAAAACCCAACGCTCAATAAAATCAGTGTTTTTATGACACTTCCTCAGGCTCAAGATTTTCTTTCAGCACAAAATATGATCACTCACCTTATTTTAAATAAAAAGGAAAATAAAGATGAAGATGCCATTGCCTTAAATGTTAAGAATTTAATAGATAATGAAGTTTATGAAGTAATGACTTGGAGAGAAATGATACCTGAACTTGAACAGACTATAAAGGCTGATAGTGCCGGAGGGCTTATAATGGTTTTTATCCTTTACATGATTGTTTCATTTGGAATATTTGGAACTGTATTAATGATGACTCAGGAGAGAAAATATGAGTTTGGTGTATTGGTTTCTATAGGTATGAAAAAAATTAGATTGATCAAAACAATGGTTTATGAGACTATTTTACTGGCAAGTGTTGGAGTAATTCTTGGCATAGCTCTTTCCAGACCTATTATTATATTCTTAGGTCCAATAAAATTTCCTGAAGAACAAGCTCAAATGTTTGAAAATTTGGGTTTTGAAGCTGTTATACCTTTCATGAACACATATGATATTCCCCTAACACACGGATTTATCATTTTCTTTATTTCTTTAATTATTTGTTTATACCCTTTAGGTGTTATTCTTAAGTTAGATCCTATTAAAGCAATGAAAATATAATGAGACAGATAGTTAAAATAGCTTGGAGAAATGTCTGGAGAAATAAACTGAGAAGTTTTATTGTTATTGCATCTATGGTTTTAGGTTTATGGTCAGGCCTATTCAGTGCTTCCATGATGTCTGCTCTAAATACTCAAAGGATTAATAGCGCTATAAAGTCTCAATTATCTCATCTGCAAATTCATCACCCTTCCTTTCAAGATAATTACGATATAAAATATCAAATAAATGGTTTAAATAAAGTTTTAAAAGCACTAGACGAAAACAAAAAAGTTAATTCTTATAGCGCAAGAATGGTACTTTCAGGAATGGCATCTACCGCCAGGGGAGCAACAGGCGTTAAGCTTATAGGAGCAGATCATATTAATGAAAAAAATATTACTGATATACACGATCAAATAGTGAAGGGAACTTATTTTTCTGGCAGCACAAGTAGACAAGCTGTCATTGGTCAAGAATTAGCTCAAAAGCTAAAATTGGACATCAAAAAAAGTATATATATAACCTTTGTTAATGAGAGCGGATTACAAGAAAGGTTAAAACTAAAAGTTGTAGGTATATTTAAATCGAGTAATTCTACATTTGACGGCAGTCATGTTTTTGCCCAAAAAGATTACTTAGATAAAATTTTTGGAAAAGAAGATATTATACATGAAATAGCATTAGTTTGTAATGATATTGATCAAGCAAAAGAATTGAAAGATGAGCTACTTGCATCTTTTCCTAACAATGAAATAGAATTATGGTCTGAAATTTCACCTGAACTTGGCTATGCAAATGAGATGGTAGGTTTTTTCCTTTACATTTTTATGACTATCATACTGATTGCTCTTTCATTTGGAATCATAAACACCATGTTAATGGCTATTCTTGAAAGAAAAAAAGAGCTTGGGGTTTTAATGTCAGTAGGTCTCAACAAGCCTAAGATTTTTTTAATGATAGCTTTGGAAACTCTTTTTATATCTATAGTTTCAGTCCCCCTAGGTGTTCTTATTTCTTATATGACTATTTCGTACTTTGGTGATGTTGGCATCGATCTTTCTATGGTTGAAGAAGGTCTTGAACAATTTGGTATGGGTACCAGACTATATACCGAACTATATCTCGATTATTATATAAATATCACTCTTTTGACTTTTTTACTAACCTTTATTTCTTCACTCTTTCCAGCAAGAAGAGCTCTTAAGCTGGAACCAGCTGTGGCAGTAAGATCAATATAATTTGTTATGAATGTAATTGAAACCAAAAATTTAAAAAAAATATATAGCCAAGGTGAAATTAAGGTTAATGCCTTAAACGATGTATCTGTAAATTTTAAACAGGGCGAATTTACTGCTATTGTAGGTCCTTCAGGGTCTGGAAAAACAACCTTTTTAAACACCATAGGTGGTCTTGACAAACCAACATCTGGAAATGTGATGATAGATAACTTAGATATAACAAAATTAAGAGCGAATAAAATAATTGATTTTAGATTAAGGAATATTGGGTTTGTTTTTCAGTCTTATAATTTGATTCCTGTACTTACAGCAAAAGAAAACATTGAGTTTATAATGCTAATGCAAGGCTATTCAGAAGCAAAAAGAAATGATCGGGCCTTGGAATTATTAGATGCTGTTGGCTTAAACAAGGAATCTAAAAGAAGGCCTGGACAGTTATCTGGGGGTCAACAACAAAGGGTTGCAGTTGCTAGAGCACTTGCATCAAAACCAAAATTTATACTTGCAGATGAACCAACTGCTAATTTAGATTCAACTTCAACTAAAAATTTATTAGATATAATGTATGATCTTAATAGGAAAGAAAAAATGACATTTATCTTTTCCACTCATGATCAGCGAGTCATAGATAGAGCAAAAAGAGTAATTACCTTAGAAGACGGGAAAATCATTTCTGATAAGACAACTTAATATATAAGCTTAAATATTGAAATCAACACTCTTTTATTTCTTTTTTTTATTTTCAATCACCCTTTCTTTTTCACAAGAAACTAAAGAGGGTAAACTAAAAGAAGTCATAAGTATATCAGGTTATGTTAAATATTTAAAAACTTATTCTTATAGTGAAAAAAATTTCATAGGAGACAACCTTATACATAACAGAATCAGATTAAAAGCTAATTTTTCCTCTGAATTAATTGCAGTCTTTGAAATGAGGAATAGATTATTTTACGGTGATATAACAAATAAAGCTTTTGAATTTGGGAAATTATTAGACCAAGATGCTGGTCAAATTGACTTGTCTTTCAATACACTTAATACCACCCCGATGGTTCTTAATACTATTTTTGATAGAGCCTATTTAAGATATGCTGCTGAAAAATATCAGCTAACACTTGGTAGGCAAAGAATAAACTGGGGAGTTAACTTAGCATGGAGTCCAAACGATCTATTTAACGCTTATAGTTTATTAGACTTTGATTACCAGGAACGTTCCGGAACAGATGCTTTAAGATTTCAATATTTCACTGGAGACATGTCAAGCATAGACTTATCAATTCAACCTGGTCAGGATTTGAACAAATCTATTATTGGATTTTTGTGGAAATTCAACAAATGGGAGCGTGACTTTCAGATACTTGCTGGAAATTATTATGATGATTATGTTCTTGGGTATGGCAGTGAAGGCAGTCTTTTTGATAAATTTGGGTTCAAAAGAGAGGTAAGTTATTTCATTCCAAAAGATAGGAATAAAAAAAGTGTTACATCTATGTCGACCTCAATTGACTACTTTTTTAAAAACGGGGTTTATATAAATGCATCAGTTTTATATAATAGCAATTCAGAGAACAAAAATTTAGAATCAGATGATTTATTCCGATCTCTTATCGGGGCTATTTCCGTTAAAAATCTAATGCCCTCTAAATGGAGCTATTTTGCTCAAGTTAGTGGTCCTTTCAACCCTGCTTTAAACGGTAGTTTATCTGTTTTTTATATTAAAGCAATTGAAACTTTTGTTATGGTTCCAACACTGACATATGAGCTAGAGGAGAACTGGGAAATTATGTTATTATCCCAATCTGCATATGGAAAAATTGGCGATGATTCAGAAAAAAAAGGTGCAGCAAGCTTCTATTTAAGATTAATGCGGAGCTTCTAATTAGCTATAATTCCCATTCAATAGGTCTTTTCAATTTATTATTTAAATAATTATTACATTGACTAAAATGTTTGTTCCCAAACCAGTATCCTCGATTAGCACTTAAAGGTGATGGATGACCTGCTGTCAACACAAGATGTTTTGATTTGTCAATTAGACTCATTTTTTGTTTTGCAAAACCTCCCCAAAGTAAAAAAACTAGACCATCCATTTCTTTAGAAATAGTCTCAATTAAAAAATTCGTGAATAACTCCCAGCCTTTACCTTGATGACTTGCTGCTTGATTGGCTCTAACTGTCAATGTGCTATTGAGTAAAAGAACTCCTTGCCTTGCCCATGGTGAAAGATCTCCGCTTTTTGGATAAGAAATTTCTAAATCATTTACAAGCTCCTTAAAAATATTAACTAAAGAAGGGGGGTGAGATATTCCTTCAGGAACTGAAAAGGCAAGTCCATGGGCTTGCTTTAGCCCATGATAAGGGTCTTGTCCAAGCAAAACAACTTTAATTTTTTTGGGTAGGCAAAGATTTAGCGCCTCAAATATTTTACTGCCTATAGGATAACATTTTCCTCTGCTGTACTCATCTTTGATAAATTCTACAAGTTTGGCGAAATAAGGTTTATTGAATTCACCTTCTAGTATTTCTTTCCATTCAGGATTTATTTTAACCTTCACTAATTTATTACTTTTGTAAGCTAAATTAATAAAAATAGGATGCTATATATCCCTAAAAAAACATTAGAGGATTTAGAATTTGATGAAGTACTAAATCAGATTTCTAAACATGCAAAAACTCTAACTGGAAAAGAAAAATGCAAAAATATTAGACCGTTTAATCAAAATGATGAGGAACTTTTAAGTTCACTTTGTCATGTCTCTGAATATAGATCTTCTTTTGATAACGAAAACACTATCCCAAATCACTTTTTTAATGATTTTTCTAAATGTTTTAGGCTCTTAGAAATAGAAAATAGCATTTTACCAACTGAAAGTTTTAATGATATTTCTTTAGCTTCTGAAACTGTCAATAATCTACTTTCTTTCTTTAAAAAATTTAAGACCTATTATCCTAAAATGCTTCTTATAGGAGAAGAAATTGAGCTAAATAAGGACATCAAAAAAAGTATTAACAATGTAATTGATCGGTTTGGAGAAATACGCAACAGTGCATCAGAAAAGCTTAAATTATTACGAAATAAAATTCAATCTATTCAAAGGGATATTGGGCAAAGCTTTGAAGAAACTCTTAAAAAACTTAATAAGTTAGATTATTTGGACGGAATTAGAGAGTCTGTTGTTGACAATAAAAGAGTTTTAGCTGTAAAATCAATGTATCGTAAAAAGATTAAAGGAAGAATTGCTGGAAGCTCAAAAACTGGGAGTATAGTTTTCATAGAACCTGAGACTACATTTGAACTCTCTAATGTTCTGCAAAATTTAATTTTTGAAGAGTCAGAAGAAATTAGAAGGATTTTAATGGGTCTAACTGATTATCTCCGTCCTAAATTAGATTTAATTAAATCATATCATTTTTACTTAATTAAAATTGATACAATTTATGCCCGCGCAAAATATGCGTTAGAGATAAATGGAATTCTTCCTAAATTCTCAGATAAATCAGAGTTAAGTCTTATAAAAGCATATCATCCACTGCTTTACATTGAAAATAAAAAGGGAAACAAAACTACATTCCCACAGGACATTAAATTAAGTGACAAAAAAAGAATCGTTATAATTTCTGGTCCCAATGCAGGGGGTAAAAGTATTACTTTAAAAACATTAGGCCTTTTACAAATAATGATTCAAAGCGGCATATTAATTCCTGTCGACACAAATAGTAAATTATGTTTCTTTAAAAAAATTCTAACTGACATAGGTGACAACCAATCAATAGAAAATCAACTAAGTACATATTCTTATCGGATCAAAAAAATGAAAGAGTTTATTAAAAAATGTGATCAAAAAACTTTATTCTTAATTGATGAATTTGGCACTGGTTCCGATCCAGAATTAGGCGGGGCATTAGCTGAAGCTATTTTAGAGGTTTTTTATGAGAAAAAATCTCTTGGTTTGATAACTACTCATTACACTAATTTAAAACTCTTGGCTAATGAACTAGATTGTATGGAAAATGCAAACATGCAATTTAACGAAGATACATTTGAACCTGTTTTTAATCTTATAACTGGAGAAGCAGGTAGTTCATTTACATTTGAAGTTGCCCAAAAAAATGGATTGCCCTACTCTATTATCAATAAAGCCAAAAAGAAACTTGAAAAAGACAAGATAAGGTTTGAAACTACTATCAGTAAATTACAAAAAGAAAGATCTAAAATAGTCCAAACAGAAAGTTCTTTAAGAAAAAAAGAGGCTGAAAAACAAAAAGAATCAGAATTGCTTGAGAATCTAAATCAAAAAATAAAAAAGAAACTCGTAGATTATCAAGAAATACTAAATCAAGATAAAAAAATTATTGATTTAGGAACTAAAGTTAATGATATAGCAGAAGTTTACTTTCAAAACAATAGGAAAAGACCTATGGTAGCTAAGCTTTTAGAATTAATTGAAAGAGAAAATTCAAAAAGAAAAAGAAAGTCAGTTGAGATTGTTAAAAAAGAAAAGAAAAACAAAAAAAGAGTCTCAGTTGAAATACAAAATGATATAAAAAAGTTAAAAAAGGAAATTAGTAATCCAATAAAAACTCCTAAAAAGAAAAAGGTAATTTTAAAGGTTGGTGATAAGGTTAGACTACCTGATAGCGTTTCTGTTGGAAATATTGATTCAATTGAAAAAAATAAAGCTATAGTTAATTACGGAACGTTTACTACTCAAGTAAATATAGATAAACTAGAACCAGCTTAATTTTTTAACTTACCCATTGACTTCGCAACCAACATAGAAACCGCAGCATCTCCTGTAACATTAGTTATGGTTCTACACATGTCTAAAGGGCGGTCAACAGCAAAAATTAATGCTAGCCCTGCTTCTGGGATGCCGGCTTGGCCCAAAACAATAACTAACATTACCATCCCAGCGCTTGGAACAGCAGCGGCACCTATAGAAGCTAATGTAGCTGTTAATACAATACCCATTTGAGTTCCAAAGCTTAAATCCATTCCGAAAGTCTGAGCTATAAATACTGCTGCTACAGCCTGATACAGGCTGGTTCCATCCATATTTATTGTAGCGCCAATTGGTAAGACAAAACTAGAGACCTCTTTATCTACTGCTAAATTATTTTCTACACAATCCATTGTAGCTGGAAGTGTTGCTGCGCTTGAACTAGTTGAAAAAGCAAGCAATTGAGCAGGCGAAATACCCCTAATAAAAGAAAATGGACTTAGATTAGTAAATAATTTAACTATTATGGTATAAACAATAATCATCAAAAACAATCCAATAATTAAAGTAATTGCATACATCCCTAAAGCTTTAAATAGGTCCATACTAGGTGATTCAACAACTAATGAAGCTAATAAACCAAAAACGCCATAAGGTGCAGTTAACATAACAAAATCAATTAATTTTAGAATTACTGAGTTAAATGAGTCGAAGAATTCTTTAGCGGGCCTTGCCTTCTCTTCTGGAATAAGTATTAGCGCTATACCGAAAAGTATTGAAAAGAATATAACCTGCAACATATTTTTGTTTTCCGTTGTCGCTTCAAAAATATTTTCAGGAACAAGGTCTACAAGGGCTTGCAAAGGACCTGCTTCAAGCTGTTCTTCAGCTGCATCCTGTTTCAACCTAGCCCCTTCCTCATAGGCTAAAATTAAATCATTTCTGGTTTCTTCCTTTATACTATTCCCAGGAGTAATGGTATTAACTAGAACTAATCCCATCAAAACGGCAAAAACAGTAGTGCATATATATATCATTAAAGTTCTTCCGCCCATTTTAGAAAGCTTCGAAATATCTTTTAAATCTGACACTCCTTTTATTAAAGACCCTAAAATTAAAGGCATAGCAATTAATTTCAGAGAGTTAATAAAAATTGTCCCTATTGGCTTAATCCAATCAGAAATAAATTCGGGTCCATATTTTGTGTATGACATGGAAATACCAAAGACAACTCCTAAAAGCATTCCAATCATTATTTTCCAATGCAATGCAATATTTTTCATAATAAATTATTTATTTTTTACTACTTCATTTAACAATGTAAAATCTGCAAGAACCAATGCTGCCATAGCCTCCACAATAGGAACAGCTCTAGGAACAACGCAGGGATCATGTCGGCCTTTACCCTCAATTTTAACCTCTTCTCCTTTTTTATTTATAGTTCTTTGTTCTTTCATTATAGTAGAGACTGGTTTAAAAGCCACTCTAAAATAAATATCCATTCCATTTGATATACCTCCCTGAACACCCCCAGAAAAATTTGTCTTAGTTGTTCCGTCATTATTATATAAATCATTATGTCTACTACCCCTTAGCTCAGTACCTGAAAAACCACTTCCATATTCAAAGCCTTTAACAGCATTTATTGATAACATGGCTTTTCCCAGCTCAGCATGAAGTTTATCAAAAACAGGTTCTCCTAAACCTACTGGAGGGTTTTGAATTACACATGTAATTATACCACCAACAGTATCGCCATCTTTTCTTGTTTTTCGAATTAAAGCTTCCATTTTAGACGCTATTTCACTATCAGGACAACGAACAGGGTTATTTTCAATTTTTTTAAAATTAAGTTTGCTGTAATCTCTGTCAATTGAGATTTCTCCAACTGAAGAAACATAGGCGGTAATTTTTACTTTTTTTAAGAACTGTTTTGCAATTGAACCAGCTACTACTCTACATGCAGTCTCTCTGGCAGAACTCCTCCCTCCTCCTCTGTAATCCCTAAACCCATACTTTTGATCATAAACTCTATCAGCATGTGATGGTCTATAATTATCAATTATATGCTTATAATCTTTAGGTTTTTGATCATCATTACTTATTGAAAATCCTATCGGAGTTCCTGTAGTTTTACCTTCAAAAATTCCAGAAAAAAAATTGACTGTATCTGATTCTTTTCTTTGAGTTACAATTGAAGATTGGCCAGGTTTTCTTCTGTCTAATTCTGATTGAATAAATTCTAAATCCAATGATATTCCAGTAGGGCAACCCTCTAGAATACCACCTATTGCCTCCCCATGGGACTCACCAAAAGTGGTTAATTGAAAAAGTTTACCGTATTTATTACCTGACATAATTTTTATGTAGTACAAATATAACTTTAAAGTTTTGAATTGAAATTGGTGTCAACATATTTTAAATCAGATAGATTAAAAAAATACCGATGAATCTAGTTTGATTTTTAATTTTTATGTTAATTGTAAATTCTTTTAATAAAAATGATATGATAGAATTTAAAAAAATGAATGTGAAATATATATATCTGGTTTTTATCTCTCAAATTTTGATTTCTTGCAACCTTAATCATGACACAAAAAATGATTATGCACTTTCTAAAACCACTGAGACTATTACATTATTGGGAGATACATTAATAAGTCCCGCAATAAAAGAAGGAAAATCATTGGATCAATTCAAATCAGCTCAAAAAATTTATTTTAATAATCAAAATGATCCTGAAATATTAATATGGTATGGTAGAAGAACAGCTTATTTAGGTTATTATCAAAAAGCAATTGATTTGTATTCAGAAGGAATAAAAAAGCATCCTAACGATCCGCGTTTTTATCGCCATAGAGGTCATAGATATATTTCTACTCGTCAATATGACAAAGCAATTAAAGATTTTAAAAAAGCCATTAAATTAATTGATGGAAAAGTTGATCAAATTGAACCAGATGGCCTACCAAACAAAAAAAATATTCCATTAACCACACTTAATGGTAATATATGGTACCATATTGGCTTAGTATATTATCTTAAAAATGATATGAATAATGCTTTGAAAGCATTTAGTAATAGAAGTGTTAGTCACAAATATGAGGATAATATTGTTTCAAGCGCACACTGGTTATATATGATAAATAAAAGACTAGGTAACATTGAAGAAGCTAATATAGTAATTGATAAGGTAAATAGTGAAATGAACATTATAGAAAACATGAGTTACCATCAATCATGTTTATTCTATAAGGGTGAGCTTAAAGAATCAGAAATTATTATTGATGATGTTGCATTATACTCACTAGCAAACTGGTATATGTATCAAAAAAATGATACGCTCAACGCAAAAAAATATTATCAAAAATTATTAAAAAACGGAAATCCTTATTCATTTGCTTTCATAGCAGGTGAATCTGACTGGATTAGATTTTTTAAATAAATTAATTGGGAGTAAAAACTAATCAGTTAGCAAAATTTCTTTAATAAAATCAATTTCTTTTTGATCATATGGGGTTTTATCTGGTAGGTAAATATCATGATGCCAAATCTTAGGAAGTGAATCAAATTTTTCTTGCCATGAAGACCAAGGGAATGCAGTGTTTGTTTTTCCAGCAACAAACCCCCAGTTGATGGCTGAAATCTGCTTTTCTTTTAATAGTGGTAACATTGCTTGAAAAGTACTACCCTGGCCCCTAGCTAGGTATTCTGTGCATAATATGGGGCGGTTATATTTTTCTAATTGGTCAATTCTTAGTCTCATCTCCTCAATATTTCCATAGGTATGGAATGAAATTACATCTGAATTTGATATGGCAAATCGAGAAAGATCAGATAGGCTATCTAATTTTGACCAATTTTTATCCTTCCCCCATGTTTTCCATACTGAAGTAGTTATGGGTTGAGATGGATTTACCTCTCTTGCCCATTTAAAAGCTTTTTTAAGTAATGATAGTGTATAAATATCTTTGTCTTTAACCTCTGGTCCTCTATCTGGATATCTTGGATCTAAAGGTGTTTCATTTCCTGGCTCATTATAAAGATCCCAACCAACTATTCTCTTATCATCAGCAAAATGAGACATTACTCCTTTTATATAGTTTTTTATTTCCTGATGTCGTAAACTGTCTCCTAAAATAGCTGAACCAGGTGCTTGTACCCATCCAGAGTTATGGATAAAAGGTAAAGGATCTGGTTGTTTTCCAAGTTTTGGAACCGGGTGCCAACAATCATCTAATAAAACAAAAAGGGTTTTAATATCGTTACTATCAGCTATTCCTAAATAATTTTCTACACGTTTCAAAAATCCCAAGGAGTCTTGATCCCAAAGGAGATTATGTAAATAAACACGATGTGAGTTCATTCCTAATTCTGCACTCCATTCTAATTCTCTTTCAATGGTTTCTGGGTCATAAGTGTCCTCTTGCCAAAATTCCAACTGATTTATTGCAGTGCTTGGATTAAAGTTTGTGCCTACCATCCATCCATTTTCTTCTTTCCAATCCCAAGCTCTTTCCTCACTCCACCTCTGATTTAATTGTGATGTTGGAGTTTGTTGGCATTGAATAAAAATCAGACAGGAAATTAATAGACTTAAAAGATTAAATTTTTTCATATTAATAAAGATAATAAATGGATTGTTATATAATTCTTCCCGGATTTAGAATTTTTTTAGGATCAAAAAGATGTTTAATCTGTTTCATAAGTTCAATTTCAGGCTTAGACCTACTTTTAATCAAGTAATTTTTCTTGTGTAGGCCAATTCCATGCTCAGCAGATATAGAACCATTATTTTCTTTTAAAGGTTCGTACACAATTTCATTTACTTTTTTAATTATATCATCAGAATTATTTTCTTTACCTACAATGAAATGGATATTCCCATCAGCTACATGTCCCCATGTATATATGTTTTGAACAAATGACAGCTTTTTTAAATTTTCAGTGATAGAGTCTACCATGTTTCCTATTAAAGGTATTGGAATGCTTATATCAAAATGCTGAGCATAATCAGCATTTGAATCAAGTACTGAAACATCTTCTCTAATCTGCCATAAATTATTAAGCTCTTTTTCAGTCTCAGCCAAAGACCCATCAACCACAATATTTTCGTTAATGGCCTTTTCAATTAAATTTTGCAAAAGATTAAAGTCTTGTTCTTTATTATTCCCTAAAGTTTCAACAAAAACATAATACTTATAACCGACTTTAATTGGAGGAATGAGTGAGGTAGATTTTTCTATCATTGTTTTATATGTATCATCCCACATTAATTCAAAAGCACTCAAAATGCCGCCAAGTCCTTTTTCAAGGGTTTTTAAAAGATCAATTACATTCTCATAATCATTTATCCCTAAAATTGCTGAATGTCTAGTTGATGGAGCTTCAATTAATTTTAAAACTACCCTTGTAACTATTCCTAAAGTGCCTTCAGAGCCAATAAATAATTGCTTTAAATCATATCCGGAATTATCTTTTATTATTTTTTTTAAAGATGAAATAATAGTTCCATCTGGCAAGACTACTTCAAGTCCTAAAACCATTTGTCGGACCATGCCATATTTTAAAACCCTCAAGCCTCCAGCGTTAGTAGAAATTGCCCCTCCTATCTGAGCTGATCCCTTTGCCCCAAAGTTTAAAGGTAAAAGTAGATCTTTCTCAGCAACAGCATTTATTAGATCTTCTAATATAACCCCTGATTGGACTGTTACAGTTCTACTTTTTTGATCTATTTCTTCAATTTCATCCATTTTTTCAAGAGAGATAACCAATTGGTTGCTTTTCGTCTCTGTACCACCAACTAGATTTGTCAACCCCCCATGAATAATAACTTCCTGATTACTTTTGTAACAAATCTTCATTATCTGTGAAACTTCTCTAGTCCTTTTAGGCAAAACTAAAGCTATCGCATCTAAAGGTTCATCCATCTTCCAAATGTGATGATATTTTTGATCTAGATCATTGCCGTAAATTATTTTCTCTGGACCTAGTAAACTGGTGAGTTCTTGAATTAATGAATTAGATTTCACAATGTTAATGTAATATATTTTTAAATCATCTTTAGCATATTAAATACTTTATTTGGTAATTTTGCTGAGCATGAAAAAACTACTCTTAACAACTTTGTCCGTGTTACTTTTAGCTTGTTCAGATGAATCTGAAAAGTTTATAATCAATGGAAGCACAGATCTTGAGGATGGTAAGAAAATTTTTAGAGTAGTTTCAGATTCAAATAATCAACCCATAGTTTTAGACACAATAATAGTTTCAAATGGGAAATTTCAATTTACGGGAACTACTTTAGAGCCCGATGTTAATTTTTTTTACTTGGAGGGAGTCCAAGGAAATATTGGCTTTGTCCTTGAACCTGGAAAAATTAAGGCAAAAATTTTTAAAGACAATCTCGCTTCTTCTGAGTTTACAGGTACCTCCTCAAATGATTCTTATGTTTTGTATAAGAATCAAACTAGGCCTATTATTAGCTCTTTAAATGAGATAGCTAAGGAATATGATAGAGCAGTTGCTCTTGGAGATGATCTTTTAGCAATAGATCTAGCAGAGCAACATAATGATTTAAGAAAAGAGCTTAAGGAACATGAGATTGAATTTATCAAAACTCATGTTAATTCATTTTTTAGTGCCCTATTCCTAGAAAAATATATAAGTAATAAGGATATAGAAATAGATGTAGCTAAAAGTTATTTTAATAATCTAAGCGAAAAAATTAAAAATAGTAAAACTGGAAGCAACATATATAACTTAGTTAACGTTTCAAAAAGAAAAATAGAAGTTGCTGCCTTAGCGCCAAGATTTGAAGGGCCAGATCCCAATGGGGATATACTCAAAATGCAAGATCTTTTAGGCAAGGTCACAATAATTGACTTTTGGGCATCATGGTGCCGCCCGTGTAGAGTCGAAAATCCTAATTTTGTTAGAATTTACAACAAATTTCATGACAAAGGTCTAAATATAATAGGTGTCTCTCTTGATAGAGATAAAAATAATTGGATAAGGGCCATTAGTGATGATGGCCTTGTGTGGAGTCAAATTTCTAATTTGAAATTTTGGAACGATCCAATTGCTAAATTGTATAACGTAAGCTTTATTCCTCAAACTTATATATTGGATGAAGAAGGAAGAATTTTGTCTACTAACTTAAGAGGAACTTTTCTTGAAAGAAAGATAGAAGAAATACTTGGGGATCAATAAAAATTTTCATTTTTTGAAAATGAAATAAGCAAAAATTGGAATCGTAGTAATCAGTATAATTAAAGTCAAGGCAGATTTCACAAATAATTCAGGAGCTATTAAAAGTGTTACCAGAATACCGGCAATTGATCCTCCAAAATGAGCAGTATGACCAACATTATCATTTTGCTTTTTCATAGCGTAAATTGTATAAATTAAATATCCAACAGCAAATAAATAACCAGGCATGGGTATTGGGAAAAAGATAAAAACTAATTTCATTTCAGGAAAAATTAAAATAGAGCTATAAACAATTCCTGATACTGCTCCACTTGCTCCAACTGCAGTATAATCCTTTTGGTTTTTATGAAATTTATATGAAAGGTAATTTCCTATTAATAAACTTAATAAGTAGATAAATAAAAAATTTAGCCAGCCAACTCCAAAGACCACGTAATCTGCAAAAAAATAAAGTGTTAGCATATTGATTATTAAGTGGTTATAATCAACATGGAGAAAACCAGAACTAATCATTCTTAAAATGTCTCCATTATCTAATTTTAATACATTGAATTTGTAGCGATCAAAGAAAATTTTATCCTTAAAACCTATATAGGAAAAAATTATATTAGTTAAGATAATCAAGGATAAAACAGGGGAAAGTCCAAGCATTAGAAATTAATTTCCTAGACAAATATAGTATCTTTGAAAAAATTTATCTCTTGCAAAGGCTAACTTATTTTATACTATATCCTTTGATTTTGGTAGTTGCCTCTCTTCCATTCAAAATCTTTTATATATTCTCAGATATAATATCTTATTTACTTTATTTTTTTTCTTATAGAAAAAAAGTTATCAGAAAAAATTTAAAGCTAGTTTTTCCTAAGATGACAAAAAAAGAAATTGCATTGCTTGAGAAAAATAACTATAAGCACATGACAGATGTCTTTTTAGAAATGGCTAAATCACTCTTGATTAGTAAAAAAGATATGATGCATAGATTTAAATTTAATAATATTAAAGCTTTAACTCCATTTGAAAAAAAGGATCAAAATATAATTATAATGTGTGCCCATTATGCTAGCTGGGAGTGGATGTTGTCCTTGGGGTATCATGTAAAAAACTATAAAGGATATGGAGTATACACCCCTGTAACAAACAAATATTTTGATAGGCTTGTAAAAAAAATAAGAAAAAAGCACAATGCTGAAGTTATTTCTAGATATAAAGCTATTAACACTATTAAAGAACACTCAAAAAAGAAGCATAAAGCTATATATGGGTTTGCTAGTGATCAATCTCCTCGGATAAAACCAAACTCATTTTATCTTAAATTCTTAGGAATAAATACGCCTGTTTTTTTAGGTGCAGAAAAACTTGCTAAGGAATTAGACTTAGCAGTTGTTTTTGCTGAAATAACTAGAGTTAAAAGAGGTTATTATGAAACTACATTTAAGGTTGTTTCAGCTAATCCAAAAGAAACTGAGGATTATCAAATAACTAAGACTTTTTTTAATTTAGTTGAAAAGCAGATTTACAAAGATCCAAGTCAATATTTGTGGTCGCACAACCGATTTAAAAATATTGATCCAATGATCAGACCAAAATGGAATTATCCCAGCCAAGACAATTAGTCCATTTTTTTACTGATTTCTTCTACAAATTCTTTTGCGATTTTTTCTGCAACATTTTTACTCTTCCCTTCTGAAATAATTCTTATAATACTCTCAGTATTTGATTTTCTGAGATGAATCCATGAGTCTTTAAAATAAATTTTAATGCCATCTATAGTTATTATTTTAAATGCATTAAACTTTTTCTTTAATGATGTAAAAATAGATTCAATGTTGATTTTTGAATCAAAATTGACTTTTTGTTTACACATAAAATATAAAGGATAGCTAGATTTTAACTTGGAAACTTTAATGTTTTTTTCAGCAATCAAAGACAAAAAAAGGGCAACTCCAATCAATGCATCCCTGCCATAATGGAGATCAGGGTAAATAATACCTCCATTTCCCTCGCCCCCTATTACAGCTTTTCTTAATTTCATTTCTTCAACTACATTAACCTCTCCTACTTTACTGGAATAATGAGTGCCATTGTATTTTTTCGTTACATCAGATAAAGCAATTGTTGAGGAGAGATTGGAAACGGTATTTCCAGATTTCTTACTTAGCACATAATCAGCACAAGCAACAAGAGTATATTCCTCTCCAAAATAAGAGCCGTTTTCATCTACAAAAGCCAATCGATCAACATCAGGGTCAACAGCAATACCAAAATCAGCTTTTTGCTTTATTACTTCTTTGGTTAAGCTCTTTAAATTTTTTTCCAAAGGCTCTGGATCATGACTAAAATTTCCATCTGGCTCACAATTTATCTTAATAACTTCAATTTCAAAAAGAGATAGAATTTTTGGTATTGCAATGCCTCCAGAAGAGTTAACAGCATCTACAACAACTTTATATTTTCTGTCTCTAATAAGTTTAGTGTTTATAATTGGAAGATTTAAAATTGAAGAGATATGACTATCAATGGCATTTTTTATTTGAATAATACTGCCCAATTCATTAATTTTTGAAAAATTGAAATTTTTACTTTCTGATCTTTTTATTACGTCTAAAATAGAGGGAGCGTCTAAACATTCACCTTCATTATTGAGAAATTTTAAAGCATTCCATTCCTTTGGATTATGGCTAGCTGTTATGACAATACCCCCGCTAGCATTCTTACTTAAAACCATCATTGCAACAGTTGGTGTTGTAGATAAACCAAGGTCAATAACATCAATTCCAAGTCCAATTAGAGCATTATTTACAATAGAATTAATCATTTCTCCAGATTTTCTTGCATCTCTGCCAACGACAATTCTATAAGGATTAACATCTGATTTTGATTTAACCCATTCTCCAAAAGCTGTTGTAAAAGAAGTTACATCTAAAGGGGTAAGGTTTTCATTTGTTTTATCACCAATAGTCCCTCGAATCCCAGAAATTGATTTAATTAGAGGCATCTCTGTGTAAAGATACGACAACTTTTATTTTAGATTTGTGACAATAAATTCTATTTCTAAGTTTGAAATAAAAAAAGAGAACTAAATTTAGGGAATGAATTATCTTGCACATGCTTATTTATCAGGAAATGACATACCTCTATCTGTTGGAAACTTTATAGCTGATTCAGTGAAAGGAAAAAAATATTTGTCATATCCTGCTAAAATAATTAGAGGTATTTTACTTCATAGGGCAATAGATCACTATACAGATAATCATCTAATTTTCAAGAAAAATGTTTCAAAGTTGTTTCCTAAATTCAGGCACTATAGCCGCGTAATTATAGATATCTATTATGATCATTTTTTGGCGCTTAATTGGGATAAATTTCATTGTGAAACTTTATCTCATTACAATAATACTTTTATAAAGAACATGCTTTCCTTTAAAAATTATATTCCTAATAAAATTTTAAGTTTTTTAACTAAGTTGAAAACAGAAAACTGGTTCCTTCATTACGCTTCAATGGATGGAGTTGAAAATATTCTTTATAAGATGGACTCTAGAACTAAATTTGAGTCAAATATGTATTGTTCTATTAAAGATCTCAAAGATAACTACAGCTCTTTTGAAAAAGATTTTTTTATGTTTTTTAAAGACATTAAGTATTTTTCTGAAAAACAAATAGATTTTTTGAATAAAGAGTTTTTACCAAATGATACCTAAAATAAATTGAAATGAAAAAATCTTTGTATTTACTAGCTATTTTAATCTTTACATCCTGCAACAAAAAAATAGATACTCCTAAAGCAGCTGTTGTTTCAGCTAGAATTGAAGCGTCAAAAATTGGTGTTGAAATTCTTAAAAAAGGTGGAACAGCTTTTGACGCAATGATTGCTACAAATTTTGCTCTTTCTGTATGTTTCCCTAATGCAGGTAATATTTCTGGAGGTGGATTTATGGTTTATCGTAAAAAAAATGGTGAAACTGGTTCAATAGATTATCGAGAAATGGCACCCCTTAATGCATATGAAAAAATGTTTCAAAACGAATCAGGTGAAGTAATTCCTGACAAAAGCATAAAAGGGGGTCTAGCTGTTGGCGTACCCGGAACTGTAGCAGGTCTTTTTGAAATACATAGAAGGTTTGGAACAATGCCTATGCAGGATTTAATTAAACCTTCAATAGAATTAGCTTTAAATGGATTTATTGTTACTGAAGGTCAAAAATCAAGCCTTCAAAGTAAACGTTCTGATTTTATAGAAGTTAACGGAGAAAATACATTTTTTGCAAAAAAATTTGAAAAAGGTGATACTATAAAAAACATTGCTTTTGCAAACGCCTTAAAGTTAATTTCTGATAAAGGTGAAAAGGCATTTTATGAGGGAGAAATAGCAAAAAGTATAGTTCAGGAAATTAAAGAAAGTGGTGGAATTATTGATTTAGAAGATTTAGCAGCATATGAGCCTAAGTGGAGAGAGCCCATAAAATTTAAATATAAGGACCTTAATATTTTTTCTATGTCTCCTCCTTCAAGTGGAGGTATATGCCTTGCTCAAATGCTTAAATCGATAGAAAAATATCCAATTAAAGAATTTGGTAATAATAATGAAAAAACAATTCAATTAATGATTGAAGCTGAAAGAAGATCTTATGCTGATCGAAGTAAATTCCTGGGTGATCCTGATTTTATTAATATTCCGATAGATAGTTTAATTAATGAATCTTATTTAGAAAGTAGAATGAAAGACTTTACTTTTTCAAAAGCTACAAAATCTTCAAAAATTAATCCCGGAGAAATAGTTTCTTGGCAGGAAAGTGAAGAAACTACTCATTTTTCTATTTTAGATCAATTTGGAAATGCCATTTCTGTTACAACAACACTCAATGCAAGTTATGGGTCTAAAGTTTATGTTGAAAAATTCGGTTTTTTCCTAAACAATGAAATGGATGATTTTAGCAGTAAACCTGGAACTCAAAACATGTTTGGTTTAATTGGTGGAAAAGCAAATTCCATTCAGCCTAAAAAAAGAATGCTAAGTTCAATGACCCCAACTATTGTAGAAAAAAATGACTCTCTTTACATGATTCTAGGAACACCTGGAGGATCAACAATAATTACATCTGTATTTCAAGTGATTCTTAATGCGTATGAATTTGAAATGGGTATCCAAGATGCTGTTGATTTTCCTAGATTTCATCATCAATGGATTCCTGAAAAAATTGAGTTTGAAAAAGACAGGTTTAAAAAAGAGCTAATAGAAAGTCTTCAAACTAAAGGATATGATATAAAATCTGAGTACATAAGAAGTATTGGGAGAGTAGATGCTATTATGATTGATGCTGATGGATTTATATCAGCAGGAGCAGATCCAAGAGGTGATGATGCAGCCGCTTTTATTTACTAAATACATATTAACTAAATGGTGGATTTTTTAGATAAAACACTAATTTTGCAAAATTCACCTATCAAATGATCAAAAAACCAATAGATGTTAGAGCTGCGAGAGTACATAACTTAAAAAATGTTAGCGTAAAAATACCTCGTGAAAAACTTGTTGTTTTAACTGGTCTGTCTGGCAGTGGCAAATCTTCACTTGCTTTTGACACTATATACGCTGAGGGACAAAGAAGATATATAGAAACATTTTCGGCTTATGCTAGACAGTTTATAGGTAATCTCGAAAGGCCGGATGTTGAAAAAATTGATGGCCTATCACCAGTTATTGCTATAGAACAAAAAACTACATCTAAAAACCCAAGATCCACTGTTGGTACTATTACTGAGCTATATGATTATATTAGGCTACTTTATGCAAGAATAGGTACGGCTTATAGTTATATTTCTAATAAAAAAATGATAAGCTACACTGATGAACAAATAAATAATTTGATTGAAGACCAATACAATGGAAAAAATATAATAATTATGGCTCCTATAATTAAATCAAGAAAGGGTCATTATAGAGAGTTATTTCAAACTTTGTCAAAACAGGGATACATAAAAGTTAGAATTAACAACAAAATTACTAGCTTAAAGCCTGGTTTAGAATTAGATAGATACAAAACTCATAGCATTGAACTTATAATTGATCAAATACAAGTTATTAAAAATCAAAAAAAATCTAGATTATTTGAATCAATAAAAACAGGATTGGAAATGGGAAATAACTCATTGCTGATTCTTGAATTAGAAAATAATGAAAATAGATATTTTAGTAAAAATCTGATTTGTTTTGAATCAGGAATTTCTTATGATAAGCCTGAACCAAATACGTTTTCTTTCAATTCGCCAAAAGGAATGTGCCAAAAATGTAAAGGATTAGGGGTTCTTTTTGAAATCAATAGACAGAAAATAATCCCTGATGTAAATAAATCTATCTCAGGTGGAGGAATAATCCCTTTAGGAGATAAAAAAAATAATTGGATATATAAACAAATTGAATCTATAAGCAAAAGATACAACTTTTCTCTTTCCACAATGATTAAAGACATCTCAAAAGAAGCCCTAGAAATAATTTTAAAAGGTGGCCAAGAAAAGTTCTCAATAACCACAAAATCTTTAGGAGTCAAAAGAGAATATAAGATAGATTTTGAAGGAATTGAAAATTTCATTAAATCACAATACAATAATACAGAATCTAAAAATATTAGAAGATGGGCTTCCTCTTTTATGGATGAAAATATATGTGGAGAATGTGAAGGATCAAGACTTAAAAAAGAGGCTAGGTATTTTAAAATTGATAAAAAAAATATAATAGAAATTTCTAAAATGGATCTTAAAGATCTTTACAAATGGTTCTCTAGGCTTAACCAAGGGCTCTCTGATAAAGAATTGATAATATCTAGAGAAATAATAAACGAAGTTATTAGACGGCTAAACTTCTTATTAAATGTGGGTTTAGATTATCTTAAATTAAGTAGACCTACTAAATCCCTTTCTGGAGGAGAAAGTCAAAGAATTAGACTTGCAACTCAAGTTGGTTCTCAACTGACAGGTGTTCTATACATAATGGATGAGCCAACAATCGGTCTTCATCAAAAGGATAATGAAAAATTAATTGACAGTTTAAAATCCCTTCGAAATATTGGAAATTCAGTTATAGTTGTTGAACATGACAAAGAAATGATGCTTAAATCAGACCATATAATTGATCTTGGTCCATTTGCTGGAAAAAATGGGGGTCAAATTGTTTCTCAAGGAACTCCCAATTTTATCAAAAAACAAAATAGTTTGACAGGAAAATATCTAGGAAATATAAAGAAGATTGATTTGCCGAAAAAAAGGAGATCCGGTAATGGCAAAAGGTTTATAATTGAAGGATGTTCTGGAAATAATTTAAAAAAAATAAACGTGGAATTCCCTTTAGGATTGTTAATTGGAGTTACAGGTGTATCCGGAAGTGGAAAATCTAGTCTCGTAAATCAAACAGTTTATCCCGTCCTAAGTTCTCACTTATATAAATCATTAAAGAAACCCTTGCCATTTGAAAAAATAAAGGGACTAGAACATATTGACAAAGTTGTTAATGTCAATCAAAGTCCAATAGGAAGAACCCCAAGGAGTAATCCTGCAACATATTGTGGTTTTTTCAATGAAATTCGTTCTCTTTTTTCGTTAACAACTGAATCTAAAAAGCGTGGTTATAATCCAGGTAGATTTAGTTTTAATGTTAAAGGAGGAAGGTGTGAAAACTGTAAAGGAGGTGGTACAAAGGTTATTGAAATGAATTTTCTTCCAGATGTTCATATAGAGTGTGAAGAATGTCATGGGAAAAGATTTAATCGAGAAACAATTGAAATCCGATATAAAGGAAAATCTATCCATGACGTTTTAAAAATGACAGTCAATGAAGCCTGTATTTTTTTTAATGCAATTCCTAATCTTTCTCGAAAACTTTCAACAATAAAGAAAGTAGGGTTAGGATATTTAACTTTAGGTCAGTCATCAACAACTCTTTCTGGAGGAGAAGCTCAAAGAATAAAATTAGCTTCTGAATTATCCAAAAAAGATACAGGAAAAACCTTTTATATATTAGATGAACCAACTACGGGTCTTCATTTTGAGGATATAAAAGTATTAATAGGTGTATTAGACAAACTTGTGGACAAAGGAAATACTGTACTAGTAATAGAGCATAATCTGGATGTGATAAAACAAATGGACTACATTATTGATATTGGTCCAAATGGAGGAAAAGATGGAGGAAAAATAATTGGATATGGAACACCAGAACATTTATCTAAAATAAAATCAAGTCATACAGCTAAATATCTTTTCAAAGAGCTTAAATCAGCATAAATAAATGAAAAAAAAATTAACTTATTTCTTTCTATTTATAATGTTTGTTTCATTTGGTCAAGTTGATATTGATTACAATATTAAAGCAAAATTTGATGAAAAAAATGGACAAATTGATATCGATCAAATAATCTACTTTAAAAATACGACTGAAAATATTATTGATACAATCTATATGAATGATTGGTCAAATTCTTTTTCAAATAGTAAAACTCCACTAGCTAAAAGATTTGGTGAAGAATATGACAGAAGCTTTTATCTATCATCAAAAAATAAACTCGGATATACTCTTATTGAGTATATAAAAAAAGATAACAAAGAAATAGTTTGGAAAAGATTATCTAATCAGCAAGATATAATTCAAATAATCCTTAACGAACCTTTAAAGAGAAATGAGGACTTAAAAATTGAAATAAAATACTCTGTAAAACTTCCAGATTCCAAGTTTACAGGCTATGGTAATGAAAACGGGAAAACATTTAATCTAAGGTATTGGTACATCTCTATCAGTCCTTACTATGAAGGTGAATGGAAGAAATATAGCAATTTGGATCTCGATGATAATAGCATTCATCCGGCAAATTATACCTTAAGTTTTGATGTTTTAAAAAATTTGAATGTAAATGTAAACCTTAACAGTACTGGAGAAAAAATTTATGATGACAAGGAAAGAGTAATTAAAAGTTTCTATGGGGAAAATAAAAAAGAATTAGAACTAATAGTAAGTTATAAAAATGAGTTTAAAAAAATAATAAACAATAGAGGTGAACTAATACTAACAGATATCCACACAAAAAACCTTAGTGAACAAGATTTAAATGAAAATGTAATTCAGATAATTGAGTTTGTAAACTCTTTTTTAGAAACAGAAAATTATAACACAACACTCGTTTCAAAAATAGTTTATGAAAAAAATCCATATTATGGTTTGAATGATCTACCATCTTTCTTGAGGCCTTTCAGCGATGACTTTCTCAATGAAATTAGTTTCTTAAAAGCATACTTAAACTATTTTCTGAGCAGCAAATTAACAATTGACTTGAGAAAAAATCACTGGATTGTTAGTGGCTTACAGACATATATGATAATAAAATACATTGAAGAATTTCATCCAAAACAAAAATTTTTAGGAAGGATTTCAAGTCTTGGAATAATCAAATTATACAATATTTCAACGATTGATTTTAATGATGGTTTTTTATTGTATTCTGAATTTGTACAACGTGCAAATCTTCAGCAAGCAGATATAACACCTAAAAATGAGTTGACCAGATTTAATGAGCGAATAGCCTCGCCATACCATACTGGTTTAGGGTTAAGGTATCTGGAAGAGTATATAGGTGAAAATATTCTAAAAAAAGGAATTAGAAAATTTGTTAAAGACCCTATAAATTCATCTTTTGAAACATCTATTGTTTCCAACACTGAAAAAGATATTGGTTGGTTCTTTAATGATTATATCAGAAAAAGAAAATCTTTTGACTTGTCTATTGAAAAGGCTGAATTGAAAAAGGATAGTATAACAATAGAGGTCTTAAATAAAAAAGGGACTTTTTTTCCTTATACAATAGGTCAATTAAGAAATGATAGCCTAGTTGGTTTATGGTGGATAAAACCAAAAAAAAATACTACCAAAATAACTTTAAAACATCTTGATTCTGATTATATTTCTATAAATCCTAGTTTAAGATTTCCAGAAATTAACAGAAATAACAACTGGAAATATCTTAAGAGAAAAATTAAACCAATACAATTTAATTTTTTTAAGGATCACGAGTCTCCAAAAAGACAACAGATCTACTATAACCCTATAATTAACTATAACTACTATGATGGTTTTTCAATAGGCTCAAGGTTTTATAATAAGGGAATTAAAATGAAAAAGTTTACATTTGAACTGATGCCTGAATACTCGACTAATCAGGAAACAATTGTTGGAGCGCTAAAGGGTCAATTTAATTTGTTAAATGAAAAAAGTAAAAATTATCGTACCCAAATAAATGTCTATGCAAGTAGTTATCATTATGATTTAAATTCAAGATATAGAGTAATAGTTCCTGGAATATCAACGTTTATAAGAACTCCTGATTTTAGATCTAACAAAGGACAAGTATTTAGTTTGTTCTATTATAGTGTCTTTAGAGAAAATCTAAAAACCCCTGAAGTAAATCCAAATTACAATGTTTTAAGTGCAAAATATTTGTATTCAAATAAAACGGCAATAAAACATTTTACTGCAAAAAGTAACCTAGAAATTTCTGATGGATTCGGTAAATTAGATTTTACTACCGATTACAGGAAACTTTTCCCCAGCGGTAGACAAATTAGTATTAGATTATTTATAGGTAAATTTCTATGGCACAATAGAACTGACACTAATTATTTTGATTACAATCTTAACAGACCAACTGACTACCTCTTCAATTACAATTATTTTGGTAGATCAGAAGATAAAGGAATTTTTAGTCAGCAATTTGTGATGGCTGAAGGAGGGTTCAAATCAAAATTTGAAACTTCCTCGGCAAATGATTATTTGATTACTTCAAATTTAACCATGGGGCTATGGAAAGTTTTAGAATTTTATATGGATGTAGGGGCAATCAAAAATAAAGGATCAAATTTAAAAGGTTTTTTTGACTCAGGTCTTGGAATAAATTTTATACCTGATTATCTACAGCTTTACTTCCCTTTTTATTCATCTGAAGGCTGGCAAATTGATAATAAGAATTACGAACAAAAGATAAGATTTGTTTTATCAATAGATCCTGATCAGTTAATGTCTCTTTTTTCAAGAAGATGGTTTTAATTGCTTCTTAGGCTAATTTTCAATTCATGCTAAATAAAAAAATGTTTGCAAAATATTGTACATTTAGTGTCCTGAATGAAAAATCAACTTAAAGAAAATAATGCTGCTCTAAGCTTTGAAGATTACAAAAAAAGAGTTATAGAAGACTATAGTTTAATAACACTAAGTCGACATTGTAGTATTTTAGGTCGTAGAGAAGTGTTAAATGGAAAAGGAAAATTTGGGATTTTTGGTGATGGAAAAGAACTGCCTCAAATAGCTTTAAATCATTTTTTTCAAAAAGGAGATTTCCGAGCAGGTTATTATCGAGACCAAACGCTTTTAATGGCTCAAGGTTTACTTAATCCAGATAAATTCTTCGCTGCACTTTACGGACATCCTGACTTAAATTATGAGCCAATGTCGGGTGGCAGACAAATGGGAGCTCATTTTATGACAGAAAATATAGACAAAAAAGGAAATTGGATTCCTCAGACAGATAGAGTTAATCATAGCGCAGATCTGTCTCCAACTGGATCACAAATGCCTAGATTGCTTGGTTTGGCACAGGCATCAAAATTTTACAGAAATCTTGAGATAAAAAACATATCTGATTTTTCTACCAATGGAAATGAGATTGCTTGGGGGACAATTGGAAATGCAAGTACGAGTGAAGGGGTTTTTTTTGAAGCCTTAAATGCTGCTGGAGTTCTTCAGGTTCCAATGATAATAAGTGTATGGGATGATGGTTATGGAATTTCTGTTGATAACAAACTTCAAACTACTAAGGAAAGTATATCAAAAGCATTGGAAGGATTTCAAAGAGATGACAAACTAAATGGTTTTGAAATATTGGTTGTTAAAGGATGGGACTATCCAGAGTTAATTAAAACATATGACTACGCCTCTAAGTTGGCAAGGCATAAACACATTCCTGTATTAATTCACGTTACTGAACTCACCCAACCTCTAGGGCATTCAACCTCGGGTTCACATGAGCGTTATAAATCAAAGAAAAGGTTAGAATGGGAAAATAAATATGATTGTAATCTTAAAATGAAGGAATGGATCTTGTCAAATGGTATATCTACTGAAAATGATCTAGATGAAATAGAAAAAAAAATCAAGGAAGAAGTAAAAAAATCTCGAATTAAATCATGGGAGAATTATCAAAAACCTATTTTCAAACTTAGAGAAGAACTTAATGACTTTGCAAGCAAAATATCCCTAATCTCTGAAAATAATAAATCAACCCATTTATTAAATAAATTAAATAAGAAAACTGAACTTCTATACAGGGATATTATCTCAACTACAAGAAAAATAATGTATCCTTTAGCTAATAAAAAAACTTCTCAAATTGACTTATTTAGGCAGTGGGTAAATAGGATCAGATTAAGTTTGCAGAAAAAATATTCCTCAAACCTATACAGTGATGGAATAAACTCTACAAGTAAAACGAAGGAAATTCCTGCAGTTTATGATAAAGATCCAATAATTACTAATGGGAGTATTATTCTTAGGGAAAATTTCGATAAACTTTTAAACAAATATGATAGATTAATAATTTTTGGAGAAGATAGTGGTAAAATTGGTGGAGTAAATCAGGGTCTAAAAGGATTACAAGAGAAATACGGTTCAGATCGTGTTTCAGATACAGGCATAAGAGAATCAACAATAATTGGACAAGGAATAGGTTTAGCGCTAAGAGGACTTAGACCAATTGCTGAAATACAATACTTAGATTATATTTTGTATTGTATTCAGACTCTTAGTGATGATTTGGCAACTTTAAGTTACCGAACCGTCGGTAGACAAATTGCACCATTAGTAATTAGAACTCGGGGACATCGCTTGGAGGGTATCTGGCATTCTGGTTCACCAATGGGTGCATTAACAAGCTTACTAAGGGGGATTCAAATACTTGTCCCAAGAAATATGGTCAAAGCTTCTGGATTTTATAACACTTTAATGAAAAGTAATCAACCTGCTATCGTTATAGAACCTCTTAATGCTTATCGGCTAAAGGAGAAAACGCCAAATAATTTGGGGGAATTTTGTGTCCCCATTGGTGAAATTGATATTGTTAAAAAAGGTACAGACATTACATTAGTTTCTTATGGATCAACTTTAAGAATCGTTCTTTCAGTTTCTAATGAATTAGAACAAACTGGTATTTCCTGTGAGGTTATAGATTTACAAACTCTAATTCCTTTTGATCTTTCAAAAAAAATCCGCGAAAGTGTTTCCAAAACAAATCGTTTACTAATAATTGATGAAGATGTTCCCGGAGGAGCATCATCTTATATTCTCCAAGAATTGCTAAAAAAACAAGACATATACCATCTTTTAGATAGTCCTCCACAATTGTTGACAGCAAATGAACATAGGCCTCCTTACGCAGAAGATGGAGATTATTTTTCTAAACCCTCTGGAGATGACATTTTTGAAAAAGTGGTTTCTATAATGCATGAAGTGGACCCAAGAAAATATCCTCCTATAACAACTTAATTTTTATTTAAGATTTTGACTAATAAATCCTGCAATATATTTTTTTGACGGATTGATTTATTGCCAACTCCCTTACTTTTTAAATCTGCTTCTAAAATATATTTAAATACTGCTGAAATCTGTTTCATAGTATAATTTTTAGAAGCATAATAATAGTCTTTTATAAAAAAAGGATTTATTCCCATTATTTCAGGAGCTTTTGTTTTATTTTCTACTGCCTTATATATCATAAGACGTTTAAAAAATGTGTGCATCCCTCCTATTGTCATGAAAACAGAAGAATTTTTTGAATCATAAGAAAGATAATTTATTATTTGAAAACATTTTTCAAAATTTCTCTCACCTAAAGCTTTATAGAGCTCAAAATTGTTGAATTTTTTACTAAACCCTATATGTTTTTCTATTACTTCAGGAGTAATTAAAGCTCCTTCAGGAAGAATAATCTTAAGTTTTTCAATCTCTTTTTTAATCTTTGAAAGGTTATTACCTATAGAGTTATAAAGTATTTCAATTGAACTATGATCTATATCAAGCTTAATCTTTTTTATTTCAAAATCTAACCATTTCCTTATTTCTGAATCATATAATTCCCTACTTTCATATACTACTCCATTCTTCTTGGCTTCTTTATAAAGTTTACTCCTTTTGTCGAATGACTTGTATTTATAACAAAAAATTAAAATTGTTCTTTTTTGAGGATTTGAAACATATTTAGCTATAAGATCAAGAGATGATTTAATGTTTTGAGCTTCTCTTACTACTATAACATTATATGGAGCAATCATTGGAAATCGTTTTGCTGATTCAATGATTTGCGATGAATCAATATCTTTTCCATAAAAAACAGAATAGTCAAATTCTCTGGTCTGATCATTTACAAGTTTATTTGTTAAAAAAAATTCAAATTCATCAATAAAATATGGTTCTGTCCCAGACAACAAATAAAAAGTCGAATAATTACCGCTAGCTACTGCAGAAATTAAATTCTTAAACTTATCCATCTTAGAAAATTATATGCATTTTTGTAGAATGAAGAGGTTAAACTTACCCCACTTTAAACTTTCAATTAAAAATAATGAAAATAAAAAATTTATTTTTGATTTTATAAGAAAAAAATGGGTGTTATTAACACCTGAAGAATGGGTAAGGCAAAACATAATTTCATACTTAATAGAAATTAAAAAATATCCGAAAAGTCATCTGAAAATAGAAGGTTCAATTAAAATAAACAATGTAACAAAAAGATATGATATATTAACACTTGATAAAGATTTCAAAGCCGATCTTATAGTGGAATGTAAATCTCCAACTAATAAAATATCTAAAAAAGTTTTTGATCAAATTGCCATATATAATCTAGAGATTTCAAGTAAATATTTAATGGTTACCAATGGAATAAAGCACTACTTTTGTCAAATGGATTATAAAAAAAGAATGTACCTGTTTATACCTGAATTACCAAATTACAATTCAAAAGCAAAGTGAAAACAGCTTTAATGATACTTAATTATAATGGGGAAAAGTTTTTGGAGGAATTTATCCCCTCCATAGTTAGGTATTCCCCTGAAGCTTCTATATATGTAGTTGACAATGGGTCTACTGACAACTCTGTTTCATTTATAAAAAAAAAATTTCCTCAAATTGCATTAATTAAACATCAAAATAACCTTGGTTTTTGTGAGGGATATAATAAAGCTATTAAAGAAACTGATGCTGAGCTAATATGTCTCATGAATAATGATGTAACTGTCAAAAATAAATGGCTCCCTCCAATTATAAATCATTTTAAAAAAAATCAAAAAACTGTAATTGCACAACCTCACGTTTTAGATTTAAAAAAACCAGATTTTTTTCAATATGCAGGGGCTGCAGGTGGATTTATAGATCGGCTAGGATACCCTTATTGCAGAGGAAGAATTTTTAATACTATTGAAAAAGATTCGGGACAATACAATGGGGTCCAAAAAATATTTTGGGCTTCTGGCGCCTGCTTCTTTATAAGAAAAAAGATGTTTATTTCCTTAGGAGGATTTGATTCTAATTTTTTCGCGCATCAAGAAGAAATTGATCTCTGCTGGAGAGCTTTTAATAAAGATTTAGATGTAGTGTCAATTGGAGAATCTAAAGTTTTTCATTTAGGAGAAGGAACACTTCAAAATTCACCAAAAAAAACTTATTTGAATTTTAGAAACAGTCTTCTTTCACTCCTAAAAAATCTTCCAGAAAAAAGATTCCAAAGGATTTTTGAACGTTTAATTTGGGATTATATAGCTTTTTTATTTTTCATTTTTAAATTTGAAATATTTCATGCGTTATCTGTTTTGAAAGCGCATTTTTCTTTTTTCATTTTATTAAATCAAATAAATAAAAAGAGGAAAGTTATTTCGGATAAAAAAAAATATTTTGAAATAAATAATTTACCCTACAAATACTTTGTTAGAGGTAAAAAGAAATTTACTTCTATATCGAAGAATGTCTAATTTTATTTTAATTTTGCGAATGTTTTAAAACCTTTAATTACTTATTATGAGAAAAATATCCTTATTACTTATAACTGTTTTTGTGTTGATAACTTCTTGTATTTCTCAAAAAAAATACCTTGAGCTTGAAGATATTCAAAGAAACACCAAAAGCTTATTAGACACCGCAACAATAAAACTAAATACTTGCAATGAAGAAAAAGAAGCTACACTTGCTAACTTATCATCACTTCAAGACCAAGTAAAATTTTTAAAATCAAATAATCAAGATCTAATAAACAATATTGGGAATTTAACTACTCTTTCTCAGAAAGGTGCTGAAAACCTAGAAAAATCTCTAGAAAGCATGAAAGAAAAAGATCTTCGTATCCAGAATATGCAAGAAGCAGTTACAAAAAAGGATTCTGTAACATTAGCTCTCGTTACAAGTTTAAAAGGAGTTCTCGGTAATCTTAGTGATGATGACATTGAAATTAACGTTGAGAAAGGAGTTGTTTATGTTTCAATATCTGATAAATTGCTATTCAATAGTGGAAGTTATACAGTGACACAAAGGGCTAAAGAAGTACTTGGTAAAGTAGCAAAAGTTGTAAATGATAAACCTGAAATTGAATTTCTGGTAGAAGGCCACACAGATGATGTTCCAATTAAGATTGAGGGTATAGAAGATAATTGGGATCTAAGTGTTAAAAGAGCTACATCCGTTATAAGAATATTACAAAATGATTTTGATGTAAAGCCTGAAAGAATGACTGCAGCTGGTAGAAGTTATTATATTCCTTTATATGATAACGATTCTCCTTCTAATAGAGCTAAAAATAGAAGAACCCGGATTGTTGTGCTTCCAAAGCTTGATCAATTTTATGATCTGATCGAACAAGGAATGGGGAATTAATAAACAAAGTATTAATTGAAAGAGCCACCTATTAGGGTGGTTCTTTATATTTAAAACACCTATTTAATAACCTTTAATTTAGCAAAACGCAACAATAAATTTTTTGAGCCAGCTCCGTCAAAATCTATTAGTGCTTTTTTATTACTTCCATTCCCTTCTATTTTCACAACTAGACCAATTCCAAATCTATCGTGCTTTACCTTATCACCTAATGAAATGGAAAAACCTTTGTTAAAATTAGGCGCCATCTTTTCTACAACGCTGATCCTTGAAAGTCTATTTTCAGTTTTATTTAAACCTTTGGTCTTTAGTGAATTTTTTTTGATATAGTTTTCTTTAATTTTCCTGTATACTTCTAAACCATCTTTTTCTTGATATTCAACGTAGTTAGAGTCTATTTCTTTTATAAACCTACTGGATTCAGATTCAATTAATTTACCCCATCTATATCTTGATTGTGCATAGGAAATAAAAACCATTGATTTAGCTCTTGTAAGAGCCACATAGAAAAGTCTTCTCTCTTCCTCAAGATCTGATCTTGAACTCAAACTTAATGCAGATGGAAAAAGATCTTCTTCCAATCCTACTATAAAAACCACCGGAAATTCTAAACCTTTTGATAAATGAATTGTCATCAAAGAAACTTTGTCAACTTCAGCCCCCATATTTTTATCAAAATCTGTTGCTAAAGCAATGTCTTCTAGAAATTCTTCTAAACTACCGTTTGAATCTACAACATCTATTTGCCCTTCAACAAAATCACGCATTCCATTGACTAATTCTTGAATATTTTCTGTCTTGGCTATTGCATCTAATGAACTTTCTTTTTTTAATTCCTCCAATAAACCAGTTTTCCTGATTATTATATTAACCATCTCAAAAGCATTTAATTTGTTTTTTTGAAACTGTAGAGACTTAATAAATGTTATAAAATTTTCTATTTTAGATAATGTCTTGACAGGTATAGGAAATTTTATTTTTTGAATTTTTTCAAGAGCTTCAAAAAGTGTAACATTATTTTCTTTTGCTCCAACAAGTAATTTGTCAATGGTAGTTGAGCCAATTCCTCTTGTTGGGTAATTTATTATTCTTTTTAAACTTTCCTCATCATTTGGATTAACAATGACTCTTAAATATGCAATCACATCTTTTATTTCCTTTCTTTGATAAAAAGATAGTCCTCCATAAATTCTATAAGGAATTCCAAATTTTCT
Organism: Bacteroidota bacterium; assembly: GCA_036340635.1. Taxonomy (GTDB): domain Bacteria; phylum Bacteroidota; class Bacteroidia; order Flavobacteriales; family Flavobacteriaceae. Next base: position 111,433 of record JAYYYF010000002.1, on the reverse strand, counting down.
AAAAGCATCTTCAAAGCTTCTTGACTGAGCATTTGTTCTATATAAAACAACAAAATCTCTATTTCTTTTTCCTTTCTCACTAAGAACCTCCTTAATTGAATTAGCTACCAACCTACCCTCTTCTCCATCGGTCAAGCATCTCACTATCTTTATCTTTTTACCTTGATCGTTCGCAGTCCAGACAACTTTATCAATCTTGTTTTTATTATGTTTTATAACTGAATTTGCTGCATTCACAATATTTTTAGTTGACCTATAGTTTTGTTCTAACCTGTATATTTTTACATCTGTGTAATCTTTTTGAAAATTTAAAATATTTCCAATATTTGCACCCCTGAAGCTGTAAATGCTTTGTGCATCATCTCCAACAACACATATGTTCTGAAATTTATCGGATAATGACCTAACAATTATATACTGAGAATGATTAGTATCTTGATACTCATCAACTAATATATAACGGAATTGATTTTGATATTTGGCAAGAACTTCTGGAAAATGATTTAACAACTCGTTTGTTCTTAATAGCAAATCATCAAAGTCCATAGCTCCTGAGCGAAAACATCTATCAACATATTCTCTATATATGTCTGCCATTTTAGGCCTTCTTGAAACTAGATCATATTCAACCAAATCCGAATTGTTTAAATATGCATTAACAGTTATCAAATTATTTTTAAACATTGAAATCCTGTTTCTTATTTCCTTATACTTGTAAAGGTCTTTATCCAAAGAAAAGTCCTTGATAATAGATGAAATTATTCGATCTGAATCTTGAGTGTCATAAATTGTAAATCGCCTAGGGTAGCCTAATTTATCAGCCTCATGTCTTAAGATCCTAGCAAAAATTGAATGGAAAGTTCCCATCCAAATATTTTTCGCCTCATTACCTCCAACAAGACCTTCTATTCTTTCTTTCATTTCACGAGCTGCCTTATTAGTAAATGTTAAGGCAAGAATAGAAAATGGATCAACTCCTTCCAACATTAAATTAGCTATTCGATGAGTTAAGACTCTTGTTTTCCCAGATCCTGCACCAGCTACAACAATTAAGGGTCCATCTTTATGAAGAACTGGAGCTAATTGTGATTCATTAAGTTCTGAAAGATGAGTAGAAGGTATATCCATATAACTTAAATACTAATTAGGTTTCACTTAACTTAATTTTAGCATAATTAAAACCTTCAGTCCACCATTTTTTCATTTTTTCTTTTTCAAAAATCAAAGAATTACTAGTTAAAATTCTTGGAGTATAATAAAAATTTATTTTTACCTTTTTTTTATGCGCTAACAGTTTGCCTATCTCAATGTTTTGCCTTTCTATTTTATCTGTCATAAAACCAAAAACTGTAGTTAAGGCCTGAAAAGCATTTCGAGAGTGGACTCTATTTGTATATTGAAATTCAGTATCTAAAATTATAACATCCACATAGGTAGATCCAATTCGAATAGCTTCTTCAATTGAAATTATTGTTCCAAGGCCTCCATCTGCGTATTCACATCCTTCCTTAACAGCTAAGCTCATAAATGGAACGTAATTGCATGAAATCCATATCCAGTCTAAATAATCACTAAAAGAGCAATTTTTAAGTCTTTTATATTCAACTTTATTTCTTGACAAATTAGATACTGTAATAAAAACTTCCTTATTAGATTTTTTAAGTTTTATAAAATCTTCATACCTGATCTCTTGTTCAATTGTTTTTCTTAAATTATTACTCTCCCCAAATGTTTTCTTACCCCTTATAAAATTTTTCAAAACATTAAAATGGTTTATACTAATCGTCTCCTCTTTGCCATTCTTTTTTATTTTAAATGGGCAATTATCAAAAATTTTTTCTTGAGTAACTTCTGTGAAGGATTTTTTGAGTTTTTCAGTTTTTTGTAATGCCAAATGACTCACCAATAAACTTCCTGTGGAAGTACCTATATAAATGTCATAATCATTTCCCATTTTATCAATTAGATACTCAGCTACTCCCCCTGCAAAAGCACCTTTACTACCTCCTCCTGAAATTACTAAAGCACGCATTTAAAGATTATACTGTTTTTATCCTAAATTAGAAGAAGTTTTGAAGAATTCAAATTGAATTTGAATAATTCAATTAACATTGGTAAAGAAATATGGATCCTTTACAAACTCCAATTGAATATCTTAAAGGTGTAGGCCCTAATAGAGCTGATTTATTAAAAAAAGAGCTTAAAATATATAGCTTTCAAGATCTTCTTTCTTTTTTTCCAAATCGCTACATTGATAGAAGTAGATTTTATAAAATTTCTGAACTTCCAAAAAACAATTCTGAAGTACAATTAAAAGGTGAAATAACTGATATTGAAATAATCTCTCAAAAATCAGGAAAAAGACTTGTGGCCTTTTTTTTTGATGGTGAAAATACAGTAGAGCTTTTATGGTTCAGAGGATATAAATGGATTCAACAAAGTTTGAAAAAAAATATCCCGTATGTAATATTTGGAAAAACAAATTGGTTCAAAGGAAAACCTAGTATACCTCATCCAGAAATGGACCTAGAATCTGATTTCAACGAAAAACCATCTCATAAACTTAAACCTATTTATCCTAGCACAGAAAATCTTTTGTCAAAGGGTTTGTCACAAAGAATGATCTTTAATTTATTAATTGATCTATTTAAAACCATTAAAAAAAAGGTGCCAGAAAGTCTGCCAGATTACTTATTAAAAAAATATGATTTTATAAGTAAGCACGAATCTATTATAAATATCCATTTCCCTAAAAATCAAGATATTCTTTCCCTGGCTCAAAAAAGGTTAAAATTTGAAGAATTCTTTTACATTCAATTACAGTTAATAATAAAAAATATTAGAAGAAAGCAGAAGATAAAGGGATTTGTTTTCAAAACAGTTGGTGATGGTTTCAATTCCTTTTTTACTGATAATTTGAATTTTAAATTAACAAATGCTCAAAAAACAGTTACAAAGGAAATACGTAAAGATCTTGGAAGTGGAAGGCAAATGAATCGCCTGTTACAGGGTGATGTTGGTTCTGGAAAAACTATTGTAGCATTGATGTCGATGCTAATTGCATTTGACAATGGATATCAATCATGTATAATGGCGCCAACTGAAATCTTAGCTCAACAACATTTTCAATCTATAAAAAAACTTTTATCAAACCTAAATGTTTCTATCGGACTTTTAACTGGGAATTCAAAAAAATCTGATAGAGAATTAATACACAGAGATTTAAAAAATGGAAAACTAAATATACTAATAGGGACTCATTCAATTATAGAAGAAAAAGTTACCTTTTCAAATCTGGGCCTAGCTATAATTGATGAGCAACATAGATTTGGAGTTGCTCAACGTGCAAAGCTTTGGAAAAAAAATATTACTCCTCCTCATATTTTAGTTATGACAGCAACACCTATTCCCAGAACCCTTGCCATGACTTTATATGGAGATCTTGACATTTCAGTTATTGATGAATTACCTCCAGGAAGAAAAGAAATCAAAACTTATCATCAATTTGATTCTAATCGATTAAAAGTCTTTAAGTTCATGAAAGACCAAATTGAAAGAGGAGCTCAAATATATGTTGTTTACCCTCTTATCAAAGAATCTGAAAAAATAGACTATAAAGATTTAATGGATGGTTATGAAAGTCTTAGCAGGTACTTCCCTAAACCAGATTTTCAAATTAGTGTTGTACATGGTAAAATGAAAAGTTCAGATAAAGACTATGAGATGAACCGTTTTATAAATGGAGATACAAATATGATGGTTGCAACAACTGTAATTGAAGTAGGAGTTAACATAACTAACGCTTCTGTAATGGTTGTTGAAAGCTCAGAAAGATTTGGCCTTTCACAATTACATCAACTAAGGGGAAGGGTTGGTAGAGGAAACAAACAAAGTTACTGTATACTAATGAGTGGGAACAAGCTAAGTGCAGAGTCAAAAAAAAGGTTAAAGATAATGACACAAACAAATAATGGATTCAGAATAGCAGAAACTGATCTAAGTATTAGAGGGCCTGGGAATATAATGGGAACAGAGCAAAGTGGAATTCTTAAGTTAAAAATCGCTGATATAATCACAGATAATGTACTGCTCAAAAGTGCTAGAAATGAAGCTATCAAGATTATAAAAAGAGACCCTAATCTTTTACTCCCTGAAAATCAAATTATAAAAAAAACTCTTTTTGCAATGAAGACATATAAAAACATATGGAATTACATAAGTTAAAATAAAACTGCTACACTTAAGATTATTATATTTGTCTATAGCAACTCTTGCTGATATATGAAAATATCATACAACTGGATTAATGAATTTCTAGGAACGACTGTACCTTATTTAAAAATATCTGAGATGCTTACCTCTCTTGGATTAGAAGTCGAAGGTGTTGAGGAATTCTCGTCAGTAAAAGGAGGTCTTAAAGGTGTCGTTGTTGGAGAGGTCTTATCATGTGTAAATCATCCAAATGCTGACCGCTTAAAACTTACAAAAGTTAATCTTGGTAATGAAATAGCTCAGATAATCTGTGGGGCTCCTAATGTAGCCAAAAATCAAAAAGTAGCGGTAGCAACAGTAGGATCAATCTTATATGATCAAAAAGGGAAAGAGTTTAGGATTAAAAAAACTAAAATAAGAGGCGAAGAAAGTAATGGAATGATATGCGCAGAAGATGAACTCGGTATAGGAGACTCACATGAAGGAATAATTGTTTTAGACAAGAAAATTAAACCTGGAACTCCATGTCGTCAAGTTTTTAAAATTGAAGAGGATTATATCTTTAATATAGGATTAACACCAAATAGATCAGATGCAATGAGTCATATGGGTGTAGCCAGAGATTTGAAAGCATTATTTACTTTTAATAAAATTGATTTCAAATGGAGTTTCCCTGAGGTAAAAGACTTTAAAAAAATGAATGAAAATGGTTCAATTCCTATAGATATTAGAGAGCCCGAACTCGCAGAAAGATATTATGGGCTTAGCGTCAATAATGTTTCTGTTAAAAACTCTCCACTTTGGCTTCAAAACAAATTAAAATCTATTGATATTGTTCCTAAAAACAATGTAGTGGATGTTACAAATTATGTCCTGCACGAACTAGGTCAACCACTTCACGCATTTGATTTGAAAAAAATTAATAAGGGAATTATAGTGAAAAAAATCAAGGGAATTAAAAAGTTTAAAACCCTTGATGGAATTGAACGAAATATAGATGCAAATGATTTAATGATTTGTGATCATAAAAAAGCTTTATGTATAGCTGGAATTATTGGAGGTGAAGAATCTTCTGTCGGAGAAAAAACCAAAGACATTTTTTTAGAAAGCGCATGCTTTGATTCTGTTTCAATTAGAAAAACCGCGAAAAAATTAGGATTGAATACTGATGCTTCATTTAGATTTGAAAGAGGTGTAGATCCAGAAATAGGAGTTTATGCAATTAAAAGGGCTGCACTGCTTATTCAAGAATTAGCAGGAGGCACCATAAGTCAAATAAACTCTTTCGAATATAAAAAGGAAAAGAAACCAAAAGAAATAACTTTAAAATTTGATGATATAGATAAGTTAATAGGTCAAAAAATCAAAAGGGATAAAATCATTAACATTTTACATTCTTTGGATATTATAATTAGCGAATCAAGTCAGTCTACCTTAAAAATTAAAATACCAAGATACAGGGTAGATGTAAATCGTCCTGCAGATGTAATTGAAGAATTGTTAAGAATTTATGGTTATGACAACATAAATATGCCACTTAAATTTTATAGTAATCCTTATAATTATGAATCGAAAAAAGATCATGCTTTTTTTCAAAACCTTTCTAAAGCACTAATTAGTCAAGGGTTTTATGAAACTATTACAAATTCTATTACTTCACCAAAAAACAATAACCTGTCAATTGAATCAAAACCTGTTAAGATCATTAATCCAATGGGACAAGAACTTTCACAGCTTAGAAATTCTTTAATTCCAAGTTGCTTGGAAGCAATAAAATTTAATATCAATAGGCAAGCAAAAAATTTAAAACTCTTTGAGTTTGGGAAAGTTTATCAAACTGCTAAAAAGAGTTTCACTGAATCAAAGTTATTGGCTATTAGTTTAACCGGAGAAGTTTTTGAAGATAATTGGAATATAAAACAACAACCAGATATATTTTTTTATTTTAAAGGGATTATTGAGATCATTCTTAATGGTAAGATTAAAAAATGGGAAGAAGAGCCTATTAAAAACAAAATTTTTCAAGAAGGTTTAGAATATAAAATTAATCATGAAAAATTTTTTGAATTTGGATATCTTGATAAAAAGTTGTTAAAATTTTTCTCAATTAAACAACCTGTAATTTATGGTCAGTTTAATATAAATCTGTTGTCCAATTATTTAATTAAAGATTTAAATTTTGAAAGCATTCCAAAATTTCCAACAGTAAAAAGAGACTTTTCTCTACTTATAGATCAAGAAGTAATTTTCAATGATATTAAATCTATAGCAAGATCAACTGAAAAAAATATATTAAAGGAAATTAAGCTTTTTGATGTTTATATTGACAAAGGACTTCCAAAGGGTAAAAAATCATATGGTGTAAGTTTTTATTTTCAAGATAAAAACAAAACACTAACTGATCATTATGTCGATAAAGTTATGGAAAATATAAGAAAAAGGTTGTCAAACGAAATAGGTGCTGAAATTCGTTAAAAACTTTTGAACAACAATGAATTTTAATTACGTAACTAATATTGAAACAGTTTTAAAAAAAAGATCCAATAAAAAATCTTTCATATCAGGGGATCTTACAAGTCAAGAATTAATTAACCAAAAATATTGTACAGAGGGTGATATGATTTTTGAAAAATTAGATCCTAAAAAAATCTTTCATATAAATGATATAAAAAAAGTTTGTGTTGACTATAGATTAAGATTCTTAGATTCATCTTTTTTCAAAGGAAAGATACCTAATGTTGTCCTTGAAAAAATAGATTTTTTACAAAAAGAACATCAGACTAATTTAAATAATTTTAAAATAATGGGTCCTTCAAGTATTTTCCAATTGGAAAAAAAAGATGATCCGTTATTGTTTGTTAGGCTTAGTAAACATTATTATTATTTGATTCATAAATGGGGAAACGATCTTACAGGTCTTAGAAGAATTTTGGTATGGCCTTATAAAAATTTAAACACATTATTGTTTACACTATTTTTTTTGAGTCTTTTTATTACAAAATTAATTCCGGAAGGTCTTTTTTCTCATTCAATGGATTTTAAGGCCTTTTGGATAATTCACTTATTTATTTTAAAAGGTCTAATCTCTATTGTTATTTTCTATGGGTTTGCCCTGGGTAAAAACTTTAACTCAAGCATTTGGAATAACAAATTTGACAAGTTTTAATCTATATATGTCTGAAAAATCTATCTTAGTCTTTAGTGGGTCGCCAATGATCATACCTCTAATCTGTCAAACCCTATCAAAAGAAAAAATTTTTCCTATTATAAAAGATGAAGCTGAATCCGCTCGACTTGCAGGTTTTGGAGTGAATTCCTATGAACAAAAAGTTTTTGTCAACAAAAATGAAGCTGAAAGGGCTTTAAGAATCATCAAGTCTCTTAATATAAAAAGTTAATTTATCACTTATTAAACTTCTTTATAAAGCTCTGTTCTTTGAGTCTTAATATTAGGATCTGTCATATAATCATTTAAACTTAAGTATTTGTCAATCATGCCATTTGGTGTTATTTCAATAATTCGATTAGCAACTGATTGTGCAAATTCTCTATCTTTAGTTGAAAACAAGACTGTTCCTTTATAGTTTTTTAGGGCATTATTAAATGATGTTATTGATTCTAGATCAAGATGATTAGTTGGTTCGTCAAGCATTAAAACATTTGACCTATTCATCATTACCCTTGAAAGCATACACCTTACTTTTTCACCTCCAGAAAGCACTCTAGCCTTTTTTAATGCTTCATCACCACTAAATAACATTTTCCCTAAAAATCCCCTCAAATAAAGATCGTCTATATCTTCATTATTATCAATCCACTGTCTAAGCCAATCTATCAAAGTTAGGTCTTGATTAAAAAAATTATTATTGTCTAAAGGTAAATATCCAAAAGAAGTTGTTATACCCCATTGAAACTCTCCATCACTGGCTTTAGAATTACCAGAAATGATTTCATAAAAAGCTGTAGTTGCTCTAGAATCTTTTGAAAAAACTACAACCTTGTCTCCCTTTTTTAAATTAAAATTAAGATTACTAAACAAAACTTGCGAATCTCTGATAAATGATAATTTCTCGATGTTCAAAATTTGGTCTCCTGCTTCTCTTTCCTGTTCAAAAATTATTGCAGGATATCTCCTGCTAGAGGGTTTAATTTCTTCTATATTTAATTTTTCAATCATTTTTTTTCGAGAGGTAGCTTGTTTTGATTTTGCTACGTTAGCTGAAAATCTAGCAATAAATTCTTCAAGTTCTTTCTTTTTTTCCTCGGCCTTTTTATTTTGTTGAATTTTCTGTTTAGATACCAATTTACTCGACTCAGACCAAAATGTATAATTACCTGAATAATGGGTAATCTTACCAAAATCAATATCAGAAATATGAGTACAAACATTATCTAAAAAATAACGGTCATGAGAAACTATTATAACTATGTTTTCATATTCAGCTAAAAAATTTTCAAGCCAAATAATAGAATCATAGTCTAAATCATTAGTGGGCTCATCCATAATTAGAACGTCCGGATTACCAAATAATGCTTGTGCCAAAAGAACTTTAACCTTTTGCTTACCTGTCATGTCTGACATAACTTTGTCATGAAAAGACTCATCAATCCCAAGATTTGATAACAAAGCAGCTGCATCGCTGTCAGCATTCCATCCATTCATTTCCTCAAATTTTATTTGTAATTCACCCAGTCGTTGTCCATCATCATCAGAAAAATTTTCCTTAGAATAAATTATTTCCATTTCTTGTTTAATTTCATATAGAGGAATATTCCCTCTTATTACAGTCTCCAAAACAGCATATGTATCATGAGAGTTATGATCCTGTTCAAGAAATGATATTCGTTTGTCAGGCTCTAGATCAATACTTCCTGAATTAGCACTTAGTTTACCAGATAGAATCTTTAAAAAAGTTGATTTACCAGCTCCATTTGCTCCAATAATACCATAACAATTACCTGGAGAAAAAACAATGTTCACTTGATCAAACAAAATTCTTTTACCAAATTGTAGAGACAAGTTTGAAACTGATAGCATAAAATGAATTTAATCCGCTAAATTAACATTCTATGTAAAAATGAGTATAGTTTTAGCCTAATAATTACCCTTCCTTAAAATTAAAAATGATAACTTTATTTTTTTGGCGATGAAGAAACTTTTGAATTGTCTTTTTTTACTGCTAATTGTATCCTGTAAAAAGCATGAAAAATTAGATCATATTTTTTTTGGAGGCCATATTGTAAATCCTTCATCTAGTTACGTTACACTTTATAAAGACAATCTAAGAATTGATTCTCTTCCATTAGATAATTCATTTAAATTTTCTAAAGTATATGATTCATTAGATCTAGGTGTCTATAAAATTGAACATATACCAGAATACAATTACGTCTTTTTAGAAAAAGGAGATAGTTTATGGGTAAGGGTTAATGCATCAGCTTTTAATGAATCAATTGTTTACTCTGGAATTGGAGCGTCAAAAAATAATTTCATGATGGATCTCCAATTACTTTTTGAAAATGAAAACAAATTTTTGTCTTCAAAATACTCAAATGACAGTAATAGTTTTAATTCTTTAATTGATTCTCTTCTAATAGAAAAAAAAGAAAATTGGATAATAATGGATTCCCTAGTAAAATTATCCCCTATAGCTCAAAAAATAACTCAAGCAGCATACATATACCCATATGCTACAAAAAGAGAAAGATATGCGCTTTTAAGAGGGAGTAATTGGAATAAGGAACAGGACAGTCTCTTTTTTAAGTATAGAAAATATTTAAATTATGGAGAAAATGACCTAGCTTTTTTTGACCCATATATAACTTATCTGATGAACTATATCAATGAAAGAGCACTAGATAGTTCAGAGAATTTTTTTCTAAATAAAGGAAAAATAAAATTTAATATTAAGAGATTAGAGATTATTGAAAATGAAATAAAAGGAAATACAATTAAAAATAACCTTGCTAGAGCAATCGCATATGAGGAAATTCTTAATTCTGAAAATCACAAAGAACATGATAGATTCCTACAATATTATTTTACTGTAAATTCATCCAAATCTTATTTAGAGGAAGTACTTACTCTACACCAAGGAATAAGACTGATGGGACAAAACAAAATACTGCCAAAACTCAAGTTGCAAAATCATAAATTAGACACGATAGTTAGCAGTTCTCTCTTTAAGAGGCCAACAGTAATATATTTTTGGTCACAGACTCAAATGAATCATTTTAGAAGTACTATTAAAAAAGTTAAAAAACTTGAATTAGAATTCCCTAATTATGATTTTTTTGGAATCTGTATACAACCATACAATGAAATTGTGACTCAAGTTCATCAAATGATGCGAGTTGAACGGGATAAACAATATGCCTTTTTAAATTTTGAAGATGCCAGTAAAAAATGGGTTTTAACTTTGTTAAATAAAGCTATAATTGTTGACAAGAATGGAATTATAAAAAATGGGTTTGCAAATTTTGCTTCACCTGACTTCTCCGAAGAACTTAGGGAGCTTAATTAGTCTTACTATGATCCTCTAAAAATTTCTTTAATCCATTATCAGTCAGAGGATGTTTTAATAAACCTAAAATTGAATTTAAAGGTCCTGTCATAACATCCGCGCCTATTTTAGCACAATCAATAATATGCATTGTATGCCGGATAGAAGCCGCCAAAATTTTAGTTTCAAATTGATAATTATCATAAATCTGTCTTATTTCTTGAATTAAAGACAATCCATCACTTGAAATATCATCAAGACGACCAATAAAGGGTGAAACATAATTGGCGCCAGCTTTTGCAGCTAAAAGCGCTTGTCCAGGAGAAAAAATTAAAGTGCAATTAGTTCTAATTTTATTTGTTGAAAAATATTTTAAAGCCTGGACACCCTCTTTAATTATTGGAACCTTAACAACAATATTTTTATGAAGCTTGGCTAATTCCTCACCTTCTTTAATCATTCCTTGAAGATCTGTTGAAATCACTTCAGCAGATACATCGCCATCTACAATGTTACATATGTCTACGTAATGTCTAGCTATGTTGGCTTTCCCTTTTATACCTTCCTTGGCCATTAAAGATGGATTTGTAGTTACTCCATCTAAAATCCCTAAGGATTGGGCTTCTTTTATTTGATTAAGATTCGCTGTGTCTATAAAAAATTTCATTGTTACTAAATTTAAAGTTTATAATGATTCATTAAAAGTCTTTCGTATATTTTTTCTGGCAAAATCTTTTTCAAGATAATACTTATTTTCTGCAGAAAAGGACCTATGACGTAATGAATATTAGGGTTTTTCTTTTTTATAACTTTACTTACAAGATTTGCTAATTCAATTGGATTCCTAGAATTATTCATGTTTAAAATCCATTGATTAATTAGACTTTTATAAACTTTATAATAAGGAGAATTTTTACTTAGTATAGTATCTTGACGGTTAATTTTAATTTCTGTATTATAGTCACCTGGAGCTATATTTACGACCCTTATACCATATTTTTTCACTTCCATATTTAATGCCTCACCTAAAAATTCCATCGCCGCTTTTGATGCACAATAAGTACTTACAAAAGGAATTCCATGATAGCCTGCTATAGAGGTTATGTTAATGACAAGTCCATAATTATTTTTTCGCATAACAGGTAAAACATTCTGAATCAAATCAATATGACCAAAAAAATTTGTGTCAAAAACTTTTTTTACATCCTCAATCAAAATTTCCTCAACTGGGCCAGTAAATCCAATTCCAGCATTATTAATTAAAACATCTATTCTTTTATTTTCCCCAACTATTAAATCAACTAATTTGGAAGAATCTGTAAAAGAAGTAATGTTAAACTTTAAAAGTTTATATTTTTTTGGCAAAGGATATTTTTTTGGATTTCTACTGGTCCCATAAACAATATATCCATCATCAGATAATTTTTCTGCAATAATCTTTCCAAAACCAGAAGATGCCCCTGTAATTAAAACTACTTTTGACATTATAAGAAAATAAAAAGGGCAAGCGATCTACATCACACCGCTACAACCACCTACCCTTGCTGTGTTCCCACCCTGGGGGATTCGGCAGGAGCTGGTTGTGCAGGACTTGCCCAGACAAATATAAGAGGTTTATATGGTTCAACAATTATTTCATTTTAATTAAATAACTTAGATGAAATTTAATTTAAAATGAAGTTTGCTTCAATTACAATTTTTTTAATCTTTTTTCTCAAATGTGGTTCCAACATAAGTGATGATTTTTCAATAAAAGTTGAATCAAGTTCAAAAAAATTAACAAATAATGATTCAATTTATCTAACTATAAAAAACAAAAAAAATCATCTAGTAGATTCCATCCACTTTTTTTTAAACGAAAAGAAAATTGCTCAAATTTATCCTTTAAATAATCTAAAGCTTGGAGACCATTCAATTAAAGCTTCAATTTTTTCCAATGAACAAAGTGTAATAAAGAACACCTCTGTTAAAATTTTTGCAGAAACATCCCCCGTTCTTTATACTTATAAAATCATAAATGAATATCCTCATGACTCAGAAGCATATACCCAAGGGCTTGAGTTTTACAATGATACACTTTATGAAAGCACTGGTTTAAAAGGGAAATCAAGTGTTAGAAAACTGAATTATAAAACTGGTGAGATATATTCTATGAAGCCTTTAGATGATGTTTATTTTGGGGAAGGATTAACGTTTATTAATAACAAATTAATTCAGTTAACCTGGAGAGAAGGAATTGGGTTTCAATATGATCCAATAACATTGGAAATAGAAAGATCATTTTCCTATGGAGAAAGTAAAGAGGGATGGGGACTATGTAGTGATGGAGAAAAAATTTATAAATCTGACGGGACAAATTATATTTGGATTTTAGATGGAAATACACAAAAAGAAATAGAAAAAATTCAAGTAATGACAAACAAATCAACTCTCAATAAAATAAATGAATTAGAATATGTAAATGGGAAAATATATGCAAACACGTATCAATTTGATAAAGAAGTAGCTGTTATAATTAATCCTGAAAACGGTATGGTTGATGGCGTCATTGACTTTTCAGGTATAAAAGAAAAAGTAAATCAACACCCCAAATTAGATGTTTTAAATGGAATTGCTTATAATCAAAAGCGAAAAACGTTTTTTGTTACTGGAAAAAATTGGGATAAATTATTCGAAATAAAAATATATCCAAAAAAATAAAATCAAGCAAAAAGAGGGAACGGGATCATCATCTGATTCACTTCTGATAAAACCTTTTTCACGGAAGATTCATCAGAAGGATTTCTTAAAACGGAATCTATAAAATGAACAATTTTTTTAATATTTTCTTCTTTTAATCCCCTGGTTGTAACTGCAGCAGTTCCTATCCTAATCCCTGAAGTTATAAAAGGAGATTTGTCGTCAAATGGAACCATATTTTTATTAACGGTAATGTCAGCTTTAGCTAAAATTTCTTCGGCTTCCTTACCGGTTATATTTTTATTCCTAAGATCAATAAGAATCATATGATTGTCTGTCCCTCCTGAAATAACATCATAACCCTTTTCTAAAAACAAATTAGCCATTACTGATGCATTCAATTGAACTTGCTTCATATATTCTTTAAATTTAGGGTCTAGGGCCTCCCCAAAAGCAATTGCTTTAGCAGCAATTACATGTTCCAATGGACCACCTTGGTTTCCTGGAAAAACTGACATGTTGATTAAATGAGACATTTTGCGAAGTGAACCATTTTTTAGAGTAATACCAAAAGGATTTTCAAAATCATTCCCCATTAAAATTAAACCGCCTCTGGGTCCTCGAAGAGTCTTGTGAGTTGTGGTAGTTACAATATGGCAATGTGGTAATGGATTATTCAATAAACCTGATGCTATAAATCCAGCTGGGTGTGCAATATCAGCCATTAAAAAGGCTCCTACATCATCAGAAATTTCTCGGAATTTTTTAAAATCCATATCTCTTGAATATGACGAAGCCCCAGCAATAATCATCTTTGGTTTAACCTTTGAAGCAATTGATTGTATTTTATCATAATCAATTCTTCCCGTATCCTTTTCAACTCCATAAAAATTAGCTTTATATAGTTGTCCTGAAAAATTTACAGGAGAACCATGAGTTAGATGCCCTCCATGGGACAAATCAAAACCTAAAATTGAATCATTTGGTTTTAAAAATGCAGCAAAAACAGCTGAATTTGCTTGGGAACCAGAATGAGGTTGAACATTTGCATATTCAGCACCAAAAAGTTTCTTTGCCCTATTTATTGCAATATCTTCTATCTCATCAACCACTTCACATCCTCCATAATATCGTTTGCCGGGATAACCTTCTGCATATTTATTAGTCAAAACAGATCCTGTAGCCTCCAAAACTTGAGGGCTAGTAAAGTTTTCAGAAGCAATCAACTCTATTCCATTAATCTGCCTCTTTTTTTCTTTATTAATTAAATCAAAAACTATTTTAGAATTGTTCAATATAAAATTTTAAGAACAGAACAAAAATAAAAATTAAATAAGCTTATAAGATCTATTTTTGATCTATTAATTTCTATGTTTTACACAAGAAATTAACATTTTATTACTTATTTTATATTGACATGAAAATCCTTACCTCAGATCAGATAAAAAAAGCCGATATACATACAATTGAAAAATTAAAAATAACTTCAATTGATCTCATGGAAAATGCTGCAATGGCTTGTTCAAATTGGATTAGGAACAAATATCCGGCTTCTAAAAAATTTATTTTTTTGTGTGGTAATGGTAATAATGGAGGGGATGGGTTAGCAATTGCTAGAATTATTTCAAAGCTTGGATATTCTTGTTCCTGTTTTGAATATTCAATTAAAAGAAAATCAAGTGAAGATTATTTGATAAATAAAAAAAGATTGAAATCCAAAACAAAAATTCTAACAATAGATGCCCTTAAGGGCATAGCTTTTAATAAAAAACATGTAATTATTGACTCAATTATAGGTTCTGGATTGAATCGACCAATAGAACATAAATTGAGAGAAATAATTAATTGGATAAATGTAAATTTTAAAGAGGTTATTTCAATTGACATCCCTACAGGTATGTTCACAGAGTACAATAAGAAAAACAAAAACATAGTCAATGCTAGTTACACTCTTACGTTCCAATTCCCAAAATTATCTTTTATGTTTCCTGAATCTGGAAATTTTGTAGGTGAATTTAAAATTTTAGACATTGGATTGGATAAAGATTATATCAAAAAAATTGCTAGTGATTTTTTTTACAATACAAAAGAGAGTCTTAGCCCCTTATATAGGAAATATCAAAAATTTGATCATAAAGGAAATAGAGGGCATCTTTTGTTAGTTGCTGGTAGTGAAGGAAAAATTGGGGCGTCAATTTTAGCCGCAAAAGTTTCCCTTTTTTCAGGATTAGGAAAATTAACAGTTTATACTCCAAAATGTGGTGTGCAAATTATACAAACTTCCGTGCCTGAAGCAATGTTAGAAATAAATAGTGGCAAAGATTATTTATCTGGAGAATTTAATTCTAAATTAAAAACAATAGCTATTGGTCCTGGAATTGGCAATTCAAAAGCAACAGCATCATTTATTTCATCAGTTTTAAAAAAATGTACTTCCCCATTAATTATTGATGCAGATGCTATAAACATCTTAAGTCGGAATAAAAAATTGCTAAATTATATCCCCAAAAACAGTATCCTAACCCCACACCCAAAAGAATTTAAAAGATTAGTTGGACCATGGGAAGATGATCAAGAAAAATTAATTAAGCTTAAGAATTTATCATTAAAATATCAAATTATCGTTGTTTTAAAAGGAGCGCATACTTCTATTTCCCTTCCCACAAATAAAATTTGGTTTAATTCTACAGGTAACCCAGGAATGGCTACGGCTGGAAGTGGAGATGTTTTAACTGGACTCCTAGGTGGATTATTAGCACAGGGTTATACACCTGATATTTGTGCACGACTAGCAGTATATCTCCATGGCGCTGCAGCAGACATAGCTTCAAATAAATTAAGTGAAGAAACTACTCTGTCTGGTGATATTCAAAAACATTTATCCCAAGCTTTTAAGGAATTGTATAAATAAGACTTTTTGGCGGTTCTTTAGAGGTTTAATGACATAAAGGCATTTATTTTTAAATGGAATAACTTTTGTTCCAATTAAATTAAAATATATTATGGATTTTAGCAATTTCACTATAAAATCTCAAGAAGTAATCGAAGGTTCACAGCAGTTATGTCAAAGTCTTGGGCATAAAAATATTGAAGATATCCATATATTGAGTTCATTAATGAAAGTTGACGATAGTTTTTTTCCTTTCATTATGAATAAACTACAAGTGAACATTGAGATTTTAGAAAAATCAGTTAATGAAATTTTGAACCAGATTCCAAAAGGAGAAAGTGGTCAAATTTCAATTTCTCAAAAATCAAGTCAGACCCTTATCAGCGCAGTAAATATAGCTAAAGTTCAAAATGATGATTTTGTAGCAACTCATCATCTTCTCCTTTCCCTCTTCAATTCAAAAGGAGATGTCGAAAAATTATTGAAATCTCAAGGTATTAGTGAAAAAAATTTAAAAAGTGTTTTAAAAGAATTACAAAAAGGAGAAAAAATCACATCTAACTCTGCTGAACAAAAATTTAATGCACTTAAAAAATATTCTAGAAATCTTAATAAATTAGCAGCTGACGGAAGGTTAGACCCAGTAATTGGAAGAGATGATGAGATAAGAAGACTTTTACAGATACTTTCTCGTAGAACCAAAAACAACCCCATACTTGTTGGTGAACCTGGAACTGGGAAAACTGCAATTGCAGAAGGATTAGCAAATAGAATTATTATAGGAGATGTTCCTGAAAACTTAAAGGATAAACAAATTTTCTCATTGGATATGGGATCGCTAATCGCAGGAGCTAAATTTAAAGGAGAGTTTGAAGAAAGATTAAAAAGTGTAATAAAAGAGGTTTCTACCAGTAGTGGCAACATTGTTTTATTTATTGATGAGATACATACCCTGGTTGGAACTGGAGGTGGCCAAGGAGCAATTGACGCTGCAAATATTCTTAAACCAGCATTAGCTAGGGGCGAGCTAAGGGCAATTGGGGCTACAACTCTTAATGAATATCAAAAATATTTTGAAAAAGATAAAGCTTTAGAAAGAAGATTTCAAAAAGTAATGGTCAATGAACCAGAAATTGATAGTGCCATATCAATTTTGAGAGGGATAAAAGAAAGATATGAATCTCATCACAAAGTTCAGATTAAAGACGAAGCCATAATCGCTTCTGTGATGCTATCAGACCGATATATAAGCAACCGATTTCTACCAGATAAAGCTATTGATTTAATTGATGAAGCTGCATCAAAATTAAGGATTGAGATGAATTCCAAACCTGAGGAATTAGATGATTTAGATCGAAGAATCAGGCAAATAGAAATTGAAATTGTTGCAATAAAAAGAGAAAAAGATAATTTGAAACTGAAAAAATTAAACAATGAATTGGCTAATTTGAAAGAAAGCAGAAATAAAATATATACAAAATGGAGTCAAGAAAAAGAACTGCTTGACAATATTCAACAACACAAACTTGAAATAGAGAATTATAAACAAAAATCAGACCGTGCAGAAAGAGATGGAGATTATGGTCTAGTTGCTGAAATAAGATATGGAAAGATTAAAGAAGTTCAAGGAAAGATTAAAAGACTTGATAAGAAATTAGTAAAATTTCAAAATTCTGATTCATTGATTAAAGAAGTAGTTACCTATGATGATATAGCGGAGGTAGTTTCTAAATGGACTGGGGTTCCGCTTAATAAAATGTTACAATCTGATAAAGAAAAATTGCTGAATTTGGAAAAACAAATACATGAAAGAATGGTAGGTCAGCAAAACCCAATTAATCTAGTAAGTGATGCCATAAGAAGAAGTCGAACCGGTTTGCAAGATCCAAAAAAACCTATTGGGAGTTTTTTATTTTTAGGTACTACAGGAGTAGGAAAAACTGAGTTAGCAAAAGCTCTAGCAGAAGTTTTGTTTGACAACGAAAACAACTTAACTAGAATTGACATGAGTGAGTATCAAGAGTCTCACGCCGTAAGTCGACTAATAGGATCCCCTCCAGGTTATATTGGTTATGAAGAGGGGGGTCAACTTACAGAAGCAGTAAGAAATAAACCTTATTCTGTGATTTTACTAGATGAGATAGAAAAAGCACATCCTGATACTTTTAATATACTTCTTCAGGTCCTTGATGAAGGTAGATTAACAGATAATAAAGGTCGTGTTGCAGACTTTAAAAACTCTATAATCATCATGACAAGTAACCTTGGTAGTGAGAAAATTTTAGATGCTTTTGAATCAAATCCTAGCTTTGAAGTTGCTGAAAAAAAATCAAATGAAGCTGTCATGAAAGAATTAAAATCAAAAGTTAGACCAGAGTTTTTAAATAGAATTGATGACATAGTTGTTTTTTCACCCCTAACCAAAAAAGAAATTAAAGAAATCGTTAAACTACAATTTGGGAATATTAGAAACCAATTGGAAGAAAAAAATATCAAAATTAATATTACTGAAGATGCTGTAAATAATTTAGCAAAAAAGAGCTTAAACCCTCAATATGGTGGCAGACCTGTTAAAAGGGTCTTGCAAAAAGAAATATTAAACCCTTTAAGTAAAACATTACTTTCTGAAAAAATCACAAGAAATAAAGATATTGTTATTGATTATTTTGGAGATGAAATTGTATTTAGAAACACAAATAGAGTGGAAAATAAAGCTAAATAGTTAACTTTATAATGTGCAGAAAAAAATCAATATTCAAAATAAAAAAGCCCAATTTGAATATCAAATACTTTCCAAATATACAGCTGGAATAGTTCTTTCTGGAACTGAAATAAAATCTATTCGTGAAGGAAAAGCTTCAATAAAAGAGGGGTTTTGTCAATTTAGTGAAAATAATGAACTGTTTGTTGTTGGAATGTATATTGGAGAATATTCTTTTGAAAAAAATTTTAGTCATAACCCGAAATCTAATCGCAAACTATTACTCAACAAAAAAGAATTAATTAAATTATCGAAAGAAATCAAAAATACTGGTTTGACAATAATTCCTCTTAAACTTTTTATCAATGAGAAAGGATTTGCAAAAATTAAAATTGCTCTTGCAAAGGGTAAGAAATTATATGACAAGCGTGAAGCTATTAAAAAAAGGGAGATTAAGAGAAATCTAGATCTAATCAAAAAAAAAAGAAATAATTAAGCCTTATTCTTTAAAAGAGGCACAAATCTAAAGCTTCCAAAAGTTTCTTTTTTTATTTTTTTTTCTTCAATTTTAGTAAAACGAGTCATTATTTGACTTTTTTTTCCAACAGGAACAACTAACCTGCCTCCTATTGAAAGTTGATCTAGAAAAATTTTGGGAACACTCTCAGCTGCCGCAGTAACAATGATAGCATCATAAGGGGAATATTCTGAAAGACCTAGTAGACCATCTTGAAAGATTATTTTTTTTGGTCTTAGTCCTAAATTGTTAAACAATCGAGATGTTTTTTTAAAAAGCTCCTCTTTTCTTTCTAGTGTATATAACTTTACTCCAAGGCTAATTAAAATTGCAGCTTGATAACCAGATCCTGTTCCAATCTCTAGAACCTTTTCCTCTTTTTTAAGTTTAAGTAATTGTGTTTGAAATGCTACTGTAAATGGTTGAGAAATTGTTTGACCTGAAGCTATAGGAAATGCTTTATCTATGTACGCGTAATTTTCTAAAGCAGTATCCATAAACCAATGTCTTGGGACTTTTTTCATAGCATCCAAAACCTTGAGGTCATATATACCTCTAAATTTTAGTTTGTCAACCAGTTGTTTTCTTTGGCCTTGGTGTTTTGAACTGTCAATCATAAAGCAAATCTGAATGATTTAAAGAAATTAATGGAAAAGATAGTATTTTTGGTTAAAATAGAAATAAATGATAAAGGTCGGGGTAATAGGAGCTGGGCATTTAGGTAAAATTCACTTAAAAATACTCCAAAAGTCAGATAAATATAATCTTATAGGGTTTTATGACAATGATAAAAAAAATGCCAAAGAATTAACAAAATTAAAAGGGTATTATAATTATAAATCTATTGAAGAATTAATAGACAAAGTAGATGTGGTTGATATTGTTACTCCTACACTGTCACACTATGAAATTGCAAAAATGTCAATAAATAAAGGTAAACATCTATTTATTGAAAAACCTATTGCTAGTAGTTTAGAAGAAGCAGAAAAAATAACTGCCATGGCTACAAAAAAAGGAGTTTTAGGTCAAGTAGGACATGTAGAAAGATTTAATCCTGGATTCAAAGCTGTAATCAAATCAATCAAACATCCAATGTTTATAGAATCTCATCGCCTTGCAGAGTTTAATGAAAGAGGTACAGATGTTCCTGTTGTTTTGGACTTAATGATTCACGATATTGATATTATTTTAAGTGTAGTTAAATCAAAAATAAAGTCTATTTCTGCTTCTGGAATAGCGGTAATTAGTAAAAGTCCAGATATTGCTAACGCTCGAATTGAATTTGAAAATGGATGTGTTGCTAATTTAACATCAAGTAGAATTTCACTGAAAAAAATGAGAAAGACACGATTCTTTCAAAAAGATGCGTACATATCAGTTGATTTCCTAGAAAAAAAAGCAGAAGTTTTAAAAATTATGAATGCCCCAAAAAAACTTAAAGAATTTGACATGATACTTAAAAATGCTGAGGGGGAAAAAAAACAAATTTATTTCGAATATCCTTCTATAAAAGATTCTAATGCAATAAATGAAGAATTTGAACACTTTGCTAGATGCATAAAAGAAAATAAAACACCTATCGTCTCTCTTAATGATGGAACAAAAGCTTTGAGACTAGCAAATCAAATAATTAATTGTTTCAATAATGAATAATGTAATAGTAGTAGGAAGTGGTGTAATGGGAAGTGGTATAACCCAGTTGTTGTCAATGAATAACATAAAAACAATCATTACTGACATCAGTGTTGAAAATTTAAAAAGATCCAAAGAAAAAATTTTATTAAATCTTGACTCTCTGCAGAAAAAATCTATAATTACCGAAGATCAAAAAGTTAATTCTCTTAAAAATGTTGATTTTGTTGAAAAACTAAATTTAAAAAAATACAATGCAGAACTAGTAATAGAAGCAGCATCAGAAAACTATAATTTAAAAAAGGAAATTTTCAAGGAAATAGAAAAAAAAGTTTCTTTGAATTGTATTTTGGCGACTAATACTTCTTCAATATCAATAAATAAAATTGCATCAGAATTAAAATTTCCAGAAAGATTTATTGGGATGCATTTTTTCAACCCAGCTACAATCATGAAATTAGTAGAAATAGTAAAAGGAGATAAAACAAGTGCAGAAACAACAAACAAGATCAGTAAATTAGCTAAAAGACTTGATAAAGTTGGGGTTGTTTCAAAAGATTCTCCAGGATTTGTTTCAAATAGAATCTTAATGCCAATGATTAATGAAGCTATTGAAACTTTAAGACAAAATGTAGCTGGAGTCAATGAAATTGACTCGGTTATGCGCCTTGGGATGGCACATCCAATGGGTCCATTAAAACTTGCAGATTTCATTGGTTTAGATGTGTGCAAATCTATTTTAGAAGTTTTAAGTGAAGGATTTGATGATAAAAAATATGATCCTAGTCCCCTACTTATAAAAATGGTTAATGAAGGAAAGCTAGGGCGAAAAACTATGGAAGGATTTTACAACTATAATCAAAATCCAAGAAACCCATCCGTTGCATACAAAAATCCATGATTGATAGGTAAATTAATTTTTATGAACATTAAAACTCAAATTAAAGAAACTTTAAATTCAATCCCAAAACATGTTGATTTAGTAGCTATTTCAAAGACAAAATCGTCTGAGGAAATAATTCAAGCTTATAATGCAGGGCAGAGAATTTTTGGAGAAAATAAAGTTCAAGAAATGACCAAAAAACAGGAAATATTACCCGCTGACATTCTTTGGCACATGGTTGGACACTTGCAAACAAACAAGGTTAAATATATAGCTGACTATGTTTCTCTAATCCATAGTGTTGACAGATTGAAATTACTTATAGAAATAAATAAACAAGGACTTAAAAATAATAGAGTAATTCAATGTTTATTGCAAATTAAAATAGCAGAAGAAATTACAAAATTTGGACTATCTCAAAAGGATGCCACTTTTCTTTTAGAGAATTCCACAAAATATAAAAATGTTAAGATCGTTGGTTTAATGGGAATGGCAAGTCTTACCAGAAAGAAAGAACAAATAGACAATGAATTTAAAAGCTTAAAAAAATTATACGACCAATTGAAATTAAAATTTAACAATTTAAATGTACTGTCTATGGGTATGAGTTCTGATTACAAACTTGCAATAGAAAATGGAAGTAATATGATTAGAATAGGAAGTCAGATATTTGGTCCAAGAAATTAATATGTATGCAATAATTGATCTTGAAACTACTGGCGGTAAATACCAAGAGGAAAGTATTACAGAAATAGCTATATATAGATACAATGGTAAAAAAGTCGTTGATTCGTTTGTTAGTCTTGTTAATCCTGAAAGAGAAATTGATCCATTTGTAGAAAAACTTACTGGTATAACTCAGTCTGAAGTTGAAAATGCCCCTCGTTTTTTTGAATTAACAAAAAAAATTTTAGAAATAACTGAAGATTCAATCATAGTAGCACATGATGCTCAATTTGACTATCGAATAATTAAACAAGAATTTAATCGATTGGGTTATGATTTTACCAAAAGAACCCTTTGTACAATTGAATTTTCAAAGATAATCCTCCCAAATATCAAATCATATAATTTAGATAATTTGGCAAAGAGTTTAAATCTTAAAATAACTAACCGTCATCGAGCCTATGGGGATGCATTAGCTACTTTAGAAATATTTAAGTTGTTATTTAAAAAAGATAGGAGGCAAAAAAATCTTAGTAAACTAATAAGGCCTGACAACTAAAATCAATACATTTGTATAACAATAATTATTTTCTTTTAATACCCTGAGTTGGATAAAAGTAAACTTCAACATAGACTACACGAGATAATATATGAAGCAGATACCCCTATAGGTAAGCTTTTTGATCTTATTATAGTAGTTTTAATTTTGCTTAGTGTTGTTTTTGTTGCACTTGATAGTATACAAACTATATATGATAAATATCATAAAGAGCTTAATGTAGCTGAATGGATTATAACTGTAATATTTACTTTTGAATATGTTGCAAGAATTATTGCTGTTAAAAAACCAATCAAATATATTTTTAGCTTTTATGGAATTGTTGATTTTTTAGCTATCATCCCTCAGTATATTTCCCTTTTTCTTACAGGAAGTGAAGTTCTTGCTTCTATTCGTGCACTCAGATTACTTAGGGTCTTTAGAATTTTAAAACTTACTAGATATGTTTCTGAGTCAAACAAATTAATGAAAGCAATGAAAGCCAGTAGAGCTAAAATATCTGTTTTTTTATTTTTTCTACTGATAATCTGTGTTCTTTTTGGAACATTAATGTATTTGGTTGAAAGTGATGAAAGTGGTTTTACTAGTATTCCTGAAAGTATTTATTGGTGTATTGTAACATTGACAACAGTAGGGTATGGAGATATTGCCCCTGTAACTCCTATAGGGCAATTAATAGCTTCAATTATTATGGTTCTAGGTTATGGGATTATTGCTGTTCCTACAGGAATAGTCTCTGCTGAATTTGTTATGCAAAAACCAAAAGTAGATACAAATACTCAGCACTGTCCTCATTGCTCAAATGACACCCACAAAGACAACGCTATTTATTGTCATAACTGTGGTGGTATTTTAAATGATGTCTAAGAATACTTTACTTTACATTGGAGGGCCAACGGCTTCTGGTAAAACTAAAATTGGAATAAAATTAGCAAAGCATTTTAAAACTGAAATTATCTCTTGTGATTCTAGACAGTTTTATAAGGAAATGTCAATAGGGACATCAATTCCCTCAATTGAAGAAAGAGGAGGAATAATTCATCACTTAATACAACACAAGAGTATATTTGAAACTTACAATGCTTGGGATTTTGCAAAAGATGCTAATAATCTTCTAAAAAAATTATTTAAAAATAAAGAAGTAGTAATTATGGTGGGAGGTTCTGGCTTATATGCAAAATCACTTATAAACGGCCTTGATTATTTCCCTGAAGTCCCTTTGAAAATAAAAAGTGAAATAGAAAGAATATATCAGCAAGGTGGTGTTGAGTCGCTTAAAGAAATGTTGTCAGTTGCTGATCCAATTTACTTTAAAAAAGTTGATCAAAACAATCATAGAAGATTGATAAGGGCCTTAGAAGTCTATAAAACTACCATGAAACCCTATTCTAGTTTTCTTAATAAGAAGACTAGAAAAAGATCATTTAAAACAAAAACTGTTATAATAGATATTCCAAAAGAAATCCTTCATAAAAAGATAAAGTCAAGAATTGATTTAATGTTAGATATGGGACTAGAAAAGGAGGCGGCAAAACTATTTATGCATAAGAAAACTAATGCAATGCAAACAATAGGCTATAAAGAATGGTTTGATTTTTTTGAAAAGAAAATAAGTAGAGAGCAAGTGAAAAATGAAATAATCAAAAACACTAATAGGTATGCAAAAAAACAATTAACCTGGTTCAGGAAAAATTTTAAAGAAAATTTTGTTGCTGAAAATGAAATTGACTCCATTTCTATGTGATCTATTTTAAAAAAACTTTTAAAAGCTCTCTAAATATTTTAAAACATTTTTCTCTATACGTTTCTCAATAGAATCATTTTGTCCTTTAATAAAATTTTCCCCAAGAATCTTTTCATAGAGCTCTATATACCTACTAGATATAGATTGTATCTGTTCAGCATCCATTTCTGGAATTTCTTGGTTTTCAAGACCTTGAAAGCCATTTGAAATTAACCATTGTCTTACAAATTCTTTTGAAAGTTGTTTTTGGGGCTCACCTCTTTCCTGCCTTTCTTTATAACCCTCTGAATAAAAATAACGTGAAGAATCAGGCGTATGAATCTCATCTATTAAAAAAATTGAGCCATCAGGTGATTTCCCAAATTCATATTTTGTGTCAACTAAAATAAGACCTTGTTTCTTTGCAATTTCACTACCCCTTTCAAAAAGCCTGCAAGTATATTCCTCAAGTTTCATATAATCTGACTCAGAAACAATTTTTTTAGAAATAATTTCTTCTTTTGAAATATCTTGATCATGACCATGATTAGCCTTTGTAGCAGGAGTGATTATTGGATTTGGAAAACGATCGTTTTCATTCATGCCATCAGGCATATGAACACCAGAAATTTTTCTTTTACCTAATTTATATTCTCTTGCAGCATGTCCAGATAAATAACCTCGAATCACCATTTCTATCTTAAAAGGTTTACATGCTACTCCAACTGTAACATTAGGATCAGGTGACTCTTTAACCCAATTTGGAACAATATCCAAAGTTGACCTAATCATTTTAGTTGCTATTTGATTTAAAATTTGACCTTTATAAGGAATTCCTTTTGGCATAATAACATCAAAAGCTGAAAGTCTATCAGTAGAAATCACAACTATAATATTATTTTCAAGATAATACACGTCTCTGACCTTGCCAGTATATTTGGAGATTTGCCTAGGTAAATTTAAAGATGTGCTAGTTATTGTTTTCAAAATTACTATGCTTTATTATTTTCATCTTCGTACGCTTTGATTATTTTTTTAACTAGCGAGTGACGAATCACATCTCTATCGTTTAATTTTACAATACCAATGTTTTTTGTAGCTTTCAAAATCATCAAAGCTTCTTTGAGTCCAGATTTAATTCCTTTTGGCAGATCTATTTGTCCAGGATCCCCAGTTATAATAAACTTTGCATTTCTACCCATTCTAGTAAGAAACATCTTCATTTGGGAATGTGTAGTATTTTGAGCTTCATCTAATATAACAAAAGCTTCATCAAGGGTCCTCCCCCTCATATAAGCTAAAGGGGCTATTTCAATCGTTTTATTTTTTATATGGGTTGATAATTTATTAGATGGAATCATTTCATGAAGTGAATCATATAAGGGTTGAATATAAGGATCTAATTTTTCTTTAAGATCTCCAGGAAGAAACCCGAGATTTTCTCCTGCCTCGATTGCTGGTTTAGTAAGGATAATGCGTTTAACTTTTTTTTCTTTTAAAGCTTTAACTGCAAGGGCTATTGCCGTGTAAGTTTTCCCAGTTCCGGCTGGTCCAATCGCAAAAACCATATCATTTAATTCTGAAAGACTAACCATCTTTATTTGGTTATCTGTAATTGGTTTTATAATCTTTCCTCCTACACCATGTAAAATTGATTTTGCACCGTTTAATAAAATATCTTTTTTCTTAAGAATATTTTTATAAACCATTTCCCCAATTGTTTCTTCATCCAGGCTATTATATTTATTAAAGTAATCTATAAGAAGTATAAGGTCGTTATGAAACTTCTTTAAAAACTTTTCTTCTCCATATGCCTTAATTGAACTTCCTCTAGCAACAATCTTTAATTTTGGAAAACAAGATCGAAGTTTATTTATATTACGATTTTGTTGACCGAAAAAATCTTGGGAGTTCAACTCTTCAAGTTCAATTTTTAGTTCAGTCAAAGGCTAGTGAATTAAAAATATTTAATTTTGTTTATAGTTCTCTTAATATCCAAATTTAATTAATTTTTATTATTAATCTAAAGTATGCCTATAATAACTCTAACAACTGATTTTGGAAATAAAGATTATTTTGTTGCTTCAGTTAAAGGAGCTATTCTTAGTGAAATTAAAAAAGTTGTTGTCGTTGATATTTCAAACGAGATTCAACCTTACAATCATTCTGAAGCAGCTTATATACTTAGAAACGCATATAAAACCTTCCCAAAAGGAACTATCCATATTGTAGGTGTTGAATCAGAATTAACCCCTGAAAATAGACATATAGCTATGCTCTTTGAAGAACATTACTTTATAGGATCTGATAATGGAATTTTTTCAATGATCAAGAATGATCTAAAAGCAGATAAAATAGTAGAGATCAACATTCATGAAAACGACTCATCTTCTTTTTCTGTACTAGATGTTTTTGTTAAAGTAGCTGCCCACTTATCAAGAATGGGTAAATTAGAGGTCATTGGAAAATCTATAAAATCAATTAAACAAATAAACAATATCAATCCTGTAGTTAATAATAAAGGAAGTCAAATATTAGGAAGTGTTATTTACATAGATAATTATGGAAATGTTGTAACAAATATTACCAGAAAATTTTTTAATGAAATTGGGAAATCAAGAGATTACAAAATTTTTGCAAGAACTGTAAAATTTGAACGTATTTTTGACACTTATAGTCAAGCAATTGATTATTCTAGTCCCAAAGAAAAAAGAGAAGAAGATGGAAAAAAAATTGCAATATTTAATTCTGCAAATCATCTAGAGCTTGGAATATATAAAAGTAACCCAAAAACTTATGGGAGTGCTGCAAGTCTATTTGGACTAGATTACAGAGATCCCATAACTATTAAATTTGAATAAAATGTGGACAATTGCTAAAAAAGAAATTAATGATTTTTTCTCCAGCTGGATAGGCTATTTAATTATAACCATTTTTCTTACCGCAACAACTTTTTTCACATGGATATTGGATGGTCAATTCAATATACTTAAAGCTGGTTTTGCTGATTTAAATGTCTTCTTTGCTCTCTCCCCTTTGCTAATGATTTTTCTATTGCCTGCAATCTGCATAAAAAGTTTTTCCAATGAATTAAAAACAGGGACAATTGAAATTTTATTTTCAAAACCTATAAAAAACTGGGAATTGGTTTTAGGGAAATTTATCGGATCCTTTATAATTGCTCTTTACAACCTAATCCCAACTATAATATATTTTTTCGGTATTTATTCATTAAAAGATGAAACTTCATCAATTGATATAGGAAGCGCGTTTGGATCGTATATTGGATTACTTTTATTAAGCAGTAGTTTTATTTCAATTTCTATTTTCAGTTCAGTTTTATCAAATAATCAAATTGCTACATTTCTTGTATCAATTTTTACTTGTTTTTTTCTTTTTTTCATTATTGAATTTGCTGAATTTATTTCTGATCCAGAAATTTATGATTTAATTAATTATGTTGGAATTAAAGAGCATTATTTCAGTATGACCCAAGGTATATTATCTGTTAAAGACATTACATATTTTATAGCCCTAAACTATCTATTCCTATATTTAAGTGTGATTAATTTAAATAGATTAAAAAAATAATTTTTTTGCTTTTAAATGATAAAAATCTTTAAAATTTTTCTGATAGTAATTACAATTGTAACCATAGGAAAAATATTCCCTTATAGAGTGGACTTAACTATTGATAAAAGATATGAAATCTCGGAAGAGACAGAAATGCTTTTAAAAAAATTCAACCAGCCTCTGAAAATTGATATTCTCCTTCATGGTAAAATGCCTTCTGAATATCATCGCCTTAGAAGGGAAACAAAAGAATTACTTAAATCAATGCAACAAAAATCTAACAAAATCATTTTTGAATTTATTGATCCTTTCAAAGGTGAAGATGATTTGAATGAACTAATCTCTGAAATGGAAAGATATGGTATTTTACCTGAGGTAACATTGGAAAATCAAAATCAAGAAATTCAAAAAACTATTTTTTTTCCATGGGCAATTGTAAGTAATGAAAATAAATCTGTTTTAGTTCCACTAGTTAAAAGAAACTTAGGTGACAATAAAATTGAAAAAATAAATAGATCTATAAGAGAGCTTGAAAAAGAATTTTATAAAGCATTTTTTAAAATTAATCTTAAACAGAAGAAAAGAATTGCTGTTCTAACTTCTCATAAGACATCAACAGATATTTTAATAACTGATTTTATTAAAAGTCTGCAAAAATATTATCAAGTAGCTTCTTTTGATTTAAAAGCGTTAGAAAATGATCCTCAAAAAACTTTAGAAAATCTTAATCGTTTTGAACTTCTTATTGTATCAAATCCAAAGGAAAAATTTAATTATAAAGAGAAGTACATTTTTGATCAATTTACTATTGGAGGAGGTAGAAGTCTTTGGTTGTTAAATAATTTTAAGTTAGATAAAGACAGCTTATTTAAATCTAATGGGAAGTCTGTTGCTTTTTACAACAATCTTAATTTAGATGATATTTTTTTTAAATATGGAATTCGTCTTAACAGAGATATTATTGAAGACATGTTTTGCGCTCCCATTGTTTTAGCTAAAGGTGAAAATAATAAAGCAGAATATTTACCAATTCCTTTCAGTTATTATCCTTTATCAAAACCCATTCAAAATAATCTAATTGGGAGAGGCACCAGTGAAATCATATTAAAATTTCCATCGAGTATCGATACCTTAAAGAATAATTTAAAAAAAGAAATTTTGATTAAAAGTTCTGAATTATCCAGAACAAAGAAAATACCTTTTATGGTTTCACTTGAAGAATCGATTTCAAGCTTCTCTCCATCAAATTTTGAAGAAAAATCTAAATTTATTGGTGTTCTAATAAGTGGAGTTTTTAAGTCAGCATTTCAAAATAGAATAAAGCCAAATAACCTAATTGATTCGACGTTGGTAAATGGAGAAAGTGAAATAATTATTATTAGCGATGGAGAATTAGCTGAAAACCAAATAGAAAATGACACCCCATTAGAATTGGGCTATGACAAATGGACTAATAATTATTATTCAAACAAAAGCTTCCTGAATGATTGCGTTCACTATTTGATAAAAAATAAATCACTGCTGAATATAAAAAACAAAGAGACAAATATTGGTCTTTTAGATAAATCTAAGATTTCAGAAAATGGATTATTTTGGAGGATTTTTATGTTACTAATTGCACCTTTTTTTCTTTATTTTATAGGACTTACAAACTTGTGGAACAGGAAAATAAAGTTTAGTAAATAACTTTTTATAAGTTAACTTCATTATTTTTCTCTTTAAAGTTATATTTGATCAATATAATAGATTAGTTTATGAAATTCATTGTTTCAAGTGAAAAATTATTGAAAGAGCTTCAAATTCTTGGAGGTATAATTAATGCTACAAATACTCTCCCTATTTTAGATAATTTTTTATTTGATCTAAACCTAAATCAATTGGTTTTATCAGCTTCAGATCTTGAAACTTCAATGTCTTCCACAATAGATGTTGAATCAGAGGATAAAGGAATGATTGGCATACCAGCAAAGTTGATTATTGATACTTTAAAGACTTTCCCAGAACAACCTCTAACATTTATTAAAAGTGATAAAAATACTATTGAAATTAGTGCTAGTAGTGGAAAATATAGCCTAGCATATTTTGATGGAGAAGAATTTCCTAAATCTATTCAAGTAAAAGACCCTGCAAAGACTAAGATTTCTGGAAATCTACTAGGTAAAGCTATTGATTCTACCCTTTTTGCTTCTGGTAATGACGATTTAAGGCCAATAATGAGTGGGGTTTTTTTTCAATTTTATGAAAGTGAAATTGTTTTTGTAGCTACGGATGCACATAAACTAGTTAAATATAAAAGAACTATGGACTCCTCAACTGTAAAAAAAGCAGAGTTTATAATGCCAAAAAAACCCCTGCAATTGCTTCGAGGAATTCTTCAGGATTCAAAAGAGGATGTTATTATTGAATTTAATGAAACTAATGCTGTCTTTTTGTTTAAAAATTTCAACCTTAGTTGTCGTCTAATTGATGGTAAATATCCGAATTATGAAGCTGTTATACCTAAAGAAAATCCTAATGTATTAAAAATAAATCGATCAAATTTTTTGAACTCTCTTAAAAGAGTAAGTATTTTTTCAAATAAAACTACACATCAAATAAGATTGAAAATGGCAGGCTCTGAGCTACATATATCCGCTGAAGATCTTGATTTTAGTAATAAGGCTGAAGAGAGGTTAGATTGTGATTACAAAGGAGATGATATGGAAATTGGATTTAATTCTAGATTCATAATTGAAATGCTAAACAATATTGACTCTGAAGAAATTAATCTATCAATGTCCCTTCCAAATAAAGCTGGGATAATTTCTCCACTAGACAATACAGATGAAGCTGAAGATATTACAATGCTTGTTATGCCAGTAATGCTTAATGAATAAACTTTTAAGAAAAATTCTTGAGTTTAGAATCTACTGCATAAAGACCTCTATCTAATTTATTTCTTATATCAGCAAAAGCCTTTAAAGTGATCTCAACATCTTTCTCAGTATGGGATGCAGTTGGTATAAGTCTAAGAAGAATTAGGCCTTTAGGAATCACTGGATATACAACTATTGAACAAAAAACACCATGATTTTCACGAAGATCTTTAACCAATGACATTGCTTCTGGTATAGTACCCTTTAGGTAAACAGGAGTAACACAACTCATTGTATTTCCAATATCAAAACCTTTTTCTTTTAGACCATTCTGAAGAAGAGCAACATTTTCCCAAAGTTTTTCTTTTAATTCAGGATGTTTTATCAACATTTCAAGGCGTTTAATTGCTCCAACTACTAATTGCATTTGAAGCGATTTTGCAAACATTTGTGAACGCATATTATATCTCAAGTAATCTATAATCTCTTGATCTCCAGCAATAAAAGCCCCTGTTGAGGCTAAAGATTTTGCGAAAGTCGCAAAATAAATATCGATATCTCCTTGAATCCCTTGCTCGTCACCAGTTCCTGAACCATTAACCCCTAAAGTTCCAAATCCGTGAGCATCATCAACTAAAAATCTAAATGTATATTTGTTTTTAAGAGCGGCTATTTCTTTTAATTTTCCTTGCTCTCCTCTCATCCCAAAAACCCCTTCAGAAATTACCAAAATACCACCACCAGTCTGGGAAGAAACTCTCGTTGCTCGTTGAAGGTTTTTTTCTAAACTATCTACGTCATTATGTTTATATGTAAATCTCTTCCCTAAATGAAGTCTAACTCCATCTACAATGCACGCATGAGCATCAACATCATAAACAATTACATCATCTTTAGAAACCAAAGTGTCAATAGTTGAGAGAATCCCCTGGTATCCAAAGTTCAATAGGTATGCTGCATCTTTATTTACAAAATCAGCCAATTTCATTTCTAATTCTTCATGGAGTTTAGTGTGTCCCGACATCATTCTTGCTCCCATTGGGTAAGCTGATCCATAATCTTTGGCAGCTTTAGTATCAACTTTTCTAACCTCAGGATGATTGGCTAGGCCTAAATAATCATTAACGCTCCAGGTAATAACTTCTCTCCCTTTAAATTTCATTCTATTAGAAATAGGCCCTTCAAGTTTAGGAAAGACAAAATAACCTTCCGCAAGTGAAGCCCATTTACCAAGTGGGCCCTTGTTTCTGTGTATTTTATTAAATAAATCTTTAACCATATTTGCTGAAATTCTAAATGTACTCTATCTTTCTTAGATCTACATTTGATTTGTCAAAAAATCCCTGTTCAAACATCCATTCATCACTATAAATTTTACTCATATAACGTGACCCGTGATCAGGAAAAATAACTACTACTCTACTTTCCTTGTCAAATTCATCATTCTTAGCAAGTTGCTTCAGTGCCTGATATACCGCACCCGATGTGTAACCAACAAAAATTCCTTCACTTTTTGTTATTTCAAATGCAGAATAAGCGCTTTCCTTATCTGTAACTTTAACAAAAGAATCAATTAATTCAAATTTAGTTGACGAGGGTATAAAATTTTTACCTAAGCCTTCTATCCTGTATGGATATATTTCTTTAGGGTCAAGAACACCTGTTTCATGAAATTTTTTTAAAGCAGATCCATATGCATCAACTGCTATTACTTTTATATCCTTATTTTTTTCTTTTAAATATTTTGCTACACCTGAAATGGTTCCCCCAGTACCAGAACAGGCTACAAAATGAGTTATGTTTCCTTCCATCTGATTCCAAATCTCAGGCCCAGTCGTATTGTAATGTGTGTCAATATTAAGCTGATTAAAATACTGATTAATATAGATGGAGTTATCTGTTTCAGCATGAATTTTTTTTGCAAAATTTACGTAAGACTTGGGATCTTCAGTACTAACATTGGCAGGGCAAACATAAACCTTTGCGCCCATCGCTGCTAGCATTTCAATTTTGTCCTTGGAAGACTTGTCTGTAACTGATAAAATACAATCATATCCTTTAATCAAAGCTACCATTGCAAGACTAAAACCTGTGTTTCCAGAAGTAGTTTCAATAATAGTACACCCAGTCTTTATAAGCCCTTTCCTTTCAGCTTCTTCAATAATATAAAGAGCTATCCTATCTTTGTTAGAATGGCCAGGATTAAAACCTTCATATTTAGCATAAAATTCTCCGCCAAATGATTCAACAGACTTGTTAAGACGTATCATTGGGGTATCACCTATTAGACTAAGAATATTCTGGTGAATTTGTCCTTTTTGGACCATAAATATATATATCTAGTTTGCAAAATTAATTTATTTTTTTTAATCTAGTATCCCCTCCAATTCTAAAAGAAAAGTGTGCTCTTTGGCTAAATCTTTCAAATAATCAAATCTCCCAGACGAACCACTATGACCGGCGTTCATGTTTGTAATTAGAAATAATGATTTAGAATCTGTTTTCATTAGTCTAAGTTTAGCTACCCATTTTGTTGGTTCCCAATATTGGACCTGTGAATCATGTAGTCCACTGGTTACAAGAATATTAGGATAGTTTTGCTTTTTTATCTGATCATAAGGAGAGTACGAAAGCATATAATCGTAAAACTTTTTTTCTTTAGGATTACCCCATTCATCATATTCAGAAGTAGTTAAAGGAATTTTCTCATCCATCATTGTTGTCATTAGATCAACAAAAGGCACTGCAGCTATAACTCCATTATATAATTCAGGGGACATATTAATGACAGCTCCTATTAACAAACCCCCAGCTGATCCTCCATATGCATATAAATGATTTGGTGAAGTATATCCATTATTGATCAAAAATATAGAGCTGTCAATAAAATCATTGAATGAATTTTTCTTAAAAAGTAATTTTCCCCTCTCATACCATTGTCTACCTAAATATTCACCACCTCTAACATGACTTATAGCAAAGACAAACCCTCTATCTAAAAGACTTAATCGGGTAGAAGAAAAAGTCGGGTCAACTGTTATCCCGTAAGAACCATAGGCGTATTGCAAAACAGGTGTCTCGGAATTCAATCTAGTTTCTTTGTGATGAACAATTGAGATGGGAATTTTAACCCCATCTCTTGATTTTGCCCAAAATCGTTTTGAGATATAATTATTTTCATCAAACTTCCCTCCTAAAATATCTTGCTTTTTAAGTGTCTTAAATTTTTTGTTTTTAGCATTAAATTCTATAACAGAGTGAGGGATGGTAAGAGAACTAAAAGCATACTTAAAGACATCTGTTTTAAATTCAGGATTATATCCAATATTTATAGAATATGTTTCTCCTTTAATAGGCACATAATAGTCTACACCCTTATCCCATGAAATAATTCTTAATCTCTTCAACCCCTCCTTCCTTTCAACTACAACAAAATACTGATCAAATGCCTCAAACTCTTCCAAGAGTATATCATCTCGATGAGAAATAAAATCTACCCAGTTTCTTTTTGATGGATCTGAAACTGTTGTTCTCATTAATTTAAAATTTCTAGCATTGCTCTCATTTGTATGTATGTAAAAAAATTTACCGAAATGTGAAATATCATATTCTAAACCTTTTGACCTAGGTTCTACTATTTTAAAATCTTCTAGAGGTTTGCTAAAACTAATAAATCTATGTTCACTTGTTAAAGTACTATAGGATGATATGTATATGTATTCCTTAGATTTTGAAGAACTCACATAAACTGAAAAGGCATCATCAGTTTCATAAAAAATTAATTCTTCTTTCTGTTTTAAAACATCGTGCCTTAAAATAGTTTCTGAGCGAAGCGTTTTTTTGTTTTTTTTAGCGTAAAAAAGGTATCTATTACTACTGTCCCAAACACTTCCTCCAGTAGTATTTAAGATCTTTGTTTTAAGATTTTTCCCAGTTGTTAGATCTTTAACATATATAGTATACATTCTTCTTGAAAAAATGTCAATCCCATAAGCTACTTTTTTATTATCAGGACTGACATTAATTCCTGTTAAATTGAAATATTCATGACCTTTAGCCATGTCGTTACAATTAAATAAGACCTCTTCTTGCGCATCAAGATTTCCTCTTTTTCTACAATAGACAGGGTATTCTTTACCCTTCTCATAACGAGTAATATACCAGTAACCATTTATAAAATATGGGACTGAAGTATCCTCTTCTTTAATTCTTGATCGCATTTCTAGATATAGTTTATTTTTTAAGTTATCAGTGCTTTTAGTTTGCTCATCATAATAGTTATTCTCCTGCTTAAGATAATCTATGACCTTTGAATTTTTGAGATCTTTTAACCAATAATAATTATCAATTCTAACATGTCCATGTGCATTATGATGGTATGTTATAATATTAGCTTTAGGAGGTTGATTTCTTTTACCTAAATCCATAGAATTTCAATATAATATCAATAAGCAAAAATATATTCAACTAATAATCCAAAAAAGTTTTCCTTAAAAAAATTAAATTATAACTAAAGCTTAATTCCTTTTAAAAAATTTATAAAGTATTTATGATGCTTTTCTGTGTAATCACGGTGAGTAACAATTCTTAGTTTACCCTTGCCAAGACTTATTATATGAATATTTTTTTCTTTCAATAATTTAACAAAAGTGTTTTCGAGAGCATCAGAAATCAATGAAAAAATTATAATGTTAGTTGAAACTGGCTCTATACTCTTTACAAAATTTAATTGATTTAAAATTAACTCTATTTCCTTGGCCCTAGCATGGTCTTTTTTTAGGTCAGATCTATTATTTTCCAAGGCATAAAGAACTGCGGCAGCAAGATATCCTGATTGCCTCATGCCTCCGCCAAAAATTTTCCTAATTCTCAATGCTTTCTCCATTTTATTCTTATCGCCAATTAATGCTGATCCAACTGGGCAACCCAATCCTTTACTAAAGCATACTGATATTGTATCAAACACCTCGCCATAATTACTTGGCTTTTCATTTGTTTCCTCAAGAGCATTCCATAATCGGGCTCCGTCTAGATGCAATTTTAAATTAAATTTTTCAGCTAATTCTTTAATTTTTAATATTTCTTTGAAATCATAATAAGCCCCCCCTCCTCTATTAGAAGTATTTTCAATACATATGAGTTTAGTTTTTGGAGAATGGTAAAAATCATGAGGATTAATTACTTCCTCAATTTGATCTGAAAAAATTCTGCCTTGATCACCAATAATTAACCTACAAGAAACACCGCTATTAAAACTTGCACCGCCACCTTCATAATTATATACATGTGAATTATGATCACAAATTAATTGATCGCCAGGCTCAGTATTAATCTTTATCGCAGTTTGATTTGCCATAGTCCCTGAAGGAAAAAATAATGCCGCCTCTTTTCCAAAAAGTCTTGATAAATGATTTTCTAAAAGATTGACTGTTGGATCTTCTTTAAAAACATCATCTCCAACTGAAGTTTTAATCATAGCATTAAGCATTTCTTTAGAAGGACGAGTTATAGTATCACTTGTTAAATTTATTTCCATATAAAATCAAAATAACATCTATTAATTCCTATTGGTGAACCATCAGGCATTCTCAAAGGATTTGTTTCTTTGTAAAACTCTGGATTTTCAAAATATCGATCCAATTCTGAGATATAATAAAGTCTATAATCAATTTGACTGTTTTCTTTTAACCAGTTTTTTATTTCTAACAATTTTTCATAAATAATAGCCTTTACCTGAGGATAAACATAATCACTTGATCCTAAAATCATCAAATTTTTTAAAACATTTGTGTTGACAATGTTTTGTAATTCTTTATTATAAGAATCATGAGGTATGCTTTTTATAGTTGATTTAAAAATTTGGTCGATCATTTCTCTAAGTGAAAAATGATTTTTGTCTAATGCTTTCTGTTGAACTAATCTTGAAGCTCTGTTAGGATGAAGTAAAAGTCTTAAAATTCTATCACTTAACATATTTGAAATTCCTAAATAATCAAATGTTGGCCCTGTTTGTGAATCAAAACTTTCCCTATCTCTTGGAAACCCATACGATCTTCCTGGAAAGAGATCTAATAATCTTTTTGGCAA
This sequence comes from Bacteroidota bacterium, assembly GCA_036340635.1. Classification (GTDB taxonomy): domain Bacteria; phylum Bacteroidota; class Bacteroidia; order Flavobacteriales; family Flavobacteriaceae. The sequence goes on along the minus strand of JAYYYF010000002.1, from coordinate 73,953 downwards.
GGAAAGATTATTTGGTTTCAAAGTTGATAAAATTAAATCAAGAGCTTCTTTTTGGAAACTTTTTTCTACTATTTCAGTTTTTGGAACATTACCATCAGTTTTTACTGCATAACTGTATTCTTGCCCTGCAATAATTTTCACTACTGCTTCAATTTGATAACGATGTAGAAGATAAATAGGAACCAAACGGTCTTCTAGCAAACTAACTGTTTCATTTTCTTTAATATGATTGATATAAAAATTATCCAAGGCAATTTTTCTAATACTCAATATTTTACTTAATTCATTGATTGCATTGTCACCATTGTCCCATAAATGAGCAGATGGATGCGCTCCCCCAATTGGTCTTGCATCATAGTCAGATATAAATTTATGCCCATTTTTGATACTCTCTTTAAGAATATTAATTAATGCTTTATCTTCATCCATTGATTCTGGAAAATCACTATAACTATATGCCACAGAAATTTTGTCCCAATCCCCAATTCCATCTTTGTAAGCATCGTCATAATTTATTTTACCATCTATTAATTTCAGATTAGGATGCGGGTAATCCATAACTGAAGATCGATCTTTAGCACTGGCAGCAAAATTATGCGCAAATCCCAATGTATGGCCAATTTCGTGAGCTGATAATTGCTTAATCCTACTGAGTGCTAGATTTAATATTTGTCCATCTTTGTTTTGATTTTTGACATAGGGGTCTTCTGTTAAACCAAGGGCTATTAAAAAATCTTGTCTGATTCTTAAACTACCCAGGCTTACATGACCTTTGATAATTTCACCTGTTCTAGGATCAACTACACTGGAACCATAACTCCATCCCCTTGTAGACCTATGAACCCACTGAATTACATTATATCTAACATCTAATGGATCAGCATTTTTTGGAAGTGTTTTTATCTGAAAAGCATTTTTATATCCAATTTTTTTAAATGCATTATTCCACCATTTACCTCCTTCTATAACTGCAGATTTAATCGGCTCAGGAATTCCTGGATCTACATAATAAATTATTGGATCCAACGCTTCACTAATTAACAAATCTGAATCTTTTTTCTCCAATCTATGTTTTATGACAAAATATTTAATCAAAGATTCGTTAACAGGTGATGAATAATCATAGTATTTAAAAGGTATGCCCCCACTTCTAGGATCAAACTTTCGCGGATCAAATTTATTGTCAGGAAGTTTTACAAAAGAGTGGTGTTGATTCACAGTTAAAGCTTGAGGTGTAGGGGCAACTGATCTTATCAAAAACCCCTCAGGGTTGCCTACAAAAGTTAACATTACATCAAACTCAACATTTTCAGGAAAAGACTTAGTTCTTTTATTATTGATAGCAGATCGGTCATTATCTATTTTATAATTACCTTCGCCCATATTTTTTATACGAGAAGAAACCCCATGCGTATCCTGCATTAAGAAGGGTGTGATGTTTATATAATACTTTTCTTCAATTTTCTTCTCAATATCAAATCCATAAAGGACAGATTTTGCAAAAGCTTCTTTTACAGATTGTTTTTCAAGCTCATTTTCTGTAACAGCACGGTATTTAAGATTTGGTTGAATCAAAAATATTTTCTTCCCTATCTTTTTGAAAAAAACTAATCTTTCTTGACCCAATTGACCTCGATCTAAACCAATATCATTACTACCAAGGCCACTACTTAAACTATTGATATACAGAAAGTCTTTTTCAAATTCATCTACTTCAAGAAAAACTTCGTTACTAGAATCTTTGTAAAAAAAAGTGAAAAAACCTTCGTTTTTGACAGTGGCTTTTAGCAAATCAATTTGTTCGCCTGATGATTTATCTTTAACTCTCTGAGAAAAGGAAAAATTTAAATTGACAATAAATAAAATCAAAAAAAGGTCTTTATAACACATAAAATAATTAAACATAAAAGCTAAAAAAGTCTTAATAAGCTAAAAATAGCAAAATAGATTTACATATTTTTGCTTAAATATACAATATGATTACTTCTGATCAGCGCAAAGAACTTATTGAACGCCTGGGTGCGTTAAGGAGGTATCTTTGACATCGATGGTAAAATAGATAAGATTAAATCTCTCGAAGATATTACGCTTCAATCAAATTTTTGGAATGACTCAAAAAAAGCTGAAAATCTTATGCGTAAGATAAAAGGGCTTAAAAAATGGGTTGATGATTATAATAAATTAAAGCAAAAATTAGATGATTTAGAAGTTCTGATTGGATTTTACAAAGAAGGAGAAATAAATGAAGATGAAGTAGCTAAGCATCATTTAGCTGTAAAAAAACTATTTGAAGAAATGGAATTCTATAGTATGCTTTCTGAAGAGAATGATTCATTAAGTGCTATTCTTCAAGTTACGGCTGGAGCAGGTGGAACAGAAAGTTGTGATTGGGCTGAAATGTTGATGAGAATGTATTTAATGTGGGCTGAAAAACGCGGGTTCAGTGTAAATGAGTTAAACAATCAACCGGGAGATGTCGCAGGAATTAAAACTGTCACTTTGGAAATTTCTGGAGATTATGCATTTGGTTGGCTTAAAGGAGAAAATGGAGTGCATAGACTTGTACGTATCTCCCCATTCGATAGTAATGCCAAGCGTCATACTTCATTCGCATCAGTATATATTTATCCTTTTATAACTAGCAATATTGAAATAGAAATTAATTCATCTGATATTTCTTGGGAAACAATGAGATCTAGTGGTGCTGGAGGGCAAAGTGTAAATAAAATTGAAACAGCTGTCCGTTTAAGACATGGTCCCAGTGGAATAATAATTGAAAATTCTGAAACTAGGTCACAACTGGAAAACAAAAATAAAGCAATGCAACTACTTAAATCACAATTGTATCAAATAGAGATGGAGAAAAAAAATTCTGAAAGAAAAAAAATTGAGTCTGCTAAAAAGAAAATTGAATGGGGGTCACAAATCAGAAATTATGTTATGCATCCGTATAAATTAGTTAAAGATCTTCGTTCTGAAACAGAAACAAGTGAAGTTGAAAATGTGATGAATGGAGATATAGATAAATTTTTAAAAAGTTACTTAATGATCTCAAAAAACAATCAATAGAATATGACTTTAATTAAAAATATAATTTTTGATCTAGGAGGAGTTTTAATTGATTGGAATCCTGAATATGTTTACTTAAAAGTATTTAACAATGACAGGGATAAAATGAAATGGTTTTTTGAAAATATTTGCACTTTTGACTGGAATGAAAACCAAGATGCAGGATATCCTTTAAAAAAAGCTACTGAAGAAAGGATAAAATTATTTCCACAATACGAAAATTTAATTAGAATTTATTATGGCCGTTGGGAAGAAATGCTTGGAGGCCCAATTAATAAAAGTGTTGACATACTTGAAAAAGTATATAAAAAAAATAGTTGTAATATTTATGCACTAACAAATTGGAGTGCAGAAACTTTCCCAACTGCTTTAAAAAAATTTCATTTTTTAAAGTGGTTTGACGGAATAGTTGTTTCCGGGAAAGAAAAAACGAGAAAACCTTTTGAAAAAATTTACCGAATCACAATAAATAGGTTTAAAATTAACCCTAATGAAACAATTTTCATTGATGACAATTTAAGAAATGTTAAAGCTGCTAGAAAATTAAATATTAAAGGGATCCATTTTAAAAATCCTGAGAAACTAGAATTAGAATTGAAAGATTTAAAAATTATATAAAGAAAAAATTAGAACGGCATGTCATCACTTTCAGAATTGTCATTAAGATTTTGATTCTTAATATCATCGGGATTCATTTTAGATTCATACTCAAAAGAAGAATCATATTTTTGCATATCTTCAAATTTTCCTAAACTTGGAACAAATTTTAATCTAATCTTATCAAGTCCGCCGTTACGATGCTTAGCAACTATAAGCTCAGCTTGACCTGCTGTAGGTGTTCTTTCCTCATCATCCCATTCTTCAATCCCATAATATTCTGGACGGTAAATAAAAGAAACTATATCTGCATCTTGCTCAATAGCTCCAGATTCCCTCAAATCAGATAATTGAGGTCTTTTGGGGCCAGACCTTGTTTCAACTGCTCTTGATAATTGTGAAAGGGCAATAATAGGTATATTTAGTTCCTTAGCAAGTGATTTCAAATTTCTAGAAATATTTGAGATCTCCTGTTCTCTATTTCCTGCATTATTATTATTACCCAAAGTCATTAGCTGAAGATAATCCACTATTATCAGTTTTATTTTATGCTGAGAAACTAATCTTCTAGATTTTGCTCTCAAGTCAAAAATTGAAAGGCCAGGGGTGTCATCAATAAATAAAGGTGCTTTTTCAAGGTCCCCTACTTTGACATTTAACTGTTTCCATTCGTGATCAACTAATTTTCCAGTTCGTAACTTTTCAGAAGATAAACCGGTTTCAGCAGAAATCAATCTGGTGATTAATTGAACAGAGGACATTTCTAATGAGAAAAAAGCTACTGGAACTTTTACGTTAACTGAAATATTTCTTGCCATCGACAATGAAAGAGCTGTCTTACCCATACCTGGACGCGCAGCTATAACAATTAAATCACTAGGCTGCCATCCAGAAGTTAAATTATCAAGTCTTTCAAAACCTGTACTTATTCCACTCAATCCCTCCTGATTAGCTATCTCTTCAATTTTCTTTTTTGCTAAAAAAACTAAATTTTGTGCAGTGTCAGATGATTTCTTTATATTACCCTGAGTTATATCATAAAGCTTTGATTCAGATTCATCCAATAAGTCAAAAACATCTACTGAATCTTTATATGAAGATTCAATTATTTCATTTGATATTTTAATTAAACTTCTTTGAATAAATTTTTGCAAAATAATTCTTGCATGAAATTCAATATGAGCAGAAGAAGAAACCTTTTGTGTTAGATTTATTAAATAATAGTCTCCACCTATTGTACTTAGTTTCCCTTTTTTTTTAAGATCTGAAGAAACTGTAAGTAAGTCTATTGGTTCAGAATTTTGGAAAAGTGAATGGATTGATTCAAATATATGCTTATGCGCATTCTTATAAAATGCATCCGGTTGAAGTAAATCAATGACTTCATCAACTCCTTTTTTGTCTATCAACATAGCTCCTAAAACTGCTTCTTCTAGATCTATAGCTTGGGGAGGTAATTTAGCGTTTTTTAAATTGATAACAGTTCCTGAATCCTCTTTATCAATTTTTATCGATCTGCTTTTTTCCATACCACAAATTTAACTTCTTTATTAAGTCAAAATAATTAAATCTTATATCTTTTATCATATAAGATTGAACAAAATGGGTGTTTATAAAAAAATAAAAATGTTAATAAGATTGAAAAAATAAGATTAGCTTAACCTTTGAAAGTCCCCATCCTTGAAAATTTTTCTCTCCTCAGTTGAATTCTTTTTTTCGAGTCAATTTCGTTCAACTTTTTAAATGCCTCTATTATTTCTTTTTTCACACTCTTAAAAACCTTTTCGCGAAAATTATGTGCACCACCTAAAGGCTCTTTAATAATCTTATCGATCAAATCCGCTTCAAGCATATCCTCGGCTGTAAGTTTAAGAGCTTCAGCAGCAACTTCTTTATGTTCCCAACTTCTCCATAAAATTGAGGAACAAGATTCAGGTGAAATAACTGAATACCAAGTGTTTTCAAGCATATAAACTAAATCACCTACTCCTATACCCAGAGCTCCTCCTGATGCTCCCTCTCCTATTATAACAACAATAATTGGAGATTTTATGCTTAGCATTTCAAATATATTTTTAGCAATTGCGGCTCCTTGACCTCTTTCCTCGGCATCAATTCCAGGATACGCTCCTGGTGTGTCAATAAAACTAACTACTGGTAAATTAAATTTTTCTGCAGACTTCATTAATCGTAATGCCTTACGATACCCTTCAGGTTTTGCCATCCCAAAATTTCGGTATTGTCTTGTTTTAGTATTGTATCCCTTTTGCATACCTACAAACATAAATGATTGATCTTCTATTTTGCCAAGACCACCAATCATTGCTTTGTCATCTGCATAATTTCTATCTCCATGCATTTCTAAAAAAGTTCCCCCACATATGGCATTTATATAATCTAAAGTATATGGCCTTGATGGATGTCTTGAAAGTTGAACTCTTTGCCACGCATTAAGATTAGAATAAACTTTATACATAGTTTTCTCAAGTTTATTTTCAAGTAATTTGCAGGTTTTTGATACATCTACATTATTTTGTTCACCTAATGTTTTGCATTTTGAAATTTGCTCATGCAATTCCTTTATAGGTGACTCAAATTCTAAGTATTCCATTTCTTAATTGTATAAAACAAATTTATAAATTATAATGATAAAACTTTACCGCTTTGATTTTAAAAGTAAATAGATAGACAAAAGGCCAAAAACAAACAGAGGTAGCCAAGCAGCTATAGCAGGAGAAAAAGTTGACTTGTTTACCATAATGCCAAAAATCTTGTCAAAAAAAATATAAACAAAACCTAGGCATATGCCAAAAGCAAGATTTATACCCATCCCTCCTCTTCTTTTGAATGAAGAAACAGAGACTGCTATAATGGTTAAAACAAAAGACGAAAGAGGTAAACTCCACCTTTTATGACGAACTAATAAATGATTATTTATTAAAACCGAACCGCTAAGGCGTTCTTTTTCAATAAATTTATTTAAAGAGCTGTAAGTTAAAGTTTCAGCTTTATATGTAACTGGAGAAAGATCCTCAATTTTAAAGTCAAAGATTGTATCAATTCTAGATCTTGAAATATGTTTCTCATAATCATCGTCAAAAAATCTTTTACTATACCCAAAAAGTCTAAAGTTTTTTTCTTCTTCAATCCAACGAATACTATTTGATAAAATCTTAAACTTTAGCTTATTATCTTTGAAGTGCTCTAGTGAAAAATTTGTTCCTCTTTTTCTTATAGGATCATAATTACTAACGAAAATATATTCATTATCATTTATTTTTTTAAAAAGGTTCGTTGTTCTTCTTTCATCCTTTTTTTCAATGTACTTGAATCTAAATTGATTAAATCTTAAACTAGACTTTGGCACAATAAACATACCAGCCATAAAAGAAAAAAAAGCAATTATAGATGCTGAAATAATATATGGTCGCAAAAATCTAAAAAAAGAAATCCCTGAACTTAATATAGCTATAACCTCAGTATTGTTTGCTAGCTTTGAAGTAAACCAAATAACCGCTAAGAAAAGAAAAATTGGAAATAATAAATTTCCAAAATACCAAACAAAATCATAGTAGTAATTAATTATGTCATCAAGTGGAATCTCCTTTTCTTTAAACTTATCAATTTTTTCAGCTAAATCAACCATAATCGCAACTGGAATAAACAACGACAACATGGTTAAAAAGGTTAACAGATAGCTTTTAATTATGTACTTGTCAAAAATCTTCATTTTAAATTTTTTGATCCATTTGTCTTATCATCCTATTTTTCCAAATATTGAAGTCGCCAGCTAAGATATGTTTTCTAGATTCTCTTAACAACCACATGTAAAATGACAAATTATGAAGAGTAGCAATCTGCTTTCCTAAAATTTCATCTACTGTAAAAAGATGTCTCAAATATGCTTTTGAATAATCTATATCAACAAAACTATAACTAAATTCATCAATTGGCGAAAAATCATCTTCCCATTTTTTGTTTTTAATATTTATTATTCCTTTTGAAGTATATAAAGTTCCATTTCTTCCATTCCTAGTAGGAATAACACAATCAAACATATCAACTCCTATCGCTATACTCTCTAATATATTTTTTGGAGTTCCAACTCCCATTAAATAACGAGGTTTATCTTCTGGCAAAACATTACATGTTAATTCAGTCATAGCATACATTTCTTCAATTGGTTCACCTACCGAAAGTCCTCCAATTGCATTTCCAAGCAAATCTTTTTGAGCAATATATTCTGCCGAGAACTTCCTTAAATCTCCGTAAATGCCTCCTTGAATAATTGGAAATAAAAATTGTCGATAATTATATTTAAATTCTAGTTTATTGTTTTCTTCAATGCATCGATCTAGCCATCGGTGTGTCATGTATGTAGATTTTTTTGTCTCTTCATATTTAGAAGGATAAGGAATACATTCATCAAAAGCCATAACAATATCTGCCCCTATTTCTCTTTGAATTTGAATAGCTCTTTCTGGAGTAAACAAGTGATATGATCCATCTATATGTGATTGAAAATTAACTCCTTCTTCTGTAATACTTCTATTACCAGATAAAGAAAAAACTTGAAAACCTCCCGAATCGGTTAATATCGGTCTATCCCATTTCATAAATTTGTGTATCCCCCCTGCTTTGCCAATAATCTTTTCTCCAGGTCTTAGATACAAATGATATGTATTGCTTAAAATAATACTTGGATTAATATCTTCTCTTAATTCTCTTTGATGTACAGCTCTAACACTTGCGTTTGTACCAACAGGCATAAAAACAGGTGTTTTAATTTTTCCATGATCAGTATTTATCTCACCTAAGCGAGCAGATGATTTTGGGTCTTTATGAATCAGTTTGAACATCTTTTTGTTTGAATATAAAAATATGAACTGTTTAAATTTAAATTACCTGTTACAAAATAATAAGTTGTTAACAACAAATAGCATAATACTTAATAAATGATTTGAATCATTCTTGTAGCTATCTTTCTAAATCTTAATTTTGTTATTAGAAGCTGAAAAATGACAGACAATAAGAAACTTCAAAAACTAGTAGTCCAAATAAGACGAGATATACTAAGAATGGTTAATAGTGTAAACTCAGGCCATCCAGGTGGTTCTTTAGGTTGTACTGAATATTTTGTAGCTCTATACAATGAAATTATGGATCTAAATGAAACCTTTCAAATGAATGGCAATGATGAAGATATTTTCTTTTTATCTAATGGTCATATTTCCCCTGTTTTTTATAGCACATTGGCTCGTAGAGGTTTTTTCCCGATTTCCGAATTGAACACTTTTAGGTTAATTAATTCTAGGCTACAAGGTCATCCTACAACCCATGAGGGTCTTCCTGGAATAAGAATTGCATCAGGATCCCTTGGTCAAGGTCTTTCAGTAGCCATAGGTGCTTCTTTGGCAAAAAAATTAAATAATGACAAAAAACTAGTTTATGTTTTATTAGGAGATGGAGAGCTTCAAGAAGGACAAAATTGGGAAGCTGCTATGTTTGCATCAGCAAAAAAGATAGATAATATTATTGCAGCTGTAGATTTAAATAGAAAACAAATAGATGGTAGTACTGACGAGGTCTTAAACATGGGTGACTTAAGTAAAAAATTCTCTTCTTTTGGTTGGGAAGTGTTAAAACTTAAAGAAGGTAACAATATTGAATCAATTATTTATTCATTGCAAAAAGCAAAAACAATGACAAAAAAAGAAAAACCAGTTGTTGTTTTAATGGAAACAGAAATGGGAAATGGCGTTGATTTTATGATGGGAACACATAAATGGCATGGTATAGCTCCTAATGATGAATTACTAGCTATAGCTTTAAAACAAAACCCCGAGACCATTGGTGATTATTAAACTATAGACCATTCATAAAGAAATGAAAAAATATAAAAATCAAGGATCTAAAGACACTCGTTCAGGATTCGGATTGGGACTTTTGGAATTAGGAAGAAACAATCCTGATGTAGTTGCTCTTTGTGCAGATTTAACAGGATCCTTAAAAATGGATGCCTTTAAGAAGGAAAATCCAGAACGTTTCATCCAAGTAGGAGTTGCAGAAGCCAATATGATTGGTATCGCTGCTGGTTTAACTATTGGAGGTAAAATACCTTACACAGGAACATTCGCAAATTTTTCTACTGGGCGTGTTTATGACCAAATTAGACAGTCCATTGCTTATTCAAATAAAAACGTTAAAATATGTGCTTCACATGCTGGTATAACTCTAGGAGAAGATGGTGCAACACACCAAATTCTTGAAGATATTGGGCTAATGAAAATGCTTCCAGGAATGGTAGTAATAAACCCTTGTGATTTCAATCAAACTAGAGCTGCAACAATTGCTGTTTCAGAGCATTGTGGACCTGTATATCTCCGTTTTGGAAGGCCTTCCGTTCCGAATTTTACTACTCCCAGTATGAAATTTGAAATAGGCAAAGGAATCATGCTAAATCCTGGAACTGATGTGACAATAGTAGCAACAGGGCACCTTGTTTGGGAAGCTATAAATGCTGCTGAATCACTTGAGAATGAAGGTGTTAATGCAGAAGTAATAAACATTCATACAATAAAGCCTATTGACAAAAATATGATCCTTGATTCAGTAAAAAAAACAAAAGCAATAGTTACAGCTGAAGAACATAATTATCATGGTGGGATGGGTGAAACCATATCAAGAATCCTTTCTCAAAATTTCCCTGTTCCTCAAGAATTTGTTGCTACTAAAGATACTTTTGGTGAGTCAGGTAAGCCAATTGAGCTTATGACTAAATATGGCCTTAATAAAGAATCTATAATCGACGCATGTAAAAAAGTTGTCAATCGAAAATGAATATTTTGTTGACAATAATATCTTAGAACTTTATATGCTAAATTAATCAGGGTCTAAGTAATCAGGAATACCATCATTGTCAGAGTCATCAGCAACACCATCGTTATCTTGATCATATTCATTAGACGTTAATATACCGTCACCATCATCATCTGTATCGAAAAGATTAAAAATACCATCATTATCTGTATCATCGTTTAGTGGATTATTGTCTTTATCAACATCCTCGTCTATAGATAAAATTCCATCCGAATCATGATCAGATTGGTTAACTAAATGGAGTGAAATTGAAAAAATAAGAGGTGAATAAGCAGGTATTGATGCTGAGCTACTTGAAAAATATCCTAAACTCGAAGGCAGAAAGAAAATACCTTGTCCATAATCCTTAAAATCAAAGGTCCCATCAGGCCTAATTAAAAAAGTTCCATCTGAAAATTCAGGCAAAACTTCTCGAAAGCCCCTAACAACAGAAATCAAATCAAACCAAATAGGATATACTCTTTCATCAAATTTTGATCCATTTAAAAGATTACCTCTGTAGGTTACAAAAGTTGAATCTGCAACTGACGGTTTGGTCCCATTTCCTTGCCTAGCAATTAAATAATATAAATCTACATTAATATTATCATCCCCATTAATAAGTTCAACACCTTTTTTAATGACCTGATCAATTAATGGTGTTTTATTTTTATTATCACCAGCTATAGTGTCTAGTATAATTTCTATGGGGTACTGGTTCGGATAATTTTGAAAATCTTCATAATTATAAAAATGTGTTTCCAAATACTCAGTCAAGGCAGAGTCGTCAATTAAAGTTTGTTCTGATAAATCTCTGATCTCCTCTACTTGATCAGAATTATCTTTTTTACAGCTAAAAAATAAAACTAGCAATAAGAATAAAACAAAATGTAGATTTAACTTTTTAAAAATCATAATACCAACAAAAATACGATTTTACTTTATTTTTGTACTCAATACATGAATATTCGATGAGAGCAGATTTACTTTTATGGCATTTGAGGTATTTTAAATCTAGAAATTTAGCTAGTCAAGCTTGCAAGAGTGGAAAAATTAAGATATCCGGAAAAACAATTAAATCTTCTAAAGAAATATACATTGGTGATAAAATATCAATTACTAAAAATCAAGCTTCAAAAAATATTACTGTTTTAAAATTACCTAAAAATCGAATTGGTGCAAAACTTTTAGATATCCATAGAAAAGAGAAAGAGGTAGTTAAAATAAAATCTGGAATTAATATTAAATCTATTCTGATTGAAAGAGAAAAAGGAACTGGTCGACCAACAAAAAAAGAAAGAAGGGAAATTGATAAATTTTCAAAAAAATAAATCTCCATCTTCTCTTTTTTTAAATTAATTTAATTACAAATTATGTTTTATTAATTTTATATCTGTTATGAAAATAGAATCAAGTAAGAGAATATTAAAGTCTATTGACATTAGTAATACCGTTAAGAGAATTGCATACCAAATTCATGAAACAAATCTTGAAGAAAAATCCATAATTGTAGCTGGAATATATAAAAATGGTCTAACCTTAGCGAATAGAATTATAAAAGAATTAAAAAAAATTTCACTGGCAAAAATTGAATTGGTTGAAATAAAGATTGATAAAAATAATCCACTGAAAGAAATCAAAATATCAGAGAATAAAATGTTTGGCAAGAATTCTGTTATTGTTGTAGATGATGTTCTAAATACTGGAAAAACATTAATCCATGCGGTTAATTATTTTCTTTCTAAAAGGACTAAACGTATACAAACAGCTGTTTTAGTTAATAGAAATCATAAAACCTATCCAATAAAAGCTGATTTTAAAGGGATTTCACTCTCAACCTCAATAAAAGAACGTGTAGATGTAGTTTTTGATGAAAACGAGGGAGTATACTTAAGCTAGTAAACTCATTATGTTTTTAACAATTTTTAAAACTGACTTGTTATTTGCGTCTATTTCATAAGTAGCTTTTGAATAATAAGTCATACGTTCAAATAAATGTTTTGAAACAAAATTTTCCATGGATTTAATTGAGTCTATATGGGAAATCAAAGGTCTTTTCTTTCTTTCATTAAATAATCTGTTTGATATATTTTTTGGTGATACCTTCAAAAAAATGGTACAAACATTATTTAAAGAATCGAGAAATTTCATATTATCTGAATAACATGGTGTTCCACCTCCAAGTGAAACGATGGAATAATTGTTTGAATTCAAAAGTTTTTCTAAATAATGACGTTCTTTTTTTCTAAAATATATTTCTCCATATTTATCAAAAATATTCTTGATTGTCATCTTTTCAGTTCTTTCAATAAAATTATCAAGATCAACAAAAGGGATTGATGTTTGCTTCGAAAGCTCACTGGCGACAGTAGATTTACCAGATCCCATGTAGCCTATCAAAATAATAAAAGAAGACAATTTTCTATATATAAAGTAATTCAAAATTATAAAATTTAAAGATGAAAAATAAATTATTGATCCTATATTTGCAGCTTCAGACCTGGTAGCTCAGTTGGTAGAGCATCTCCCTTTTAAGGAGAGGGTCCTGGGTTCGAGACCCAGCCAGGTCACTTAGGCGCATGTGGCGGAATTGGTAGACGCGCTAGGTTGAGGGCCTAGTGGGATTAATATCCCGTGGAAGTTCGAGTCTTCTCGTGCGCACACTCACCAAAAACTCAAAACTACTTACATAATTAATTTTGAATCAAATTTTAGTATTTTTATAATGGTAATCAATATAAAAATGAAAGAAGTTTTTGATTTAGTTTCTTTTGACTGCAGTAAACTTGTAACTAAACGTTATAGTACATCATTTTCAATGGGAACATCACTTCTTGGTCATAAGATTAAAAGACATATATATAATATTTATGGTTTTGTTAGATTCGCAGATGAAATAGTTGATTCATTTCATGAGTTTGATAAAGAAGATCTTTTAGATAAATTTGAAGATGATCTTTTCTATGCTATAAAAAACAAGATAAGTTTAAATCCTATTCTTAATTCTTTTCAGTATACTGTGAACAAAAACAATATTGGAAATGAATTAATTAATTCGTTTTTGAAAAGCATGAGGCTTGATCTTCATAAAAGTTTTTATAAAACAAAATCAGAATATAAAAAATATGTATACGGTTCTGCTGATGTTGTTGGTTTAATGTGTCTCAAAGTTTTTGTGAAAGGCGATTTAAAAAAATATAATGAATTAAAAATTCCTGCGATGGCTTTAGGAAGTGCTTTTCAAAAAGTTAATTTTTTAAGAGATCTTAAAACAGACTCTGAAGAGCTTAAAAGAAATTATTTTCCTAATGTGGATGTATCAAACTTTGATGAGAAAACTAAATTAGATATAGTTGAAGAGATTGAAAATGATTTCAAAATTGCTGTTGAGGGTATTAATAAGCTTTCAGATGAATCAAGGCTAGGTGTTTATACAGCTTACAAATATTACAAAAAATTACTTCTCAAACTCAAACAAACACCATCTCTAAATATTAAAAAAATTAGAATTAGAATACCTAACTATCAAAAAATTGGAGTTCTTGCTAAATCTTATGTCAAATTTCATCTAAATCTTATATAAATGGATATTTTTTTATGGGTAATAATAGTTATCGGAACATTTCTTTTTATGGAGTTTAATGCATGGTTTATGCATAAGTATATAATGCATGGATTTTTATGGGTGCTCCATAAGGACCATCATAAAAAAGATCATACCTCTTGGTTTGAACGTAACGATATGTTTTTCTTGTTCTACGCAATTTTAAGTATTGGATCATTTTTTTTGTGGGAAACTGGTGTTTTAACTATTGGTCTTCCAATTGGGATTGGTATTTTTTTGTACGGCTTGACATATTTTTTAGTTCATGACATATTCATTCACCAAAGATTTAAAATTTTTAAAAAAACTAATAATAGATATGCTAAAGCTCTAAGAAGAGCTCACAAAATTCATCACAAAAATATCAACAAAGAAAAAGGGGAATGTTTTGGAATGCTATGGGTCCCTCTAAAATACTTTAAAGATTAATTTATTTTTTAATCCACTTGTTTTTAAAATTACAGTTTTTATAATCAGAATTAACATTTATATAGGTTGCTTCTATTTTATCATCCATCCATTCCCTTATTTTAGAAACTTGCTTTTCTTTTAAAGCAAGTTCCTTTATTTTGGTATAATCCTTCGAGTAATCTGCCATATGTTCATCATACCTATTTGTAACTTTAAGAATCTTATATTTTTTTAAACCTGAACGATCTTCCTCCAGAAAAGGGGCAGACACCTCATTATCTTTTAACTCTCTCACTTGATTATAAAGTACAGGATCCATCTTTGTCAACTCAAACCTTTTATCTCCACTCGCTGGATTGATTAAAGCTCCTCCATTAAGTCTAGTCTCTTTTTCGTTTGAAAATTGATAAGCAGCATCTTCAAAACTAATCTCACCATCATTAATCCTTGTTCGTAATGTGTCAATAATTGCCTTGGCGTTTTCTAAATCAGAAGTATCAATTTTTGGTGTTAACAGAATATGTCTTATATCTATCTCTTGTCCTCTGATTTTATCAACAACCAAAATATGCCATCCAAAATCTGTTTCAAAAGGATCTGAAATCTCTCCTTCCTGTAATGCAAAGGCAACATCTCTAAATTCTTTAACCATTCTTGGTCTTTTTCTATTTAAGGTATATTTACCCCCATTAGATCTAGATCCTGGATCTTGAGAGTAAAGTATAGCTTTAGATGAAAAACTCAATCCTCTTTCCTCTACATCAGACTTAAAAGATAATAATTGATTCATTATGCGCTTTTCTTCTTGTTTAGAAACCTTTGGTTGAATAACTATTTGTGATATTTCTAATTCAGTGCCAAAAACTGGCAAATCTAATTTAGGTATCGATTGAAAAAATTGCCTAACTTCTTCAGGTGTTATCTCAACATCATCAACTATACTACTTTGCATGAGTGAAGATAACTTTTGGACTTTATTAATCTCAAAAAGTTCTTGTCTAAAAGAAACTTCACTTGACTTTTTATAAAATTCAAGAACTTTCTCTATACTTCCTAATTGATCTATAAAATATGAGATACTTTGATCTACATAATCATAGACTTCTTGATCACTAACTTCAATACTATCTTGAACTGCATGATGAGCATATAATTTGTCTTCCATTAACTTGCCTAATAATTCACATCTAGTTATATTTTTTGTTGAAACTCCTTGAGATTCTATTTCAATCATCATTTTATCAATATCAGAATCGAGTATTACATAATCTCCTATGACTGAAGATACGCCGTCAATTTTAATCCTATCCTCTTTAACTTGAGAAAAAGAAAATTGACTAATTAACAAAAAAGAAAATATGAAAATCCTAATTAACAATTTCATAAACTTCATACTCTTTGGTTTTGATAGCATCTTTTAAAATTTCATTATTGAAATTTTTTATTAAGTCAAGTTTTTTCCGATTTAAAATAATATTTTCTATCACATTTTCAACATAAGAAAATGGAGCGATTTCGTTAGCCTCAATGGAGGCCAAAATACTAAACAAAGATAATTGTGTTTCATCTTTAATCTCAAAATATTTTATCTTTTTTGAAAAATAATATTCAAAATTGGTAGAATTTATAAAAGGTATATTTTTAATTAATTCTCCCTTAGTTAGCCATAAAGTATCAGCTAAAAAAGAATTTAAAAATTGAAAAGAAAGAGAATCGATAAATCTTCTATCCAAATTATTAAATCTTTTAAAACTTCTAGTTATTTCTTTTCTATCAACATTATTTTTTAAAAAATTTAGAAACCTAACTCTGTAAATAGGCTCTTTTAATTTAAAATTATTATTGTTTTTTTCATAAAAAGCACTTGCTTCAAATGAACTAATCAGAGTATCTAATTTTAAACTAACAACAAATTCTGTGTAGTTATTAGTTAACAAATCAGATTTATAACTGTCAACAAGATTATCAATTTCAGATAACTTTTCCTCTGGTAAGTTTATTAATGATTGTCTCAATAAAATCTGATTAAGAGCCCATTTATTTATAAAATCATTAATAATAATTAAACTATCTCCTTCTGAATTGAATTTATAGTTAATTTTTTCAAAGTCTGATAAATACAAATAATTATTGTCAACCCTTGCAATAATTTTGTCTTTAATATTGGTGTTAAAATCTTTACAAGAAATCACGAGAAAAATGAAAAATAAAATACTTTTTGAAATCATTATACTTGAAATTCTAATCTCTTTAATAAAGCAACGTTATTTAGAAAAAATATTGTGCTATTTATAAACAATTAAATAAATTCTTTTTAATAAATATCATAAATAACTGATTAATAATTATTTGTTATGTTAATATTTTTTTGAACAAATTAAAAATTTGTGTAAATTGCAAAGAATTTAAAAAGCAATGAAGAATATAATACTTATTATTTGCTTTTTTGTAACTTCTGGATACTTTTCTTTTTTTGAAGTCAATTTGTTAACCTCTGAATCTAACGAAAAATTAGTTAAGCTACAAAACCTGAACAAACCAATTGTTTTATATGAGAATGGATTTATTCATATCAAAGACATAAGAGGACCTGGTAAAATAGAGGTTTATACAATAATTGGAAATAAAATTCTTGATGTCAATGTTCAAAATTTTTTGAATTCTAAAATACCCATATTACTTAAAAATCAAAATATGTATATAATTAGAATTCAAACAGAAAAAGAAGTACACACATTTAAGATAGTAGCTTGACTTTAAGGGCTGTAATTAGGAGCTTCTTTAGTAATTGTTATATTGTGTGGATGACTTTCTCTAATACCTGATGGTGTTATTGAAATGAATTTACCTTCTTTTTGAAGAGATTTTATATTTTTAGTTCCACAATAACCCATTCCAGACCTGAGTCCTCCAACAAATTGATGGATACTTTCTATCAATTCTCCTTTATAAGGTACTCTACCTACAATCCCTTCTGGAACTAATTTCTTTACATCATCCTCAATATCTTGAAAGTACCGATCCTTACTTCCTCTTTCCATTGCTTCAACGGAGCCCATACCTCTGTAAGACTTAAATTTTCTTCCTTCAAAAATAATAGTTTCACCAGGGGATTCTTGAGTTCCTGCAATCAATCCTCCTAACATAACTGAATCAGCACCTGCAGCAATAGCCTTAGGAATATCCCCTGTATATCTTATACCTCCATCGGCAATAATCGGAATATTTTTACCTCGTAATGCTTTAGAAACTTCCATTATAGCAGAGAGTTGAGGATAACCAACACCTGCAATAACTCTTGTAGTACAAATAGATCCAGGTCCGATACCTACTTTAACTGAATCAGCACCTAAGTCAACTAAAAATTTTGCTCCTTCATAAGTTGCAACATTGCCGACAACTATATCCAATTTTGGAAATTCTTTTCTTATAAAAGTTAATATCTTAGAAACTCCTTTGGAGTGTGCATGAGCAGTATCTATTACTAAGGCATCAATATTAGCTTCAACTAGAGCTTCTGCCCTCTTTACGACCTCTTTATTAATTCCAACTGCAGCAGCAACAACAAGCCGACCATATTTATCCTTATTAGAATTTGGTTTAGTTAAATGCTTTGTTACATCTCTAAAAGTAATAAGTCCAACTAAATTATTTTTTTTATCTATAACTGGAAGTTTTTCAATCTTGTGCTTTTGTAAAATTTCTTCAGCATCTTTAAGTGAAGTTCCTTGCTTTACCGTAATTAATTTTTTTTTCGTCATAACCTCTTTAATAGGTCGAAATTCATCATGTTCAAAACGTAAATCTCTATTTGTAACGATACCAAGTAATTTTCTTTTTGAATCAACTATAGGAATTCCCCCTATTTTATATTGCAACATATTTTCTTTTGCATCACCAACAAGAGATTCTTCAGAAAGAACTACTGGATCCATTATCATACCTGATTCTGCACGCTTAACCTTTCTAACATTTGAAACTTGTTTTTCAATTGTCATATTCTTGTGTATTACACCAATTCCACCTTCTCTAGCCATAGCAATTGCCATTTCACTCTCAGTTACAGTATCCATAGCTGCAGAAACAATGGGGATGTTAAGATTAACATTTCTAGAAAAACGAGAGGCTACAGAAACATCTCTTGGGAGAACTTCTGAATATGAAGGCACCAACAAAACATCATCATATGTAAGGCCCTTGCCGATAAACTTTTTGGATTCCATTGCAACTAATTTAAAACTAGATGCGTGCAAATATAACAAATTATATCCTGATTATCAATTAAATATAATCTCAAGAGATAAGAAATTCATCATTTTTTCAGAAAGATTTAGAACTAGATAAAAATTTTTATGATTTAATGCACATGGCATCTCTTGGATATTCGATAATATTAACCCTTTCAATTCCAAATATTTTTAAATCAATAAAATGAAAACTGCTATTATAATTAAAAATATTCCTTGAATTTTTAAAATTGATTTTCTTAAAATAAAAGAACTTTTTAAAAATTTGAAAAAATAGTTTGATAGAATTGTAACAATTATAAAAATAACTAATGCCTGAACAAAAAAAATGAATCCTAGAATCAAAAACTGAACTTGAATAGATAAACTTTGGCTAAACAAAAACCCAGGAAAAATAGCAAGAAAAAATAAACTTACTTTAGGGTTTAATAAGTTCATAACAAGACCTCGGTAAAAACCACCATTTTCTTCTTGATGGAAAGATTTTATGTTTACATCCATTTGATATGATTTTCTAATACTAATAAACCCAAGATAAACTATATAAATCGAGCCCAAAAGCTTAATTGTAAATATAAGATTAGGATAAATATTAATTATTGCAGCAAGACCAAAAACTACCATTAGGGTATGAAATAAAAGACCTGTCACCAATCCTAAACTAATTAACACACCATTACGTTTCCCAAATATCACGCTCTGAGAAATGACATATATAATATCTGGTCCAGGCATTAACGTCAAAGCTGTTGAAGACAAAATAAAGGCGATTAAAATCTCTAAATCCAACTTCCCAAGTTTTAAATAAGTAACAATATAAAGTTATATTTGCATAACACGATAATTATAAATAGCTAAAAAATTTTATTATGAGATTAAGTGTCATCTTATTGTTTTTCTTCACTTCAAAGGTTTTTACCCAGACTGATCTATCTTTGAAATATTCTGAATCAATTACTTCCAAAGAACTTAAAGAACTTCTTTATGTTTATGCCTCTGATTATTTTGAAGGAAGAGACACTGGGGAAAAAGGACAAAAAATAGCGGTTGATTTTTTAAGAAATTATTATCAAAAACAAGGTATAGATGCGGCAATCAATACTAAAAATTATTTTCAAGAAATGGTTTTAAGGATTAGAGATAAAAATGTAAAAACTGAAAATGTTGTTGCAATAATACCTGGCACTGAAATTCCAGAAGAATATATTATTATTTCAGCTCATTTAGATCATGTAGGAATAAAAAATGGCGAAATATATAATGGTGCTGATGATGATGGATCTGGAAATGTTGCTATGCTTGAAATTGCAGAGGCCTTTCAAATTGCAGTTAATGAAAATAATAGACCAAAACGTTCAATCATATTTCTACATGTGACTGGTGAAGAAAAAGGTCTTTTAGGATCAAGGTACTATACAGAAAAGCCGCTCTATCCGCTTGAAAAGACTGTAGCCAATCTTAATATAGATATGATAGGAAGACTCGATCCGAAAAGAGTAGATAAAGATCCAAATTATATTTATTTAATTGGTTCAGATAAATTAAGTAATGAACTGCATGAAGTTTCAGAAAACATAAATAAAAATTATACTAACCTAATATTTGACTATACTTACAATGACGATAATGATCCCAACCGATTCTACTACAGAAGTGACCATTACAACTTTGCTAAAAATAATATTCCGGTTATTTTCTATTTCAGTGGAACCCATGAAGACTATCATCAACCAACTGACACCGCAGATAAAATAAATTATGAAATCCTTCAAAAAAGAGCTAAACTCATATTTCATACTGCTTGGGAACTTGCTAATATGCCAAATAGAATTAAATTAAATGCTAATCAATCTGCAATTCAATGAGAAAAGTTCTTCTTCTAATTTTTATTTTATTTTTTTACAATTCATTAATTAGTCAACAAATTGAAAATAAATCAAGTTTAGATACCATCCCTTATAAAGTAAAACATATTTCATTAGGAGTAAAAACAGGTATACCAAATATTGCAGCAGCTAATCTTGAAATTGTTATTCCCATTCTTGATAATCACTTTGCACCATTTGTAGACTATAGTAAATTTAGCGTGTCTCCAGAAGAGGACTCTGAGGTAAGTATTAATTATTCTGAATACGGAATTAATTATTATTTCGGAAAGGAAGGAAAGGGTGCATATTTAAGTATAGGGAGAGCCAAACTTGACACAGAATTAAAATTTAAAAATCTTAGTCTAGATGATCTCAGAACCGGTAGTGGAACTACTAAGATTAACCTAAACACGACTAACTTAAAATTTGGTATTAAAAGTTCTGGAAAGATTTATTTTAGATTTGAATTAGGCTATGGGTTTGGAGATATTCCATCTGAAATAACCTTTATGGCTGTAGACAATATAGATTCAAATTATAGTGAACAACAAACCGAGGAATTACCTAATATCCCAGGAGTAACTGAAAATGGGATTTTAGTTGCAAATATAGGATTTGGAATTTCTTTTTAAAAGTATTTCAAGTTGTTAACGCTTATAAAAAACCCCCTGATTTTTTAGGGGGTTTTAAAAAAAATTGGGGTGGAAGACCGGATTCGAACCGGCGACATCTAGAACCACAATCTAGCGCTCTAACCAGCTGAGCTACAACCACCAAATAAGTGACCAAATTTATAATTATTTAGGCAATAATTTAAAGCAAAGCGTCAAAATCTTCAACAGCAAGATACCTTTCTGTAGTATAACCTTCAGCTGAATTAGAAAATATAAGGCGGCCTAAGTTTTGTGCTCTCGCTTCTATCGAACTAAGAAAATTAATTGAACTTGTAGGTGTTTCAGTCTCATTAGAATCTTTGTCATAAACTTGACTTTTAAAAGCTTTAACGGCCTTCATTTTTGTTTCAAGAAATCCTGATATATCTACAACAAAATCAGGTTTCAAATCTTCCCATTGCATATAATGAAAAATATGTTTAGGACGCCAACTATTATTTGAAAAGTTTTCCCCTTCAATTGTCTTTAGCTTCTCTAAACCACTTAGAAAGCATGAACTACTTACTAAGTCTGATGCTCGAGAATGATCTATGTGCCTATCTTTAATCGCATTACACAAAACAACATCGGGTTTATATGCTCTAATAATTTTGATAACTTTTTCCTGTGATTCTCTATCATTTAAAATGAAACCATCCTTTAAATTTAGGTTTTCCCTAAATTCAACTCCTAAAATTTTAGCAGCTTCTTTGGATTCCTTGTCTCTAACATCAATATTCCCGCGAGTTCCTAATTCACCTCTTGTTAAGTCAATTATTCCGACTTTTTTACCTTTTGAAATAGCTTTTGCTATTGTTCCTCCACAACCTAACTCAACATCGTCAGGATGAGCACCAAATGCTAAAATATCAACTTTCATCGGCAGCAAAATTTAATGAGTTAATCAAATCCAATTTAATATCTTCTATATCTTCTATTCCAACTGAAAGGCGAATCAAGTTATCAGATATCCCCTGATCACGCCTTTCTATGTCTGAAAGTAAAGCATGGGAAGCAGATTTTGGTATAATTAATGTACTCTCAACACCTCCAAGGCTAGTAGTAGGCTTTATCAATCTTAGGGCTTTCAAAAACTTAGAAGCATCAATATTTTTGTTAATCTCAAATGAAAGTATGCCGCCAAAACCTCCATGCATTTGACTTTTTGCTATAAAATGATCAGGGTGTGATTCTAATCCTGGATAATTTACAGATAACACAAATTCATTTTGTTGAAGAAATTTTGCCAAATTCATAGCATTTTTATTTTGTTCCTCCACTCTTAAAAAAACTGTCTTAACACTTCTCTCAAGCAACCAAGTAGAAAACTCGCTAGGACTTCCTCCAAAATTTTTCGCATGATCATGTATTTTATTTATATAAAAACTGCTTGAAACAACAGCTCCAGAACAAATGTCGCTGTGCCCCCCTAAATATTTTGTAGCACTATGAACAACCATATCGATACCAAAATTTATTGGATTTTGATTTACTGGTGAAGCAAATGTATTATCAATAATAGTCCAAAATCTTTTGTCTTTAGCAAATTCAGATATTTCTTTTAGGTTGATTATTTTTAAAAGTGGATTACTAGGAGTCTCAATATAAATTCCCACCGTATTAGATTTTACTTCTTTTTGAAAATCTGAAAACTTAAGTCCTTTAGAAAAAGAAAATTCTATACCATATTTCGGAAATTGCTTTTTTATAAAGTTTCTGGTCCCCCCATAAAGATCATTTTGAAAAATAACATGATTTCCGGATTCTAAATTTGAAAATAAAGAGGAGCTAATCGCAGCCATTCCAGAACTGAATATCAACCCCTTCTCCCCTTTTTCTAAAGCAGCAATCCTTTTTGCTAAACTAGTTTGGTTTGGAGTATTGAAATATCTAGGGTAACGCTTAGAATCAACTCCTTCAAAAGCATATGAAGTGCTCATGTAAAGAGGAGAAACTGCTCCTTTGTATTCAAGATCTTTAAGCTCTCCTGAATGCACACATACTGTTTTATTCTTGAATTTCAAATCACTCATTTTTCTTCAATCCAAGATAAAATTTTATCATCAAATGGAAGAGTCCAAGGCGACACAATTTTTTCTAAAATACCTTTTGAACTAATTAAATACTTTTGGAAATTCCACATGACAAAAGAATCCTTATAACCATTTAGCTCTTTTTTAGTCAAAAAATCATATATCGGATGAATGTCTTTCCCTTTTACTGATATTTTTGACATCATAGGAAATGTAACGCCATAATTTTTTTTACAAAATGTAGCAATTTCATTGTTACTTCCCGGTTCTTGCCGTAAAAAATTATTTGCAGGAAATCCAATGATTATAAAATTATCATCTTTATATTTTTCATATAATTTCTGTAACTCATCGTACTGAGGTGTTAAACCACATTTAGACGCAGTATTTACAACCATTATTTTTTTTCCTTTAAGTTCTGAAAAATTAAAATAATCTCCATTAATGTCTTCAACGGAAAACTGATAAATTGTTTGATTCATAGATATAGTATTTTGAGCATAATTAAGTTTTAATAAAAAAAAAGTAAAAAATAAAAATCTTCCCATTTTATCTTCTTGAGATTAGTTTTTAATTGATTTCAGCTGAGAGATCGGCCTGCAATAATTTTAAGCAAAGAGGCTCTAAGTGCCTATATTTACCTTTCTTAACAGTACACTTTCCTGAAAAATGGACAATATAAGCACATTGTTCAGCCTGCTCATGAGTATGATTACAAACTGAAACCAAGGTCTCAATAACATGATCAAAAGTATTCACATCATCATTAAACAATATTAATTCGTATTCCTGACCAGTATCAATAATTAAATCTACATCCTCTTCCTTGTTAATTTGAGGTTTGTCTTTATAAAATATTTCTTCGTAAAATCTAAACATTATATTGATTTAATAATTTTAGTGAATTCTTCAAAATTTAATGATGCTCCACCTATAAGACCTCCATCAACATCATTTTGCGAAAATATTTCTTTAGCATTGCTTGATTTCAAACTTCCCCCGTATAGTATGGATACACTATCAGCCATTTCAGAATTGTAATTTTTACTGATCAAACCCCTGATAAAACAATGCATTTCTTGAACTTGATCAGGAGTTGCCGTTTCACCTGTCCCAATTGCCCAAACCGGTTCATATGCAAGATTTATATTATTCCAATCACTTAATCCTAAATCAAACAAGGGTATCCTTAATTGATTTTCTATAACATCAAAATGTTTTCCATTTTTCCTGTCAGACAATTGCTCACCAAAACAAAAAATTATTCCAAAATCATTTTTTATAGCCATTTTAATTTTTTCCTTAAGAGAGACTTCTGTCTCATTATAATAAGTTCTTCTTTCAGAATGTCCTAGAATTACATTTTTCACCCCAATGCTTTTCAACATTTTTGCAGATATTTCACCAGTATAAGCACCAGAATTTGAGAAGTGCATATTCTGAGCAAGAATTTCAATTTTAGAGTCTTTAACCATCTTGACGGCATCACTAAGGTGGATATAAGAGGGTGCTATCATTACTCTAATCCCTTCAGCTAAAGGAATTGGAATAAGAGAGTCAATAAGAGTTTTTGTTTCCCCCTTATCATTGTTCATTTTCCAATTCCCAGCAACAATTTTTTTCCTCATAAAGCTAAAATTTATTTAAATGCCTCAATGTGAATTAGTGCAAAAACAGCATAATTTATAATGTCTTGAAAATTTGCTTCAATACCTTCACTAACAAGAGTTTTCCCTAAATTCTCTTCAATCTTTTTTACACGTATTAGTTTCTGTAAAATTAAATCGGTTAATGAACTTATTCTCATGTCTCTCCATGCTTCACCATAATCGTGATTTTTTGCTAGCATTAATTCAAAAGTAGCTTTAACTTTTTCATTGTAAAACAAAATAATCTCTTTTTCCATTAAATCTGGTGTCTCAGATACCCCTTTTTCAATTTGTATAAGAGCCATAATTGAATAATTAACTATCCCTATAAACTCAGGGACTTCACCCTCATTAATTTTTTGAGTTTTCTTTAGTTGTAAGCTTCTTATCCTCTGTGCTTTTATATAAATTTGATCTGTCAAAGAAGAAACTCTTAAAATTCTCCAGGCAGAACCATAATCTTTCATTTTTTTTTGAAAAAGTGCTCTACACTCATCTATTACTTTCTCATACTCAACTTCAGTAGCTGCCATGAAAACTATTTATATATTTTAGTGTAAATTTCGGCAAATTTTTTAAGTACTTAAAATTAGATTCAAAAAGTTTTAAAATATATCTTAAAAGAATATGACTATAAACTGCAAAGGAAGGTTAGTTAATCTTTTGGTTCCTAAAATAATGGGAATATTAAATCTTACCCCCGACTCATTTTATGACGGAGGCAAATATAATAGCCTCAAAAGCTCAATCAATCAAACGTATAAAATGATTAATGAAGGTGCCTCTTTTATAGATATAGGAGGTAACAGTACAAGACCTGGAGGGAATAAAATTTCAGAAAAGGAAGAAGAAAAACGATTAATTCCTATAGTTGAAGCCCTTATAAAGGAATTTCCTGAAATAATATTTTCAGTAGATACTTTTTATCACTCAATAGCATTAAAATGCATTGAAATGGGTGTTTCCATTGTTAATGATATATCTGCTGGGCAATATGATCCAAAGCTTATGGAAATTGCAGGTGAAAATAAAGTTCCATATGTGTTAACATTTAATGAAATAAATCCCATCCAAATTGGAAAAGAAATAAATTTTGAAAATATAGTTCAAAAAGCCTTGTTCTATTTTTCGACTAACATAAAAAAAGCTTATAAAAATGGGTTGAACGATATTATAATTGATCCTGGTTTTGGATTTTCTAAAACGATTGAAAATGATTATTTCATAATGAAGAATCTAGAATTATTTAAGGTGCTTGAACTTCCAATTTTAGTTGGAATTTCTAGAAAATCGATGATTTATAAAAAATTAAAAATTGATCCAGAGAAGGCTTTAAATGGAACAACCATTTTAAACTCTGTAGCACTTTTAAAAGGAGCAAATATATTAAGAGTTCATGATGTTCATGAGGCGAAAGAATGCATTGATTTGTTGCAAGCACTCTAATAGTTTCATAATTTTACAAAAAAGGCTACATTGAACCAATTTGATTTTATTGATATTTCCATAACAGATGTACTTGATATTCTTCTTGTAGCTTTGTTGCTTTTCTATCTATATAAACTTGTAAAAGGAACTGTAGCAATAAATATTTTCATTGGAATTGTCATAATTTATTTTATTTGGAAAATTACTGACTTACTTAATCTCGATGTTCTATCTAATATTTTAGGAAATTTTATCAGCGTTGGATTTTTTGCCTTGATAGTTGTTTTTCAACAAGAAATCAGGAAATTTTTATTGCTTATCGGCTCAACTAATTTTGCTTCCAGAAGAAATGTTATAAAATATTTTAATTTTCTTAATCAAGATAAAAGTTTATTAAAAGTTAATCTTACAGTTCTTTTATCTTCCTGTGAAAAAATGGCTCTAGAAAAAACTGGGGCGATTATTGTACTAGAAAGAGAAAACAGTCTTGAATTTGTTAAAGAAACAGGTGAAAAAGTAAATATAGAATTAACAAAAGAAATCTTAGAGACCATTTTTTTTAAAAACAGTCCTCTTCATGATGGTGCAATAATTATTAAAGATAATTTTGTTACTGCTACAAGAGTTGTTCTGCCTGTTTCAGAATCAAGTTCTATACCAACTCGTTTTGGGTTAAGGCATCGAGCTGGATTTGGAATTACAGAAAAAACTGATGCATTGGCTATAGTTATTTCAGAACAGAGCGGTAAAATTTCATATATTAAAAATGGAGAATTTTATTCCTTCAAAAACATTGATGATCTAAGAAGACTACTTACAGAGGATCTCCTAATCTAAACTGCCTGCTGTAAAAATTGAATCTGATATAGTTGAGAGTAGTGACCTCCATCTATTGAAATCAGTTCATCATGACTGCCAATCTCAACAATTCTACCCTTGTCCATAACAATAATTCGATCGGAATTCTTTATCGTTGATAATCGATGTGCAATTACTATAGCTGTCTTTTTTTCTGTGATTTTTTTTAATGATTTTTGTATAAGTTCTTCTGAATAAGAATCTATTGAAGAAGTGGCTTCATCTAAAACCAAAACACTTGGGTTAGACAAGTAAATTCTTAAGAAGGCAATTAATTGCCTCTGTCCAGAAGAAAGCATTACCCCTCTTTCTCTAACATTGTATTCATATCCTCCTGGCAGAGAAGAAATAAATTCATGAACTCCAATTTTTTTTGCAGCTTTATAAACATCTTCTTTTTTAATCTCTGGATTGAAAAGAACTATATTGTTAAATATTGTATCAGCAAACAGAAATACATCTTGTAAAACAACTCCGACATGTTTTCGTAAGGATTGAATCGAAAAATCTTTTATTGATATACCATCAAGGGTTATTAAGCCAATGTCATTTTCATAAAATCTGGATAATAAATTAATTATAGTAGATTTTCCAGCACCTGTAGATCCTACTATGGCTATTTTTTCACCTGCTTCAACATCAAACTCAATTCCATGGAGAACTTGTTCATCCTTTAAATAAGAAAAATAAACATTCTTGAAGGAGATTGCTCCGTTCATTTTTTTTGGGAATTTGGTCCCCGTATCATCTATTCTTTTATTTAGTTCAATAATTTTAAAAACTCTATCTGAGGCTACCATTCCCATTTGAAGAGTGTTAAATTTATCAGCTATGGCTCGTAGAGGGCGAAATAACATTTGTGACATTTGAACAAAAAGAAATATAGTCCCCAAAGAAATTATACCACCTCCGATTACATTAAGACCTCCAAACCAAACTAATAAACCAATTGCAATTGATGAAGAAAGTTCAGCTATAGGAAAAAAAATAGAGTTATACCAAACTGTCCTAATCCATGCATTCTTATGCTTTTCATTAATCTTGGTAAATTTTTGAAACTCAAGATTTTCTCGGTGAAATAATTGAACAATTTTAATTCCATTTATTCTTTCCTGGACAAAAGAATTTAAATTTGCCACCTGTAAACGAACATCTTCAAAAGCTTTTTTCATAGAGCTCTGAAAAAGTCTTGTTGCGTAGACAATCATTGGCAAAATAGAAAATACTATCAAAGATAATCTCCAATCGACAATTAACATGACGACAATTATTGCCCCCATTTTTAAAAAATCTGCTAGTATCATAAATAATCCTTGTGAAAAAATACTTGCTATAGTTTCTATATCGTTAACAGATCTAGTAACTAATCTGCCAACTGAAGTTTTATCAAAAAAAGCCATTTTAAAACCCAAGATTTTATCTAATAACTTTACCCTTAAATCCCTTATTACTCTTTGGCCTAACCAATTAGCATAATAAACAAACAAAAATTGAAAAATAACCTCAAAAATTAACACTCCAAACATTAAAGAAATAATTAAAATCATGCCATCAAAATCCCCTAATCTTATATAATCATCAACGACTATTTTTAAAAGATATGGTGAAAGAATTGAAAGCCCTGATAATAAAATGGCTGAAATAAATACAAAATAGTAAGTCCCTTTATATAGACTAACAAACTTCATTAGCTTAGAAAATAATTTAAAGTCAAAAATTTTTCCTTTACTAATTTTCATTATTTAAAAATATGTTTTTAGGATAATCTATTTCTGTTAAAAAGAGTCCCCTTGCGGGTACTGAGTAACCAGCATTTTTTCTGTCTCTACTTTCAATTATATTTTTGAAATCATTGACTTTCTTTTTACCCAAACCTATTTCAATAAGACTCCCTACAATAGCCCTAACCATGTTACGTAAAAATCGATCTGATTTAATTTTAAAAATATATTTTCTCCCCAATAAAATCCACCTTGCATATTCAATTTTACAAATAAAAGTTTTTACATCTGAATTTGATTTCGAAAACGACTTAAAGTCTTCATGTTCAAATAATATGTTTGCTGCTGCATTCATATTGTCAATATCAAGTCCATCTTTCATATAATAGGTAAATGGAAAGTTAAATGAATCTTTATGTGTAGATATTTTGTATTCATATGTTCTTGATATTGCATCATAACGTGCATGTGCTTTTGAAATGACCCGAAATAAATTTTCAACTACTATATCTTTAGGTAAATAATTGTTCATCAAGTCTTTCAGTTCATTATATTTTTCCATTGATAGTTTAGCATCAAAATGGGCAAACATTTTTTTTGCATGTACTCCAGCATCTGTTCTGCCGGCTCCAACAAGAATCGTTTTATTTGATAATAAATTTGTTAATACTTCTTCAAGGGTTTCTTGTATTGAATTAGAATTCAGTTGTCTTTGCCAACCTGAATAAGCTTCTCCATTATATGAAAGCTCGACAAAATATCTTGAATAATTTATCATTATAAATGACAAAGATATTTTTATAATTTTTAATTTGGGTATACAATTTTAATGTTTTACCAGAATTTTGGTTTTTTAACTTATTTTTTTAGGTTAGAAATAAAAAATATTGTTTGAAGAAAATATTACTCCTTTCGGATACACATGGGCACCTTGATCAAAAGGTTTTAAAATACCTTGACAAGGTTGACGAAGTTTGGCATGGAGGTGATATAGGAACTTTAGAAGTTTGTAATTCCCTTTTAAAATTAAAACCATTGAAGGCAGTTTATGGAAATATTGACGGCCCTGAAATTAGAGAGAAGTTCCAAGAAGATCTAACCTTTTCTTGCGAAGGATTAAAAATATATATCACACATATAGGTGGGTATCCTGGAAAATATAATAGTAGAGCAAAAAAAATAATTAAAAATTTTAATCCAGATCTTTTCATTTCTGGTCACTCACATATATTAAAAGTAATTTCTGACAAAGAAAATAATCTACTGCATATGAATCCAGGTGCTTCTGGAATACATGGGTTTCATAAAACTAGGACAATGTTGAAATTTGATATTGAAAGGAAAAAAATTAAAAATCTTCAAGTTATTGAATTGGGAAAAAAATGAACTAACGTATTCTATTAATTGATCTTATTAGAGCCTCATCCTTTTTGATGAATTTATTAGCCAAAAAAATGCATATCATGCTAACAAGCGGAACTATTAAATAAAGTAAAAAATTATATGTGTCTGAAATAATGAAATTGATTAGAATAATTGTAAAATATAAAAGATGAATAAAGATTTGAAAATTATTAATAAATAATTGATTCTTTCTTTTCTTAAAGAATAAAATACTTAACAAAGTCAAGAAAACACATAAAATCAAATATAAATTACCCTCAAATAAAGATACCAAATGTGGGTAATCAGTAGAAAGTAATCTTTTGAGAATTAAAGAAAAAAATTTTCCTGGGAAAAAAACATATATGACTATTAAAAAAAAGAAGTTGAAAGCTAAGAAAACAGTTTGTATTCGCTGAATCATATCAACAAAAATAAGTTTTTATTTTTTATGGTTTAAAATAAAATTTGTAATATTGTCAAGCAATTGCCTTCCACTTTAAATTATAATCCCCAAACAAAAATTTTTGAAAAACATCAATATCAACTAAAATGTATGAAATAGAAAAACTTAGAAATAAAAAAATTAATGATTTGCAAGAAATTGCTAAAAATTTAAAACTTAAGTTTTCAAAAAATCTTAAAAAAGAAGACCTTGTTTATAAAATAATTGACCATTTGTCTTCTACTACAACTGATGAAAAAGTGAAAAATTCTCCTATTAAAAAAGAAGATTCTCCTTCCCAATCGACTGAAAGTAATTATAAAAAAGATAAAACAAGAAATAAGAAGAGAGAAGAGGATAGCCATAATAAAGATAATAGGAATAGATATAGACAACCAGATTTTGAGTTTGAAGGAATAATAGAAACAGAGGGTGTATTAGAAACAATGTCTGAAGGGTATGGGTTTTTGAGGTCCTCTGATTTTAACTACCTTTCATCACCTGATGATGTTTATGTTTCCCAATCTCAAATACGTCTATTTGGATTAAAAACTGGTGATACTGTTCATGGAACAGTCAGGCCCCCAAAAGAAGGAGAAAAATACTTCCCACTAATTAAAGTAAATAAAATAAATGGTCTTGACCCAAAAGTTGTTCGTGACAGGGTGTCTTTTGAGCACTTAACTCCATTGTTTCCTGATGAAAAATTTAAAGTTGCTGAAAAAAATAATACTATTTCTACTAGAATAATTGACCTTTTTTCGCCAATAGGAAAAGGACAAAGAGGAATGATTGTTTCTCAACCTAAAACTGGGAAAACAATGCTTCTTAAAGACATAGCTAATGCTATAGCAGGTAATCATCCTGAAGTTTTTCAACTAATCCTTTTAATTGATGAAAGGCCGGAAGAAGTTACAGACATGCAGAGAAATGTTGATGGAGAAGTAGTTGCATCAACATTCGATGAACCAGCAGAAAGACATGTTAAAGTAGCAAATATAGTTCTTGAAAAGGCAAAGAGACTTGTTGAATGTGGACACGATGTTGTAATACTACTTGATTCAATTACCCGATTAGCAAGGGCTTACAATACTGTTCAGCCAGCTTCAGGTAAGATACTTAGTGGAGGTGTTGATGCCAATGCCTTACATAAACCTAAAAGATTTTTTGGGGCAGCTAGGAATATTGAAGGTGGTGGTTCACTAACAATAATTGCAACTGCATTGACCGAAACTGGATCAAAAATGGATGAAGTTATTTTTGAAGAATTCAAAGGAACAGGTAATATGGAACTTCAATTAGATAGAAAAATTTCAAACCGAAGAATTTTCCCTGCTATTGATCTTATATCATCAAGTACAAGAAGAGATGATATGTTGCTAGATGAAAACACTATTCAAAGAATGTGGATCATGAGAAAATATTTGGCTGACATGAATCCAGTTGAAGCCATGGAATTTATCAATGATAGATTTACAAAAACTCAAAATAACGAAGAGTTCTTAATTTCTATGAACTCATAAACTAAAGATTAGCTACGTGTTTTGCTAATTTAGATTTTAAATTTGAAGCTTTATTTGAATGGATAATATTCCTTTTCACCAATTTATCCAAAAGAGATGCAACTGTTGGGAATAGTTTTTTTGCTTCCTTAGAAGAACTTGTTGCTCTTAGTTTCCTTATTGCATTCCTAGTTGTTTTAGCTTGGAAACGATTAATTAGTCTCCTTTTCTGACTAGAACGAATTCTTTTTATTGCTGACTTATGATTTGCCATATATTTTTAAAATATCGCGAGCAAATTTAATAAATCCATAAACTAAATAACAATTATTCTAACAAAAAATGAATTTTGATATAAATCTTATCCTTTATAGCTATCATATTTACCATTACTAATAGCTATAAAGATCAATTATTGCTTTAACTTTTCTTTTGTTTCTTTGCAAATAAAAATTTAATTAAATTGATCAAACGACAATTATTACTTTTATTTATTGGGCTTTATTTTTCAAGTTGTATTGACCCTGTTACTCCAGAATATAAAATCCTTGATGATTTGATATTAATTAACGGAATAGCTTCTTCTATAAAAGGCGCTTCTTATGTCACTGTTAATGAAAGTGTTTTGGATAATGGGGCCTATAAAACTAAGTCTTTACCAGATTGTATTGTTAAAATAATTAACAATGATAGGGTTATTAACCTAATTGAAGCAAATGATGCGTATTTCGTCCCAAAAGATTTTAAAGTTGGTGAGGGGGAAACATGGGAATTAAAAGTTCAGTTGCCTGATGGAACTGAATATAGATCTTCTCCAGAAACCATGCAAGAAAAAGTTAATGTATCTAGTATTAATTCAGATTATGATTTAGAACTCTATTTTGATGAATCTTTAAATAGATATGTTCCAGGACATAGGATTTTGATATCTTTTGAAGAGCCTGGAGACAAAGAAAATTTTTATTATTATGAATATAAATCTTATGAAAGAATAGTTAATTGTTTTACTTGTTATAATGGGGTTTTAAGAGATGGTGAATGTATATCAACATATGGATATAGATGGGCCAGACCTTATTATACTTATTTATGTGATTCTCCTTGTTGGAGAATTAGATTTAATGAAAAAGTAGAACTTTTTAGTGATCTTTTTGCGAATGGAAAAATGATAAATGATCTGATCGTAGGAGAGGTTCCATTATATACTAAACAAGATATTTTAATCGATGTTCAACAATACAGTATATCAGAAGAGGCTTATAAATATTATAAAATCTTAAAAGATCTTCTAGAAAATAACAGTGGATTAAATGCTCCTCTTCCATCTCCTTTAATTGGAAATCTTTATAACCCAAACGATAGAGATGAAAATGTTTTAGGAAGATTCACAGTTGCTTCAGGTTCATCAAAATCTATTTTTATACCTAGAACACAACTTGATGGCAGATTTATTGAGGACAGCGAAAGGAGTCAATGGGAAGGATATGGAGATCCCGTCCCAATGCCTCTAGGGCCAGATGATTATCCAATTTATGTGTCCTGTGACGAAGGGCTTTATAGAACCAATTTTCATCCTGAAAATTGGCCCATTATGATAGGTGAATCAGAAAACAAGTAGATGAAATGTTTTAATGTAAAATTTATTGTTTTTACCTTTTGGGGAATTTCTTTTCTTTTCTCTCAGGAATTTGAACTAAAATTAATAATAAGTGATTCTCAAAGTAAGGAGCCTCTTCAAAGTGTTAATGTTTTAATTAATACCAGGTCAGGTGGGGGAATCACTGATTTAGATGGGATCTTCAAAAAATCTCTACCAGCAAAACAATATAAAGTTTCATTAGAATATTTGGGTTATTCAAACAAGCAATTCATTGTTAACCTAAATAACAATGTTACTATGGAAATTGAAATGGAAGTTTTAGAAGAACAACTTTCTGAGATTATAGTTAAAGCAAGAGATCTAAGCCAAAGTATTGAAAATCCGCAAATGGGAGTTTTTAACATGACTGCTCAAGAATTAAAAAAAATCCCTACTGCTTTTGGAGAATTTGATGTGCTTAAAAGCATGACTCTAATGGCGGGTGTAAATAATGCTGGGGATGTAAGTAATGGTATATCTGTAAGAGGGGGATCTTTGGATCAAAATTTAATGCTATATGAATCAGCCCCTGTTTTTAACCCCACTCATCTTTTTGGATTATTATCTGTTTTTACACCTGATGTTATTTCAAAAGTGGATATGTATCAAGCAAATATTCCATCAAAATATGGAGGTAGAATTTCTTCAGTTATGGATGTAAAGGTGAAAAATCCTTATACAGACAAACTTAAATTAAATGGAGGTGTAGGTCTTCTCTCTAGCAGATTAGGTCTAACCAGTCCGATAATAAAAGATAAATTATTAATATTAGCTGGATTCAGAGGAGGTTTCACCGATTTTTTATTTCCCATATTTGTTGATCGGTTAAAAAATACAAAAGCAAACTTTTATGATAGCACAATAAAACTCCTTTATTTATTTGATGACAATAATCAATTCTCCTATAGTCACTTCTTATCTAATGATTTTTATCAATTAGACCTTATTTCTTCAATAGAAAATATTAATTCTAGTTCAAATCAATATGATTTTGCAACATCAAATCATACTTTTAAATGGATTCATAATTTTAAAAATGATACTGCTCTAAAAACGATATTTATTAATAGTAAATATTCGCCAAAAAATTTCTTCCCCGAGTATAATTCTGAAAATGTGATAAGGTTCAAGGCAAAAATTAAATATATAAGTGGTCTGACTGAATTTACTGACACCAGAAATGAAAAAATAGACTATTTTTTAGGGATTCAATTAAAAAAATATGAAATACATCCAGGTTCTTTGTCTCCTGGGAGAGGCAATTCTATCATCCCTGTTGATCTTGGACAAGAAGTAAGTTTAGATTTCTCAAGTTATTTTAATTTAAATTGGAACCCATCAGATAATTTATCTTTTTCTTTAGGTCTCAGATATACAAATTTTAATTTATTAGGCCCCTATAATTTAGCAGAATATGATCAAGATGGCAACCAATCTAATCTTGTTTCCTTCAATAAAAATGAATCGGTTATATTTTATAACAATTTTGAACCTAGATTAGGTGGTAGAATTCAATTAGGGAAAGATAGTTCTTTGAAAATAAGTTATGCCAAGATTAATCAATACATCCAAAATATTTATAATACAGTAACTCCACTTCCAACCTCTAGATGGAAAACATCTGATTTTTATATAAAGCCACAAGAAAGTGACACCTATGGTCTTGGAATATTTAAAAATTTCAATTCACTAGGAATTGAATTATCTGCTGAAGGTTATTACAGAGATATTCAAAATACATTAACCTACAAACCTGGTGCAGACTTTTTCCTTTCAGAATTTATTGAAAAAGACATTGTTCAAGGTCAAGGACAAACTTATGGGATTGAATTTAGTCTGAAAAAATCAGCGGGAAAGTTTAATGGATTTTTAAACTATACTTGGGCAAGGAGTTTCTTGAAAACAAATGAAATGGTTAATAAAAACAAGATAAATAATAATAATTGGTATGCTTCAGAATTTGATAGACCTCATACTTTAAATGCTACAATAAATTTTGAAAATAATTTATATAATACTGTTAGTTTTAATTTCACTGCTCAATCAGGAAGACCCTATACAGTTGCTAATGCTATTTTTGAAATATCAAATATGGACGTCCCAATATATCTAGAAAGAAATAATTCTAGATTTCCTTTTTATCATAGATTAGATTTTTCTTGGAAAATTTCCTATAGTAAAAATCCCAATAGCCGCTTTAAAAAAGATTGGATTTTTACAATTTATAATCTTTATGGCAAAAAAAACCCTTTCAACATCTACTACACACCTAGAGATGGAACCTCTAAAAATGGACTTATTTTTGGAGGTAGTCCCCTAGCCTCATATGAGCTATCAATAATTAAAAGTGCACTTATTTCTTTAACTTATAACTTCACTTTCAACTAAACATCTGAATTAGCTATAAATCATTCCCAAGGCCCCTCTGCAGAACGTGATTTTATTATACTATAAATAATTATTAGAGCAATAGCTACATGAAAATAACCATATTGGAAGGGTACTCCCAAATCCAATCCTAAAATTATATATGCTTGTAAAAAATTGGTAACTATAATCGCTAGTCCTATTTTTTGAGCAATTTTAGTTGCTGCAACGTTTTCTGGACCATAAGTAGCTTTAATTGGAAGAGTTATAATTACTTGAGCCAAAAAAGCCATAATTATAGTAAGATGAACTAAAGAGCTATCAGCAGAATATGCAATAGATTCGCCAATAATTGGGAGAACACTAAACAAACATATTCCTGAAAGCAATAAAGTTCTTTTTAATTTAATTGCACCGTATAATGCAAGTAAAATAAATATAGCTCCTATAATTGTAAAAAATATTTCAGCTGGATCATTCATTAGAATTAATTTAAAATTAGAGTATGAATATAATGATTTTAAGAAATTTACCTATGGCATTACTAACCTAATAAATATCTCTTTTATACTGAATTTTCTAGAAAAAATTGAATATTCTAACTCTCTAGGACCTTAACTGTCTTTATATATTTGCTTGGACTTATTTATAGCCTTAATAACATTAGCTTTTATTTTTAAAAACTCTTGCTTCTCAATCAAATGTTTTGATGTCAACCAGGAACCTCCGATTGCTAAAACATTTGGTAACTCTAAAAAGTCATTCATGTTTTTTAGTGATATCCCTCCCGTAGGTATAAATTTTATTCCTGTATGATTGTACGGTCCCCAAAGGGATTTAAGCATTGCTATCCCACCAAGTAATTCGACTGGAAACAATTTTTGAATTTTACACCCCATTTCTAAAGCAATTTCTATTTCAGAAGGGGAGCTTACACCTGGAATAAAAGGTAGATCATTTGCCATTGCAGCTTTTACTATCTCAGGATTAAAACCTGGGGCTAAACCAAATTGTGCTCCTGCTTTTTTGGCTACTTCAACCTGTTTAGTGGTTATGACAGTTCCTGCGCCAATGTACAAATCAGAGGTTTCATTTCTAATATTTCTAATGGATTCCTCTGCTGAAGAGGTTCTAAAACAAACCTCTATTACATTTATTCCTCCCTCTAGTATATTTTTAGCAACAGAAACTGCTTTTTCTGGATCAGGGAAAGTAAGAGCAGGCAATATTCTTTTTTTAAAAAATTGTTCCATATGATTAATCATCAATAACTTGGGTAACTTTCTTAGTTAATACTTTTACCTCATAAGGTATATTTTTTAATAGAATTAAAAGTAATCTCCTAACAATTTAAGGGGTTTAAAAAGAAAATTGTAGCCCGTAGGGGAATCGAACCCCTCTTACCAGGATGAAAACCTGGCGTCCTAGCCGATAGACGAACGGGCCAAAAATGATGCCAAATTTACACTTTAAATAATAATTATACAACTTGAAAAGAAGTGGAATAAAAAGAATATGAAACCTTATTAATAAGCTTTCGCGAACACAACACGTCCAACTGATGGTTTACCAGTATATATACATTTCCCCTTTACTTTTTCATTATCAACAGGAACACATCTAATAGTTGCTTTAGTCAAATTTTTAATTTTTTCTTCAGTTTGAACAGTTCCATCCCAGTGTGCAGAAACAAAACCACCTTTACTAGATAGAATTTTTTTAAACTCATCAAAATTTTCAACCTCAGTTGTGTTTTTATTTCTAAAATCAAGAGCTCTGTTAAATAAATTAGACTGTATTTCGTTTAATGTTATCTGAGCTTTTTTAACTATCGAGTCCAAAGGGACTATAGATTTATTTAATGTATCTCTTCTAGCTAACTCAACAGTTTTATTTTCAACATCTCTAGGTCCTATTGATATTCTAATTGGGACTCCTTTTAGCTCATACTCATTAAATTTGTACCCAGGTTTGAAATTATTTCTGTCGTCATATTTTACAGAAATTCCTTTTGATTGTAAATCTTTAACAATTTTATTGGCTAGCTTAGAAATTTGATTTAATTGATCTACCCCTTTGTAAATAGGAACTATGACTACTTGGATAGGTGCTAAATTAGGAGGAAGTACCAATCCGTTGTCATCACTATGGGTCATTATTAAAGCACCCATTAGGCGAGTAGAAACACCCCATGATGTAGCCCAAACATAAGAGAGTTTTCCATCTTCATTTGCAAATTTAACATCAAAAGCTTTAGCAAAATTTTGTCCTAAAAAATGTGAAGTGCCTAACTGAAGAGCTTTTCCATCCTGCATTAAACCTTCAATACAATATGTTTCATCAGCACCAGCAAAACGTTCACTTTCAGTTTTCAATCCCTTTAACACAGGAATTGCCATAAAATTTTCAGCAAAATCTGCATAGAGATCATTTATAAGAACTGTTTCTTTTAAGGCTTCCTTTTTTGTAGCATGTGCAGTATGTCCTTCTTGCCATAAAAATTCTGCCGTTCTGAGAAACAGTCGAGTCCTCATTTCCCAACGTACAACGTTTGCCCATTGATTGACTAAAATAGGTAAATCACGATAAGATTGTATCCAGTTTTTATAAGTATTCCAAATGATTGCTTCGCTTGTAGGTCTTACTATTAATTCTTCTTCTAATTTTGCTTCCTCATCAACAATTAGTTTTTTTGAATTCTTAGGATCATTTTTTAAACGATAGTGAGTAACAACAGCGCACTCTTTTGAAAAACCTTCAGCATTTTTTTCCTCTGCTTCAAACAAACTTTTTGGAACAAAAAGAGGAAAATATGCATTTTGATGCCCAGTTTCTTTAAACATTCTGTCTAATTCAGATTGAATTTTTTCCCAT
Organism: Bacteroidota bacterium; assembly: GCA_036340635.1. Lineage (GTDB taxonomy): Bacteria > Bacteroidota > Bacteroidia > Flavobacteriales > Flavobacteriaceae. The sequence continues at coordinate 34,747 of JAYYYF010000002.1, read as the reverse complement.
ATAGCAAAACCATATGGCTTGATTACCATACACCCTCTAACTGCTGATGTTTCAGCTAATCCTGCTCTAACAACAATTTCATTATACCACTTAGAATAATCAGTACTTCTTGATGTTAATTTTTCCGCCATTTTTAGTTTGGCACAAAATTTGCCATTATATTAGTAAGAGACAAAACTACTATTTTTTGTTTTCATTTTTTAAAAAACTATCAACTATGAAAAAACATTATTTTAGAAACACCATTTTAATTTCTTCATTTATATTCTTCTTAGCAATAGTTTTTTCTTGTGGAACTTATCAAGGATCTTCCTATTATACTTCTGATGGAATATATGGAGGAACTTCTGTTTCTGAAAATGAAACAAATGATTTGAATAATAGTAGTTTCTATAAAGATGTTTTTAACAATATAGCTGATGACTATAGTTCTACTAATGATTTTCAAAACTATGTTTTTACTGATATAGATAATTACCATAGTTCTGATCAAAACGTGGATGCTTCATTAAACAGTCAGATGCCTTGGGGAGACAAAGTTGATAACACTCAAATTTATTATACAAATAATCTTCCAATGCATTATTATTACGACTATTATTATCCTTATTATAATTATGGATATGGTTATATGACAAGCTACAGCCCTCTTTGGAGAAGATATCGTTATTATGATTATTATTTGATGCATAGATACTATGGTGGTCATTCATGGGGGTTAGGGTATTATGGGGGGTATCCTTATCATAATTATTGGCCATACTATGGTGGACATTACGGAATGTCTTATCATCCATATAACCGTTGGTCAATTTATTACCAAAGTCCTTATTATTACAGTTCTTTTGAGAGAAAATACAGAGAATATGAAAGTATTTCATTTGCCAATACCAGTAGAGGTGGTAGAACATCAGCTACAAAATCTAGGAGTAAAGAAGTTAAAGAGGACATTAATAAGAGGTCTGAGATATCAGCAACAATTAATGCTTTAAAAACTAGATACAATATTGGTAGAAACCCATCTTATGTTGAATCTTCAGTAAATAATAAAGTTGATGAAGGTGAGCGAAATTTAATTAGAAGTAGTAGGACTCGCTCATATGTTCCTGCTTCTCAAAGATCAAATCTCAATTACAAAGAGGGGTATCGTAGTTCCAATTCACGAGGAGTTAGAATTACCCCTAGAAATAATACTCCCACAGGGATTAATAGTTCTAGGTCATCTTTAAATAGAACTTCTATTTCGCCCTCTAGATCTTCTAGTTCTGGAACTAGATCCTATAGCTCAAGTAGTTCACAATCCAGAGGAAGTTCTGGGAGTACTAGCTCGAGAGGAGGAAGAAAAAAGTAAAGGTTTAATTATCATTTAATCCAAGGTTATGAGAACAAATAATATAATTTTTGTTTTAATTAGTGTATTCTATTTGTCAAATACAAATGGCCAATTTATAGAAGATGCAAAGAGATATGGCTTTCAATCTCTAGAAGGAACAGCTAGATATGTTTCAATGGGAGGAGCTTTTAATGCTTTGGGAGGTGATATTTCTTCTATCACTGATAATCCTGCTGCAGCTGGAGTTTTCCTGTATCCAGAAATAAGTGTTTCTATGAGAGCTCTTGCCAATAACTTTCAAAGCGAATATTTTGGTCAAAAAAGTTCTTTAATTCCTAGTACACCAATTGATATCAATCAAGCCGGATTTGTTTTTATAATGAATAGTACAAACGAAGAAGAAGATTTTACCAAAATTAGTTTTGCTTTTAATTATAAAAGAAAGCAAAATTTTAAATCAAAATTTAATGTTGCAGGAACAAATAATAAGAGTGGATTAGATGATTACTTTCTTTACTATTCTCAAGGTGTAATGTTAAAAAACTTATTACTCTTTCCAGAAGAAACAATTCCTGAAGCATACCAAGACATTGGAGAAAACCTTGATTTTGCTTCTCAGCAAGCTTTCCTTGGATATCATGGATACTTTATCAATCCGTTGGTGGAAAATGACGATAATACACAATATACATCCAATAGCAACCTTGAAGGAAAGTCTTTGGATCATTCTTTCTTTGTTAAAGAAACTGGATATCAAAGTGAATACAATTTTACTATAAGTGCCCAATACAAAGATTTTCTATATCTAGGAATGAGTATCAATTCTTATGGAATAGAATTTGATAGAAATGATATCCTTAATGAAACAGGTTATAGTTCTGAATCACCTTTAATTGATTCACAATTTGAAAATATTCTTTCAACTGTTGGAGAAGGTTTTTCAATGCAAATAGGTGGAATTTTGAAAAGTAAGAACTTCAGGCTTGGGCTTTCTTATAGAACTCCAATATGGTATGACTTTAATGATGAAACATCTCAATACCTAAAAACAGAATTTTCTAATGATACACCTGTTATTTTAAATCCAAAAGTTTTAAACGTTTACAATTACAAATTAATTGTTCCTTCAAAAACATCAATTGGATTAGCATACGTTTTTGGCAAAAAAGGATTATTAAGTTTTCAATATGGAAAAATAAAATATCAAAACCTTAGATTTGATGTAACAAATAATGATCTACATCTTAAGGAACAAAACTCAATTATAAGTAATAATCTTGAACCAGCAACCAATTTAAGATTTGGTGGAGAATTAAGAATAGAAAAACTGAGTTTTAGATTAGGATACTATTCAGAAAAATCTAAAAAATATAGTGTTCAATCATTAGATGGGTCTGAATACAATAGTTTTTCAGGTGGTTTCGGATATGACTTTGACGGAAGTAATTTTAGTCTTGGTATAGCTAACAGTGTTATTAAAAGTAAGTTCCCCATGTATTCTTCATCAGAACTAAATGCAAACTCATTAAATGATCCAATAGGTTTGAAAAATAATCAAACACAAGTTGTTCTTACTTATTCACTTAAATTGTAAGATTTATTATTCCTAATAAATATCTATCTTTGAACAATTTTGAACGTTAATGAAAATTAATAAAGTTTTAGAGAAAATTGATGAAATTGGTGATAATCATCAAAGTGCAAGTAAAGACACACCAATAAGACTTGACGCTTTTAATCTTAGTAATGAACAAAAAATCATACTAATTGAGGAAAAAATTAGAGATGTTCTTGAGATTTTAGGAATGGATCTTACAGATGACAGCTTAGCTGGAACACCAAAAAGAGTTGCTAAAATGTATGTGAATGAAATTTTTGGAGGACTAATGCCTGAGAAGCGCCCTAAGGCATCCTCTTTTAAAAACAAATACAAATATGGTGAAATGTTAGTTGAAAAAAACATAACTCTCTATTCTACTTGTGAACATCACTTACTCCCAATAGTTGGCAAGGCTCATCTAGCGTATATTTCAAATGGAACTGTTATCGGATTATCAAAGATAAATCGAGTAGTTGATTATTTTGCAAAAAGACCACAGGTTCAAGAAAGATTAACTCTTCAAATAGTTCATGAGATGCAAAAAATTTTGAATACTGAAAGTGTAGCCTGTGTAATTGACGCAAAACACCTTTGTGTTAATTCTCGGGGTATAAGTGACATAACTACAAGCACTGTTACTTCTGATTTTAAAGGAGAATTCAAAAAAAAGGAGGTGAAAAGGGAGTTCCTAGATTACATTAAACTTGACACTAAATTTTAATGAACAAAGAATTAAGAATTTTTAATTCTCTATCTGGTAAAAAAGAATTATTTAAACCGCTTTTTAAAGATAATGTCAACATGTATGTTTGTGGCCCTACGGTCTACAATAATGTACATCTAGGAAATTCTAGAACTTTTATATCATTTGATCTTATTTATCGATATTTAAAGCACCTAGGTTATAAAGTAAAATACGTTAGAAATATTACTGATATTGGTCATTTAGAGAATGATGAAGACGTTGGAGAAGATCGAATTTCAAAAAAGGCAAAAGCTGAAAAAATAGATCCAATGCAAGTAGTTCAAAAATATACCGTTGATTTTCACAAAGTAATGGAAAAGTTTAATACTTTGACTCCAGACATAGAACCTACTGCAACTGGTCATATCCCTGAACAAATAATGCAAATAAAAAAAATTATAAAAACTGGATTTGCTTATGAAGTAAATGGCTCTGTATATTTTAATGTTTTAAAATTTAATGAATCAAACAAGTATGGGAAACTAAGTAAAAGAAATATTGAAGAATTAATTCATAATACAAGAACACTTGATGGGAAAACAGATAAAAAAAATCCTCAAGATTTTGCTCTTTGGAAAAAAGCTGAACCTCAACATCTAATGAAATGGGAATCTCCATGGAGTATGGGATTTCCTGGTTGGCACTTAGAATGTACCACAATGAGTACAAAATACTTGGGAGATCAATTCGACATACATGGTGGAGGAATGGATTTAAAATTTCCACATCATGAATGTGAAATAGCCCAATCTGAAGCTATAACTGGAAAAGAACCTGTTAAATATTGGATTCACTCTAATATGTTAACCTTAAATGGCAAAAAAATGTCAAAATCAACTGGAAATGATATTCTTCCTGAAGAAATTTTCTCAGGTGGGAACAAAAAATTTTCTAAAGCTTATAGTCCAGAAGTGGTAAGGTTTTTTATTCTTCAAGCTCATTATTCAAGTGTCTTAGATTTAAGTGAGAAAGCACTTGCCGCTTCAGAAAAGGGATATAAAAAACTAATTTCTGCCATAAATAATTTACCTAATATTGAACCCGGTAAAGAAAATGGTGATTTTGATGAAAAAAAATGGGTCAAAAGATCATATGATTCAATGAATGACGACTTTAACAGTCCTCTTTTAATTTCAGAACTTTTTACCGCAGTGAAGTTTATTAATTCCGTAATTAATAAAAAACAGTATATGAGTTTATCTCAATGGACTGTTCTAAAAGAAATGATGCCAGTTTTTTTATATGATTTACTTGGCATTGAAACAGAAAAAGAAAAAATCAAAAGTTTAGATTCTAAACTTATAAAAACTATTGAATTATTAATTGAAGTTAGGAATGAAGCAAGAAAAAACAAAGATTTTAAATATTCAGATGCGATAAGAAATAAACTATTAGAGATTGGTATATCTTTGAATGACGAAGATGATAAAACAACGTTTTCAATAGAATAAAATGTTAAAAAAAATTTCAGTTTTCCCATTCCTTTTTTTGATCAAAATTTATCAAAATTTTATATCCCCTCTACTTGGTCCATCTTGTAGATTTACACCTACTTGTTCTCAATATGCAAAAGAAGCATTAAAAAGACATGGATTAATTAGGGGATTCTCTTTAAGTTTAAAAAGACTGTCAAATTGCCATCCCTGGGGTAAAAGTGGACATGACCCTGTTCCTTAATTAATAGTTATATGTTTAGTTTTTAAAAAATAAAAATGATTGCAGCAAAATTTAATTGGTCACCAAGTGAAACTCTATTTGAAATTGGAGGTTTTGGTATACATATTTATAGTCTGATGTTTGTAATTGCTTTTCTATTAGGATATAGAATATGTAAAAAAATGTTTCACACTGAAGGAATAAATCAAAAATATTTGGAACCATTATTTATATACATGGTTGTTTCAACTCTTCTTGGTGCAAGACTAGGTGATGTTATCTTCTATAGTTGGGATTACTACCAAAATCACTTAATTGAAATTCTTTTACCAATTCGTGAAAATCCAGACAAAAATATGATCTTTGGTTTAATTGAAGGGTATGAATTTATTGGCTTTCGAGGACTTGCTAGTCACGGGGCTTCAGTTGGTATAATCTTAGGACTTTTTCTTTTTCAAAAAAGATTTAAGATTAAATCTTTTTTATGGCTTTTAGACAGACTAACTATTCCAATAAGTCTTGGTGCTTTTTTTGTTAGAATTGGTAATTTTTTCAATTCTGAAATTGTAGGCAAGTACACAGGTTCAAATTTTGGAGTTGTCTTTGAAAATAGAGGAGAAATACTACCTAGACACCCGGCCCAATTATATGAAGCAATAGGATATTTTTTTCTTTTTCTTCTTTTAAGAAAACTTTATAAATCAAATCTTAGAGAAAATGAAGGGATTTTTTTAGGAGTCTTCTTTTTATTCCTTTTTGGAATTCGATTTATAGTAGAATTTGTTAAAGAAAGTCAAGGAGGAATTGAAAAATTTATGCCTAATATGTCAACTGGTCAATGGTTAAGTATCCCTTTTGTTTTTCTTGGCCTACTCATAATTTTATTAAAATATAAAAGGAAAAAAGCTTGAAATTAGCGAAAGTTAAGAAAGCGAATTAGTTTCTGATTTTTTTTTATGAAAATCAAACATAATCGGAGTAGCTATAAAAACAGAAGAATAAGTTCCTATTATAACACCAACAATCAAGGCAAACATAAATCCTCTAATCGATTCGCCTCCAAAAATAAAAATAGTTAAAAGAACAATTAAAGTTGTAAGAGAAGTATTTAATGTCCTACTTAAAGTGCTATTCAAAGCAGAGTCTATGGTGTTATCAAAACTCCATTTTGTATGTTCTCCAACAAACTCCCTAATTCTATCAAATACTACCACGGTGTCGTTAAGTGAATAGCCAATTACCGTAAGTATTGCAGCAATAAAAGCTTGATCAATTTCCATACTAAAGGGCATGATTTTGTATGTCAAAGAAAAAATCCCTAATACTATAAGAACGTCATGAAAAACAGCAGCAACTGCCCCAAGTGAAAACTGCCATCTACGAAACCTTAGAAGAATATATAGAAAAACAACAATTAAAGATCCAATTATTGCTAGAAAAGAATTATTCTTGATATCATCTGCAATTGTCGGACCTACTTTTATGGAAGACATAATTCCCACTTGTTTATCATCTGATCCATTTACAAACTCATCATATGTCAAATTTTCTGGAAGATAATTTTTAAGTGATACAAATAATCCATTTTGAATTTCATTGTCAATTTCAAGACCTTCTTCATCAATTTTATATTTTGTAGTTACTTTTATTTGATTTTCATCACCAAAAGTTTTAGCTTGAGAACTACCTAGGACTTGGGAAACACTTTGTTGAATATTTGTTGGATTAACAATTTTATCAAATCTTACTATATATGATCTTCCCCCAACAAAATCTACTCCTTGGTTTAAACCTTGAAAAAATAATGATGCTAAACTAACTATAATTAGAGTACTTGAAATCAAATAAGAAATCCTTCTCTTTCTAAGAAATTTAATGTTTATATTTTGGAAAAGAGAATGGGTTAATTTAGTTGAAAATGCAACTTTCTTCCCTTTCTCATTTCTAGAATCTAAAAACATTCTAGTTATAAAAATTGCAGTAAACAATGATGTTAAAATACCAATTAAAAGAGTAGTCGCGAATCCTTTTATTGGTCCAGTGCCAAAAATAAAAAGAATTAGTGCTGTCAGTCCTGTGGTTATATTTGCATCCAAAATTGATGAAAGGGCATTATTAAATCCATCTGCTATTGCTTTTCTAACCCCTTTCCCTTTTTTCATTTCTTCTCTTACCCTTTCAAATATTAACACATTTGCATCAACAGAAATACCAATTGTCAAAACAATACCTGCTATTCCAGGAAGAGTCAAAACTGCGCCCAAACCTGCAAGAACTCCAAAAATAAGTAGTAGATTTAATATCAATGCAAAATCGGCAAATATACCTGAAGATCCATAATAAAAAATCATCCACATTAAAACTAAAAATAAAGCAATGATAAAAGAATACAAACCACTTTCAATAGCTTCTCTACCAAGAGATGGGCCAACAATTTCTGACTGAATAATATCTGCTGATGCAGGTAATTTACCTGCTCTTAAAACATTAGCTAAATCTATTGATTCATTTAGAGAAAAATCACCTGTTATTTCTGAACGTCCTCCAGAAATAGCACCGCTTGAAACCCCTGGAGCAGAATAAATAATGTCATCTAGTACAATTGCAATATTGGTACCTTCCCTAAATGCTTTTCCGGTCATATTTTCCCATATTCTAGCACCCTTTGCGTTCATCTGCATTGAAACAGCAGGATTTCCAAGAGCATCATAAGTTTGTAAAGCATCAACGACTACACCTCCACTTAATGGAGCTAAATTGTCTCTATTTGAACGTAAGGCATAAAGACTTACTGTTTTCGTATCATCTTCTGGCTTACCCCATAAAAAACGAATATATCTAAATTGTTTAGGCAAGAGCTTTCTAACTTCTGGATTATCCAAATATCCTATTACTTTGTCCTTGTCTTTAATCGAAAAATTTGCTATAACAGGTCCTCCATCTACCAAAAAATCACCAATTACTAAATCACGAAGAGGACTGGTAGTGATGATTGTAGAAGCTTGGTCCTCAACATCTGCTAAAAGATCATCAATTGAAGACTCTTTTGAATCGTCCTTTTCTTCACTTCCTTTAGTTCTAAGATATTCATCTGCTTCATATAAAAACTGATTTAACTCAATATTTTTAAATGTCTCCCAGAATTCTAATTGAGCAGTACTTTGGAGTAAATTTTTGATTCTTTCAACATCCTTTGCACCAGGTAGTTCAACAAGTATTCTACCAGAATTACCTAGTCTCTGAATATTAGGCTGTGTTACTCCAAACTTATCAATTCTTTTACGCAAAACCTCAAATGCTGAAACAATTGACTCATCAACTTTGTTGGCTAAAATAGGTTTAACTTCCTCATTGCTCATTTCAAAATTGATCTCATCACTAAGTGTCCTATTCGCAAAGATAGTTGGTGAAGCTAGCTTTAGATTATCTGAAATTGATTCAAATGCAATAAAAAAAGATTCAATGTAAGGATCATTGGTTTCTCTTTGGAGCCTATCTGCTTTTTCTAATGCTTGATTAAAAGAAGGATCTTTGGAGTTTTCAGCTAAGCCTTTTAAAATATCCTTAACAGATATTTGAAGAATTACATTAATTCCTCCTTCAAGATCAAGCCCTCTATTAAGCTCTTTAGTTTTAGCATCATCATAAGATGTAAAAAGAGGTATCGAAATCTTCCCTATTGAATCAAGATAATTTAATGTTGCCCTTTCTCTTAATTCAATATATTCTGGATTTTCTTCTGGAATTAAACTAGTAGCAAATTCTTTTGCTTGACTCTCCTTATAAGATGTTATAAAGGTGAATGAAAGTTGATATATACTAACAAATCCAAAGAGAATTGCAAATATTCTAATTAAAGAGTTATTCTGCATTTTATATATTTATAAAAATCAAGCGAGCAAATATAAAGTTTAAGAAAGTATTTAACAACTTTCATGAGGGATTAAAAAACAAAGTGATTTATCAAAAATCCTTCAAAGCATCATTCATATTTCGGACTGATGTTGAACTTTCTCTAAATTTTTTCATCTCATCAGAATTAAGTCCCAAATCTAAAATACTTTCAACTCCATTTTTACCTATAATACACGGAACTCCCATACATATATCTTTTTGTTCATATTCACCTTCCAAAAAAACTGAGCAGGGTATTAAAAAACGGCGATCATTAACTATACTATCTACCAAATAAGAAACTGAGGCCCCAGGAGCATACCAGGCTGATGTTCCCAAAAGTTTTGTTAATGTTGCTCCACCAACCATAGTGTCAGATGAAACTTTATCTAACTCTTTTTGAGAGAGAAAATTAGAAACCGGAATACCATTATAAGTTGCCAATCTTGTTAAAGGAATCATTGTAGTATCACCATGACCTCCGATAACCATACCTTCAATTTGGTTAGCAGGTTTATCAAGGGACATTGATAGATATGTTTTAAATCTTGAACTATCAAGAGCTCCACCCATTCCTATAACTCTATTTTTAGAAAGTCTTGAAATTTTTAAGGCTAAATACGTCATTGTATCCATTGGATTTGATACTACAACAATTATTGCGTTAGGAGAATTCTTTAAAATACTAGTGACCACTGATTTAACAATTCCAGCATTAATACCAATAAGTTCTCCTCTTGTCATCCCAGGTTTTCTAGGAATACCTGAAGTAATTACTACAACATCGCTATTTGAAGTAGCTTTGTAATCATTTGTTACACCTAAAATTCTAGAATTAAATCCAAGTGTTGTAGATGTTTGCATCAGGTCTAAAGCTTTTCCCTCAGCAAGGCCTTCTTTGATATCAAGGAGTACAATATCACTAACGATGGATTTGATCGCAATATACTCAACACAAGAGCTACCAACGTTCCCAGCACCAATAACTGTTATCTTCATCTTATTTATTATTATCCCAACAAATCTAAAAAAGAATTTTTATATAAAATATTTTAAAAAAATTATGGCAGAAAATTATGCATCAATATTTGCATAAATTGCATTTTTTTCAATAAAATCCCTTCTAAGCGGAACTTCATCACCCATAAGCATCGAAAAAACATCATCAGCCTCTCCTAATGAGTGAATATCTATCCTTTTTAAGGTTCTTTTTTCTGGATTCATGGTTGTTTCCCATAATTGATCAGCATTCATTTCACCTAATCCCTTATATCTCTGAATATTTGAGCCAGATCCATTTTCTTTCATCAAATTATCTCTTTCTTCATCTGACCACGCATAATCCTTTTTATTTCCTTTTTTAACAAGGTATAATGGAGGTGTTGCAATATAAACATATCCAGAATCTATCAATTCTCTCATGTATCGAAAGAAAAAGGTCAAAATAAGAGTTGAAATATGACTACCATCAACGTCTGCATCACACATAATTACAATCTTATGATACCTTAACTTCTCTAAATTTAATGCCCTGCTATCTTCTTCTGTTCCAATAGAAACTCCCAATGCTGTATATATATTTCTAATTTCTTCATTTTCAAAAACTTTATGTTGCATAGCCTTTTCAACATTAAGTATTTTCCCTCTTAGAGGAAGAATCGCTTGAAATTTAGGATCTCTTCCTTGTTTTGCTGTACCGCCTGCTGAATCTCCCTCAACAAGAAAAACTTCACATAATTTAGGATCTTGTTCTGAACAGTCAGCTAATTTTCCTGGTAAACCTCCACCGCTCATAACTGTTTTTCTTTGAACCATTTCTCTCGCTTTCCTTGCTGCGTGTCTAGCTTGTGCAGCAAGAATAACTTTCTGAACAATAACCTTTGCATCATTTGGATGTTCTTCAAGATAATTTTCAAGCATTTGAGAAACCGATTGAGAAACAGCAGCAGTGACTTCCCTATTACCTAATTTAGTTTTGGTTTGTCCTTCAAATTGAGGTTCATTTACTTTAACTGAAACAATTGCTGATAGGCCCTCCCTAAAATCATCTCCTGAGATTTCAAATTTGAGCTTATCAAGTAAACCTGAAGCATCAGCATACTTTTTCAAAGTTGTAGTTAGGCCGCGTCTAAAACCAGAAAGATGAGTACCTCCTTCATGAGTATTTATATTATTTACATAAGAATGAAGATTCTCATTAAATGAGGTATTGTAAATCATTGCAACTTCAACAGGTATTTCATTTTTGTTTGCTTCCATATATATTACATCTGTAATGATAGGCTCTCTATTCCTGTCAAGGAACCGAACAAATTCTTTTAAACCTTCTTCTGAGTAAAACTTTTCACTTGTATATTCACCATTTGAATCTTTATTTCTCTTATCAATGAGAGTAATTGAAATACCTTTGTTCAAATAAGCTAATTCACGCATTCTTTGCGCTAAAATCTCATAACTATATTCTTGAATCTGTTTGAAAATCTGATGATCTGGCTTAAAAGTAACAACTGTACCAGTCTTTTCAGACTTTCCAGTAGATGATACTGGATTTTCAGGAATACCTCTTTGATATTTTTGCTCCCATATTTTACCATCTCTATATACAGTTGCTGTTAGAGATTCAGAAAGAGCATTTACACAAGAAACCCCTACTCCATGAAGACCACCAGAAACTTTGTAAGAATCTTTATCAAACTTTCCTCCTGCTCCAATTTTAGTCATTACAACCTCAAGAGCTGAAACACCTTCTTTTTTATGAATACCTACAGGAATACCTCTACCATTGTCTTCAGTAGTTACAGAATTATCCTCATTAATTGTTACAGTTATAGTATCGCAATAGCCTGCAAGAGCTTCATCAATTGAGTTATCGACTACCTCATTAACTAAGTGATGCAACCCTCTCGAACCTAGATCACCAATATACATTGATGGACGCATACGAACATGTTCCATCCCTTCTAATGCCTGAATATTATCTGCAGAATATTGTGAATTAGTTTTACTTTGAGTCATAAAATTTGGTGTGTTTTTTTTTGCTTTTCCCTATATACAAATATACGGAATCACATACTCAAAAACCCTTTAAAACACTGATCATAGGTTTAAGTTATTAACACAAAATGTGAAGAAAAAATAGCGGGATTTATTGATTAAAATTTCTATTCGTATGCATCTTCATGAATATTTGAAATAGCTCTACCGCTGGGTTCATTTTTATTCTTAAAACTCTCATCCCATTCCAAAGCTTTTGGAGAACTACATGCAACTGAGGGCAAAGAAGGGACTGTTAACGCAGCTGCATCACTAGAAAAATGACTTTCAAAAATAGATCTATAGAAATACTCTTCTTTAGTTTTTGGTGTTTGTAAAGGAAATCTTAAATAAGATTTATTCATTTGTTGATCAGTTACTTTTTGATTAACTAAATCTTTTAATTCATTTATCCAACTATATCCAACACCATCTGAAAATTGTTCTTTCTGTCTCCAAACAATTTCTTTAGGTAAATAATTTTCAAAAGCTTTTCTTAAAACCCACTTTTCCATTCGATTAGAACTTATCATCTTATCTTTTGGATTTAATCTCATTGCAACATCTAAAAACTGTTTATCTAAAAAAGGAACCCTACCTTCTATACCCCAAGCAGCAAGTGATTTATTAGCTCTTAGACAGTCATATTTGTGTAAACTAGCTAATTTTCTAACTGTTTCTTGATGGAGTTCATCTTCTGACGGAGCTTTATGAAAATATAAATATCCTCCAAAGATTTCATCAGCTCCTTCTCCCGAAAGAACCATTTTTATACCTAAAGACTTTATAGCCCGAGCCATTAAAAACATAGGTGTTGAAGCTCTAATAGTAGTAACATCATATGTCTCAAGATGATAAATTACATCATATAAAGCATCAAGGCCCTCTTGTATTGTGAAAATAATCTCATGATGAACGGTTCCTATGTGATCTGCAACTTTTCTTGAAGCTATGAGATCAGGAGAACCTTCAAGTCCGACAGAAAAAGAGTGTAATTGTGGCCACCAAGCAGGTTGTTTATCACCAGTTTCTATTCTCTTAGGGGCAAATCTTTTTGCTAAGGCAGAAGTTATTGACGAGTCTAAACCACCAGAAAGAAGAACTCCATATGGAACATCACTCATTAATTGGCGATGTACTGCATTAGACAGAGCATCGTGCAAATCATTTATTGAAGTACTATTTTTAGAAACTTTTTTATAATCAGTCCAATCTCTCTTATACCATTTTATAGGTTTTGCTTTTGAACTATGCCAATAATGACCTGGAGGGAATAATTCAATTTTAGAGCATGTTCCTTCCAAGGCTTTTAATTCAGAAGCGACAAAAAATGTTCCTCTTGAATCCCATCCCATATAAAGAGGGATTATTCCAATATGATCTCTTGCAATAAAAAATTCATTCTTCTCACTATCATAAATTGCAAATCCAAAAATTCCGTTTAATTCATCTAAAAAATTAATTCCTTTCTTTTCATATAGAGCAAGAATTATTTCACAATCTGAATTTGTTTTAAATTCATAACTACCCTTAAATTGCTTTCTTAATTCAAGATGATTATAAATTTCACCATTTGCTGCAAGAACAATTTTACCTTCAGAACCGTATAGTGGTTGTTTTCCAGAGGTAGGATCAACAATTGCTAAACGCTCATGAGCTAATATAGCATTCTTAGATGTGTATATTCCACTCCAATCTGGTCCACGATGGCGAACCTTTTTAGACATCTCAAGAAGAGTAGGTCTTAGAGACTCTAAATCTTTTTTAAGATCAAATGCACAAGCAATACCACACATCAGTTTAATATTTTAAGCAAATATATATTATATATTTATTTTAAAATAAAATAAAACTAATTTGATTAATAAAATCAATATTTTAGGTGTTATATATTTATAAAGTAATTTTTTGCTTAAAAAAATCCTCTTTTACTTTATAAATTAAACTTCAAGAAAATAAAATTAATCATCAAATCGTGTGCTGTATACAATTTCGCCGTTTAAAATAGTAGCAACAATTCGGGTAAAAGGAATTTTTTCAGTTTCAATCTCCATGATATCCTTGTCAAGGATAACAAAATCAGCATATTTACCTGGAGATATACTTCCTTTAATATCATCTTCAAAATTAGCATATGCAGCCCAAATAGTTATACCCAAAAGAGCTTCGCGACGACTTAAAGCGTTTTGGTACTGGAACCCTTTTGGAGGATATTTATCTAAATCTTTTCTTGAAACTGCAGCATAGAAAGTACTTATAGGACTAACCTCTTCAACAGGAAAGTCTGTTCCTAAAGCTATTCTCCCTGACCAATCTAGAAGATCCTTATATGCATATGCCCCTTTAATACGCGACTCACCAAGTCTTTCCTTAGCCCAATACATATCACTAGTTGCATGTAAAGGCTGGACTGAAGGAATTATTTTTTGATTAAAACTTGCAAAATCTTCATCTGAGATAACTTGCGCATGTTCAATTCTCCACCTAGGATCAGTCTCAGATGAAAGAATTTTATTATAAATTTTTAAAACCTCTGAATTAGCATAATCACCTATGGCATGGGTGTTCATTTGAAAACCATGATTTAAAGCCTCAACTGCTAGCATTTCGATAGAATCTACCGGAATAACCAAAGAACCATAATGATTTTTTTGGTCAGAATAAGATTCCTTCAAAGCCGCACCTCTAGAGCCTAAAGCCCCATCAGCGTAAACTTTAATTGATCTGACATTTAAAAGATTGTTTTTTAGAGGTCCATTTTTATAAAAATATTTAAGCGAATTCTTTTCATTACTTACCATTGCATAAACTCTCAAATCAAAAAGTTCATTTTTTTGTAAACTATCAATCAGTAAAATATCAGATTTTGTTAAACCTGCTTCATCAACAGTAGTAATTCCATTTTCAAAGCAAATTTTTTCAGCAATTTTTAAAGCTTCTATCTTTTGTTCTAGATTATATGAAGGAATTACACTTGTAATTAATTCCATCGGTTTATCAATAACTAAACCTGTCAATTTTCCATTACTTTTAACTATTTCACCACCATTAACTTTAGTATCTAATGTAATTTTAGCCATATCTAAGGCTTTCTGATTCACCAACATAGCATGGCCATCTATACGCTTCAAAATGACTGGAATATCAGGGAAGATAAGATCTAAAGTGTCTTTTCTAGGAAAATCTTTTTTCTCCCAATCATTTTGGTCCCAACCACTACCTCTTATAACTAAAAGATCTTTATTAAAGGAATGATTTTTAAGCTTAAGAACAATCTCTTCAAAACTTTTTGTTCCTGTTAAATCAACTTCAAATTGTTTTAATCCAAGACTTAAAAGATGACAATGGGAATCAATAAAACCAGGAAAAACTGGAAGTCCTCTAGCATTTAAAATGCTACTGGAATTATATTTTTCAATAAGTTCTTCACCACCCACTTCTAAAAATTTTCCGTCATCTACTACAAAAGAAGTAACATCTTCATAATTATTATCTGAAGTATAAACCTTAGCGTTATGAACAATTAAATCAACCTTTTTTTCACAGGCTATAGAAAAAATTAAAATCAATAAAATTATTATTGTATTTCTCATTTAAGGATCAAATAGATGACGAATTTAACTTAAAATCAAATATTTAAAAAATATTTCACGAGAGATAATAAATGTAAAAAATGATTTTCAAAGAATTATATCAAATTTATATCTGAGTCCCAAAAGAAAATTATTGTTATAATCTTGATAATATGCCCATCTAGAAAAATTGCTTCCAAAATTATTTTTAACATCAATGAAAAATGCCCAGTTCGAACTTGTTTGATAAAGTAATCTAGATGAAAAATAAAGAAACCCTTTTAATGATTCAATCTCAGGATTTGAATCGAGAGATTCTGGATTTAAAAAAACGGGGTGATACGCGCTATCTCTTCGACCAAAATATCTTCCACTTGCCTGCAAATATATTTTGTCATAAAACCTGAAATTGGCATCAAAATTAATTTTTAAAGAGGGTACGTTCCAAGATGCTATTTCGTTAAATGATATAGGGTTGACATATCTTGTGTTTAGAGAAAGTTTGTTGTGTTCATTAAACCTCATTAAAACACCAGTTTCAAAACCTAATTCCTCCAATTTATCATAAACAACCTCATAAGAACTAGCCATCTTATAAGCTAAATCATTATTGTTAACTAGGTAAGGGAGTCTTTTAAACAGTGGGGAATTTTCAGATTTAGAATAAATTCCCGCCAGGAAAAATTCTACACCTGAACCAGGGGAAGTTTTAATTCCAAGTCTGCCTCTGTAAGGAATATTAGTTGGTCTTAATTCTAGAGATGGTGAGATATAGGGGTTTTTTTTAGAAAAGGAAGTAAAGCTATTTAATTCAAAATCCCCATCAACTTCTATAAAAGTGGTTAGATTCAAAGACGATGCATTGTATGAAAATTTAATTTTTGGAAAAAAATAAACATTTGTTTTTTCAATTGAATCTCCAAACAAATAAAAAACTTTAGTCCCCAATTTAAAATTCATTTTTTCGTCAAGATTAACGACTTGAAGATCCATGTTTAAAAGATTACTCTGGTTTGAAAGGGGGACATTATTTTTAAAAGAACTGACAAAATTTGTATTAATGCGACTGAAATTTGGCTTTAATTCCAAATAAAAATCAATAATTGGTAATCGAAATTCAGAATTTAAATTAATTAGGTGTTCTGTAGTGTCAAAATAATCGATCGTAACCATCGTATTAAAATCAACTTTTTTAATAACCCCACTATACCATTCCCAATCTGAACTAATTCTTAGATAATTTAAATTCTGTTCTGGATCAATTAAAGAAGGTCGAAAACTTGGTATGGCCGTCCAATCATAATCTGAATAAAGACCATAAAAATTTAGATGTTTCCTGTCAAATTTAAAATCAGATTCCACTCTAAAATTATTGGACTTGAACAAATGTAAAAAAGAGGCAACAAAATAATTCTGTTGACTTTTCAATACTCTATTCTCTTGATTCCCTAAAGAGGAAAAATTAAAATCAATTCCAAGAGACTGATTTCTGTCCAAAGAAATCATTGAAGCAAAATCAATCAAAGCCTGAGATTGATTTCCATATCCCCAAGAAAAATAGCTGTTATGAAGAATTGAAGATTCTTGTCTCTGCAACTTTAAAGGGCTTGCCTTATTTGGAACAAAAGTTGAAACAACTGGGACTGAAATATAATCATACTTAACTGAAAGTTTCTCTTCCAATAAAGAATCAGATATTATTGGATCCAATCTTATCTTAAAAACATTGTTTAGGCTCGGCTTATATGATTTTACAACAGTTATCTTTTGTATTTCAAGATTATCATTGTCTTTGACTTGAAAATAAGAAGTAAAATGACATGATAGAAACAATATCGTCAAAACAATATTTAATCTAATTTTCTTCATTAAGTTCATTTTTTTTAGACATGTCTATATTCTTGTTGGCTTGATTCATCTTTATCACATATAAATATTTTTCCGCTTCAGAAGAAACCTCAGGAAACTGACCAAAATTATCTAATAAAGACTCCAAAATATAAGTAGCTTGAAAAACATCATTTTGTTTGTAAAAATTTTTCGCCATTAGGAAAAGACTCTTTGCGGCCCAAAAAGGCTGATCATTAAACTTTTCAGATATAATAGATATTACTTGATTAGACTCCTTATAGTTCTTGTTGTTGTGACTTAATCGAGCTTTAAAATAATAGGCTTCAGCAGCCAAAGAATCTATAGGAGACTTCTCCAATATTAAAAATGCATTCTTAGCGTTTAAAGAATCCTTTTTATGAAGATATGATTTAGCTAAAATATGTCTAGCATCCCACATTATTTTAGGATCCAGATTTTCCATATCTAATACTAGATCTGCCTTATCTATAGCTTTATCAAATTTTGATAGATTAAAATAAGTTCGCATTAAATTAAATTGAGCGTATTTTTTGTTCTCTGGGTAGGAAGCCATTGTCTCTAATTTTTCCCAAAGCGGAATGGCTTTTTTTAATTGATTCTTATTTAAAAAAATTTGGGTTGATTGAACTATGGCTCTTTCAGTAAAATCATTAACTGAAAGGTTAACAATTTCTAAATAAGACTCTAATGCAGAGTCCCATTGTTCCTCAAAAAAATAAATTTCAGCAAGATAAAAGATTGAAGAAAGCGAATACCTGCCATTTGGATAGCTTTTTAAATATGAATTAATAGCTTTTTTAGCTAGCTTTCTTTTCCCCTCTAAAAAATAATTTTCAGCAACTTCAAAAGCAGTTCTTTCAAGTTCACTGTCACTAAAAGTTTTGAAATCAAAAGATCTAACCCAAGCACTAAATTCTGAAACATTATCTAGATCAACAGCTATTTCTTTTAAAGTCTTTAGAGCTTGGAGAGTTATTGGATTATTTTTTAAATCCATCACCAAATTTCTCAATAAGGTATCAGATGCACTGATTTTTCCCATATTATAAAATGCTAAACCCTTATTAAGTCTTGTTCTTGTAAGAAGTTTACTGTTTTTGTAACTATTCATCAATTTGTCATAATTTTTAATTGCTAGATCATATGACCCTATTGATGAAAAATAGTTGCCTAATTCATATAAAGAGTCATCAGCCAAATAAGAATCGGGATACTTTGAGATAAGCTCCATAAGGGTTTCATTCTTTTTTTCGTCTCTATCCAAATATCCATAACTCATTGCTTTTTGGAATAGGGCATAATCAAAAATTAAAGGAGAAAGTGATATGGATTTGTCATAATAATCAATAGCGGGCCAATAATTGCTTAACAAAAAATATGCGTCTCCGATTCTCAGATATGTGTCGTTCAATACTTTTTCTGAAACACCTTTTTTCTTATCAATTAATTTCTTAAAATTTAATATTGCCATGTCATAACTTTCTAATTTGAAGTATGCATACCCTAAATGATATTCGAACAATAAAGACTCCTTAAAAAAAGTTCCTAGAGTAAATTTTTGAAATTCTATATAATGCTTAATGGCTTCGGCATACTTATTTAATTCATAAGCTGACTGTGCTTTCCAAAAATGACTTTGGGCGAAAATTTTATTCTTATTAGAATAACTAATTGATTTGTTGAAAAAGTTATAAGCTTTCTCATAAGATCCTGATTTATAAAATTCAACTGCTTTTAAAAAAGTTACTTTTTGAAGAAGATCTTCATCTTTATAGGAACCAGAATTTAAAATATCTAAAGCACCATCATAATTGCCAGATTTTGTATAGGAGTCCAATAAAAAAGTTTTTATCTCTTGTTCTTCTGAACTCCCTGGATATTTTGAAAGATAAAAAGTCAAAATACCAGGTACATTTTCATATGGGTTGCCAATTTCATAACTAAGGCGAGCATAATTAAGCAATGAATTTTTTGAAATTTCATCATTAAAATCCATCTCAAAAGCACTCTTATATGCATTTAAAGAAGCGGATTTTTCCTCTTTTTTTAAGTAACATTCAGCTAAATAGTAATAAGCATTTTGAGAAAGCTCATCTTTTTTCCCTATGATTTTATTAAAGTTTTCAATTGCATTTGAATAGTCTTTTGAGCTATAATAAGCATATCCTAATTGATAGTAATCCATGTTTGTCCACTCGTTAGATTTTCCCTGATAATTTTTAAGATATTTTATTGATTCTTCATACTTCCCGATATTAAAGTAACTTTCGCCAACAATTTTTGAAAGCTGAGAAAAAGCCTCTCCATCTACTTTTTTTAATTCTTCAATGCCCAATTCGAAGGCTTTTTCAAATCTCCCAAGTTTAAAATTCATTTCAACTTGGAAATATGACAAATCTTCCTTCTGACTCCTTTTTGAAACTTTTGCAAAAGAACTAGATGCACTTTCATAGTCTTCAAATTGATAGGCAATATGACCTAAATAATAGTGAACATCCGATTCATATTTAGGGTTGTTTCGTACACTTTCAAAAAGCGTTTTAGCTTCTTTATATTTCTTCTTAAGAAAAAAAGTGTATCCTTTATTAAAATAGAACTTTTGTAATGACTGCCTAGGAACTTTTGATTGATCAGCCTTGAGAAACCATTTATAAGCATAGGAATATTTTTCGTTTTCAAAATAATAATTTGCTACATCAAAATGAACTGTATTATAAAAATGACTGTCAGGGTAATCAAACCTAAAAATTTCAATCATTTTTTCTGCCGAAAATTCATTTAATCGAAGAGCGGAAGATATTTTGTAATAATTCATTCTCTCGATTTGATTTGAATTGAAATCTAAATCATCAAGGCTAGCCAAAGACTGATTTACATTTGGGTAAAGTCCCTGATAATAAATCCCTAAGAATCTTTGCTCTAATAATTGGGATGGATCAATTTGGGAAAGTAATGTGCCGCAATAAAACAGCAAAGAAAGATAAAATATGAAATGATTTTTTTTAAACCCAGTTGAAAACATTTAGATCAAATTTAAACAGAATAGTACTTATATTTAGAACGTTTATGATCTGGCTTAAGTATATTTATTAACAAATTTTAGATACCTTATTAAAAGATTTTACATTTGAAACAAAAGAACTTTAAGATCTATGTCGAAATTTATTTTATCCTTCAATGATGCTGACATTGTGCAGAACAATAAAGTTATATTGTCTAAAGTTTCAATCAATGTTTTGCCTGGAGAATTCGTTTTTCTCATCGGAAGGACAGGAAGTGGAAAAAGTAGTCTTATAAAAACTATTTATGGTGGTCTTGAACTAAATGAAGGATTGGGACATGTTGCAGGTTTTGATCTTACAAGGTTAAAAAATAAAGAAATTTCAATGTTAAGAAAAAGCATTGGTGTAGTTTTTCAAGATTTTAAATTACTCCCTGACAGAAATATTTATAAAAACCTAAAGTTTGTTTTAAAAGCAACAGGATGGAAAAATTCTGAAGAAATTGATTTGCGAATTGACGAGGTTTTAAAAATGGTCGGAATAAAGATTGATAAAAATAAATTCCCATCTGAACTTTCAGGTGGAGAACAACAAAGAATAGCTATAGCTAGAGCTTTACTAAATAACCCTAGCATAATCATTGCAGATGAACCAACAGGAAATCTTGACCCACAAACAAGTCAGGAAATAATGCAACTTTTTAAGTCACTTCATAAACAAGCAATAACGATACTTATGGCGACACATGATTACAATATGATAGTCAAATTTCCCGGCAGAATATTTAAATGTGAAGAAGGAAAAGTTTTTGAAGTTGTAACAAAAAAGTAATCTTTTAAATATATTGTAAAAAAATAATAATTGAAATAAATGCTTTGTAATTTTGAAAAAACAAATGGATCTTTCTAATCTATCAAACATTTCATATCCAAACAGTGGACAATATTTATTAATAGCTGGCCCTTGTGCTATTGAAGGAGAAGAAATGGCTCTTAGAATTGCAGAAAAAATATTCAATTATACTGATACATTAAAAATCCCATTTGTCTTTAAAGGCAGTTACAAAAAAGCCAATAGAAATAGAATTGATAGTTTCACAGGAATTGGAGATAAAAAGGCTTTAAAAATTTTAGATAAAATTCGAACAACATTTGATTTACCTGTTCTTACTGATATTCATGAATCAACAGACGCGCAAAAAGTTGCTGAATTTGTTGATATTATCCAAATTCCTGCATTTTTAACTCGTCAAACAGACATTATAGTTAAGGCTGCTAAAACTGGGAAAACAATAAATCTGAAAAAAGGGCAGTTCATGAGCCCAGAAAGTATGAAATTTGCAGTGGAAAAAGTTACTCAAAATGACAACAAAAATGTTTGGATTACTGAACGTGGTACTCAATTTGGATATCAAGATTTATTAGTTGACTTTCGAGGCATACCAATTATGAAAAAATTTAGCCCAGTAATTTTAGATGTAACCCACTCCATACAACGTCCTAATCAAACAAGTGGTGTTACAGGAGGGAGTCCGGAATCCATTGAAACTATAGCCTTGGCAGGTATTGCAGCCGGAGCTGATGGTATTTTTATTGAAACTCATGAAGATCCATCTTCAGCAAAAAGTGATGGTGCAAATATGCTGAATATAAATAAACTTAAAAACCTACTTTCTAAATTAAGTCAACTTAGAGATGTCATAAATAAAGGAAATATTTAACCTTTTTATTAAATTTGCAGTCCTTTAGAGAAGGAAAGATCATTGAAATTATGGGGTCGACTGGTTTTGACAGCAGGTATCCATGTAAAAGTAAGCAAGTCGAGAACTGAAATATAGCTCGTAAATCTTATATTTCAAATTTAAATGGCGAAAATAACTACGCTCTAGCTGCATAAGACTGAATTATAGTAAGTCTTTGCCTAGTCTCGGCAAGGCCGAGAAGCAAGATGTCTCACGATAGCCCTTGTTGATGGCGATCGGTTTAGAGGCACCATAAAAATCAACATCGAAATGCGGTTTCATCGGTCGTGTTTTTCAATTTTTGATGATAAGAGAATCTAGGGTAGTTTTCAATCACTGATTCTTCGAAAATTAAATGAAAACTAAACTTGTAGAAAGCTTTTATATGACTTGTTTGGACGCGGGTTCGATTCCCGCCGACTCCACAAATAATTTATACCTTTAGTCATTATTTGTAAATAAGTTAAATGGAAAACTTTAACTCCAAATACCCGTCAACGAAAAACCTTAGAGATTTAGCTAGTAGAAAAATTCCCAGGTTTGCCTTCGAATATCTAGATGGTGGTTGTAATGAAGATGTAAATATTAAAAGAAATACATCTGATATTAGAAATGTTGAATTGACACCCAATTATATTAGAAAATCTTTTACTCCAAATCTTAGAACTGAACTATTTGGTGAGGTTTATGACGTCCCTTTTGGCATTTCCCCTATTGGTTTACAAGGATTAATATGGCCTAATTCACCTAATATTCTAGCCAAAGCATCCAAAAAATATAATTCGCCATTTATCTTAAGTACTGTTTCAACTAGTGATATTGAAACCATAGCAGAGATTACTGATGGTAAGGCCTGGTTTCAACTTTATTACCCTTCTAAAGAATCAATAAGATATAATATACTTAAAAGGGCAAAAGATTCAGGCTGTACTGTTTTGGTTCTTTTGTGTGATGTGCCAACTTTTGGTTATCGTCCAAAAGAAATTAAAAATGGACTTGCAATGCCGCCTAAAATGTCTTTAAAGAATATATTTCAAATTTTAAAATGTCCAGAATGGACATTTAAAAGTTTATTACATGGTAAACCTAATTTTCAAACTCTAAAACCATATATGAATGGAAAAATGAATCTTAAACAATTGGGAGAATTTATGAATGAGACATTTGACGGAAGACTGGACGAAGAGAAAATTAAACCAATAAGAGATTTTTGGAAAGGGAAAATTATTTTAAAGGGTATTGCTAGTGAAATTGACATTGAAAAATCTATTTCTCTTGGGATAGATGGTATTATTGTTTCTAATCATGGCGGGCGTCAATTAGATGCAGGTTCATCTACTATAAAATCGATGAAATCTCTAATAAATAAATATGAAAAAAAGACAACAATAATGATTGACAGTGGCTTAAGATCAGGGGTTGATGTAGCAAGAGTAATAGCTTCTGGAGCTAAATTTTGTTTTCTGGGAAGAACCTTCATGTATGGAGTTGGGGCTTTGGGAAATAAAGGTCCAAACCATACCTTTGAAATGTTGAAAAAGCAATTAAGCCAAGTGATGATTCAAGTTGGATGTGAGAAAATTTCAGATCTAACTAAATTTATAAATTCAAAAAAACAGAAATGAAAACCTTTGATCATATTGGAATCGCTGTAAAGGATTTAGATTCTTCTAATTTACTTTTTGAAAAATTATTAGGTGTTAAACCATCTGACAATGAAATTATTCCTGAACAAGGCGTTAATGTTTCTTTTTTTAAAAAAAGTGATTACAAAATTGAACTTATTTCAACAACTGATTCAAAAAATCCTGTCAATAAGTTTTTATCAAAAAGAGGCGAGGGAATTCACCACATAGCATTTAAAGTTGACAATATTAAAACAGAAGTTGATCGATTAAAAAAAGATGGTTTTATTCCAGTTAATGAAAAACCTATTAAAGGAGCCGATAATAAAATAGTAGTTTTTTTTCACCCTAGGACAACAAATGGAGTGCTTATAGAGATATGTGAGGAAATAAAGTAATTATGCATTATAAAGAAAAAAAAAACTTAGATGGTCTTGTTAAAAAATTACGCTCTGGTGACAGAAACAGTCTTGGTAAAGCAATTACTTTAATTGAAAGTTCATTAACTGAAGACAAAAATATTTCTAAAGAATTATTAAAGCGCCTTTTGCCACATGCTTCAAATTCATTAAGAATAGGTATAACTGGAATTCCTGGATCAGGGAAAAGTACTTTTATTGATGCTTTTGGCTCCTTTCTTATTGAAAAATGCAAGAGAAAAATAGCTGTTTTAACAATTGATCCTAGTAGTGAAAAAAGTAAAGGAAGCATCCTAGGGGATAAAACCCGGATGGAAAAATTAAGCAAATCAAACTTTGCTTTTATAAGACCCTCACCAAATAAAGCAATTTTGGGTGGTGTCTCTCAAAAAACAAAGGAATCAATATTGTTATGTGAAGCTTCAGGATATGATACAATTCTTATAGAAACTGTAGGAATTGGGCAATCTGAGATAGAAGTTGAAAGAATGGTTGATTTTTTAATTATGATGCAACTAGTTGGGGCAGGCGACTCTCTACAGATGATTAAAAGAGGTATTTTTGAAAAAATTAATCTTCTTTTAATTAATAAAGCTGAGCAAGAAAGATTACAAATCGCTAAGATAGAAGCTAAAGAGTTTAAACAAAGCTTCAAATTATTTAGACAAAAAGAGTCTAGCTTAAATACTGAAGTTCTTATTTGTTCTTCTATAGAAAAAACAGGATTTAAAAAAATTTGGGAATTTATAGATAGATTTATTTCAGCATCCAAAAAATCAAATTATTTTTTAAGTAAAAGAAAAGACCAGAATATTAAATGGTTTGACAAATTGTTAACTGAGAAAATTTACCAACTTATTGCTAGTAATGAAGAATTAAAAAAGGAAATAGAGAAAATCAAAAAGCAAATAAAAAATGGTGGAAAAAATCCTATAATTGCATCTCAAAAAATAGATGCTATTTTTCAAGATTTTTTTTCAACAAAAGGTTTTTGATGTTTAACCTTTTAAGAAATAATTTAAAATTTCTATAGCTGAATCACTTATTTTAGTTCCTGGTCCAAATACATCAAACACCCCAGCATTTTTCAAAAACTCATGGTCTTTTTTAGGAATAACCCCTCCCAAGACAATAATTATATCATCTCTTGAATACTTTTTTAATTCATCTATAAGATCTGGAACCAGAGTTTTATGACTTCCAGCAAGTGAGGATATACCTAAAATATGGACATCATTTTCAATTGCTTGTTTAGCTACTTCTTTTGGGGTTTGAAACAATGGAGCAATGTCAACATCAAAACCCAGATCGGCATATGCAGTGGCAACAACTTTTGCACCGCGATCATGCCCATCCTGTCCCATTTTAGCAACCATTATCCTTGGATTTCTACCAAACCTGACATTAAAAGAATTTCTCAATTTTCTAGCTTTCCGAAAATTCTGATCTTTTTCCACTTTCTTAGAATAAACACCGGTAAATGACTCCATTTTTAACTTATATCTACCAAAAACTTCTTCAAACGCAAAACTAATTTCGCCTAATGTTGCTCTTTCTCTTGCTGCCTGAACTGTTAAAGCTAGCAAATTTTCAGAAGAAGCTAAATTTCTATTTTCAATCTTTTTCTTTGCAACTTCTTTTAAATTTTCAAGAGCCTTTTCAACTTTACTTTTGTTTCTACTGGTTTTAATCTCTTTTAATCTTTCTATTTGCTTTTTGATTACTTTAAAATTGTCTACCTCTAAAATGTTTGGAAAAACTTCTTCACTAGAAGAATACTTGTTTAGACCAACAATAATATCCTTACCACTATCAATTCTAGCCTGTTTTACTGCTGCAGACTCCTCAATACGCATTTTCGGAATTCCTGCTTCAGTAGCTTTTGTCATTCCTCCATAAGACTCAATCTCTTCTATTAAATTCCATGCAGAACGAGAAATATCATTTGTCAATTTTTCAAGATAGTGGCTCCCTCCCCATGGATCAATTGTTTTAGTAATGTTAGTTTCATACTGTAAAAATAATTGAGTATTACGTGCAATCCTGGCTGAAAAATCAGTAGGTAAAGCAATCGCTTCATCTAAAGCATTAGTATGCAAGCTCTGTGTTCCTCCAAATACAGCAGCCATGGCTTCTACATGTGTTCTAGTAATATTATTGAATGGATCCTGAGCTGTTAAACTCCAACCACTAGTTTGACAATGAGCTCTTAGAATAAGAGATTTTTCATTTTTTGGCTTAAATTGATTTACAATCTTTGCCCATAACATTCTTGCTGCACGCATTTTAGCAATTTCCTTAAAATGATCCATCCCTATAGCCCAAAAAAAAGAAAATCTGGGAGCAAAATCATCAATCTTAAGCCCAGTATCTAATCCCCTTTTAATGTATTCTAGCCCATTTGCAAGTGTATAAGCTAACTCGAGTTCAGGAGTGGCACCAGCTTCTTGCATGTGATAGCCAGAAATACTAATACTATTGAACTTTGGCATGAATTCACTTGAATATTTTAATACTTCAGAAACAATTAAAAGAGATGGTTCTGGAGGGTATATATAGGTATTACGAACCATATATTCTTTCAAAATATCATTTTGAATTGTCCCGCTTAATTTTTCTTTGCTCACCCCCTCTTCCTCAGCAGCAACAATATAAAAAGCCAAAATAGGTAATACAGCTCCATTCATCGTCATGGAAACAGATATTTGATCTAATGGAATATCCTTAAAAAGTCGTTTCATATCTTCGACCGTATCTATAGCTACTCCTGCTTTACCGACATCTCCTTTAACTCTATAGTGGTCACTGTCATAACCTCTGTGGGTAGGAAGATCAAAAGCAACAGATAGCCCCTTTTGCCCCATTGAAAGATTTTTCTTATAAAAAGAATTACTGTCTTCAGGAGTTGAAAAACCTGCGTATTGTCTTATGGTCCAAGGCTTTTCAATATACATTGTTAGGTAAGGACCCCTTAAATAAGGAGGTGTTCCTGAGATAAATTCAGTATGTAAAAAATTTGATTTTTCACTTGATGAAAGCGGTTTTCTATATGATTCCGTATTTAAATTTGAAAAAGAGTCTCTATTTATTTTCATTTTCTATTCGATCATTTTCAATTTTCTCTGACAATCGACTTTCCCTAATTTTGTTTTTTTCTTTAACAAAATCGTTCTCGCATGATTTTGCTATTTTAGAAATAGCCTTTTCGCTAAGATTTTGAAATTTATTTATTCCCACCAAAACATGATCATTTTTATCAAACAAAATCTGTTCCTTGTTTGCACTAGATGCTATTTTATCCTGTATATAGTTGCTTTTTAAATTTTTTAAAAACCCTCCTTTTCTCTCAATTTCTTTAAAAATCAGTAAACTTTTTTGAATAATTTCAAAAGTCAATTCTTCCAAATAATATGATCCACTTGCAGGGTTTTCAAGTTTTTCAAAGCCAGCTTCATGTTTAAAAATTAGTAATTGATTAACAGCCAATCGATTTGCAAAATCGTTCGAAGAATTATAAACAGAATCGTAAGGCAAATTATTTATCACATTGGCACCTCCTATTATTCCAGACATGCATGAAGTCGACGTTCGTAAAAAATTGATATTGTAATCATACAATGTCATGTTCCTATTGGAGGGCTGAACAATGATTTCACAATTGATTTTCGCAGCAATTTCCCTTGAAATTAAATCCCAAAGGATCCTTAAAGCCTTTATTTTAGATATTTCAAAGAAAAAATTACTCCCTAAAGAAATATAAAAACAAATTGTTTTTTTTGACTTTTCTGATTTTTTATCTAAAACCGATAGATATTCAATCGCATGACTTAATAAAAAAGCTATCTGTTCAGCGATTGAGGCCCCAGAATTTTGATAAATTCTTCCATCAACATATATTCTGTTAAATTCTTTAAAATTAAGCTGAAGTTTATTCCAGTGATCAATGTCTTTTTTTTCTGAAAAATTCCATTCTCCAGAAGAAGCAAAACTAGAAAATGGATCAAAATTAATTGACAAGTCTGATCTCGAATTTATTAATGAAAAAAAATCATCCAGCCAGACTAATTTTAACTTTGGATTAATTTCCAATAAAAATTTTTTGGCTCCAAAATTTAACAAAGATTCAAACTTTTTTATTTCAATTTTATCTGTGTCAAGTTTTAAAGTAATTGATTCCACTCCCCTGTCTAAAAGCTCTTTAATTTCACTTTCTATACCACGCCAATTCTTTACGGTTAAGACATGTCCCACATACCAACAGTCAGGGAAATTTTTCTTTAATGAAATTTTAGGATTGGTGTTTTTCTTGTGATATAATGGTTTAACATCATAACCTTCAAACGATTCCCAAATAAGATCTTTATTTGATTCGATTGATTTAATTGTATCATTGATTCTAGACAATAACTTAGAATTATTCTTTTCAAGAAACGAATAAAACAAATTGTCCTTCTGATTCACTTTTTCACAAATATGAGTTAAAGCTTCTAATTTAGTAACTAATAATTAAAACTATTACTTTATATAATTCTTATTATCTTTAATAGAAAAAAATGGCAACATACGAATGTACTTCATGTGGCATGGCTGTTAATGCTTCCTGTGCAAATTGTGACACTCCTCTTGTAAACGATAGCCTTACACTTGAAGATGGAAATAAAGTTCAAATTTCTCTTTGTCCTGATTGTAGTGGTAAAATTAAATCCCCTATGTGCTGTGGAATGGATATGGAATGTAAATTATAGAATTTCTTACGACTTAATTTGATTCAACAGTTCCTTCCCAATCTGGATCAGAGACTCCTATCCACCGATTGGTCTTTGAATCGAATTCTATTCCAAAAACCCTTCCAAACATTGCAGGATAACTTATAAATTTGTATGGATAATTCTTTTCCATCAAATAGTCCTCTAATCCTTCGTCCCATTTTATGCCAGGATGATTTTCCAATAATAGAGTATCATTGTCAGGATATATTCTTGGCTTGGAGACTGCATCACTCAAATTATAAGAGTTTGAAAAATATCTTGAAATGACTTGAGTAATGGCCGTAACTATTCTACTACCTCCAGCAGCTCCCAGGGCAAGAAAAACTTCATTACCTTTTGAAACAAGCGTTGGAGAAATATGAGAATTTGCCCTATCTCCAGGTTTATAATCACCAAGGTAGCCTCCCAGAGTCACTGCATAAAGAAAACCAAGGTTTTTAGTGACAACTTTTGAACCCATTAGTGGACCAATTGTTTGAGTTAATGAAACAACATTTCCGTTTCGGTCAGCTGTGGTAAGATGAGCAGTATGTCCAATTTTTTCATTCCATGACGTTGGAACATTTGCTGCCAATTTATTAGTTAATATTCTTTTCTGAATTATATCATTTGCCCATTCTTTTGCCTTTTCTTTAGAAATGATCATTTCTAAAGAATCAGAATTGTTTTGTTTCTTTCTATATCTGTATGCCAAATCAATTGTCTTGCCCACATGATAAACCCATTCTTTTTCAGACTTTTCATCAAAATTAAGAGCATCAAAAATTTGCAATATTTGGATTGTTATTGCTCCGTAAGAAGGTAAAAACAATGAGTATACATCAAAACCTTTATATGATCCCTTTAAAACCTTTGCATCTAGTGCTCTGTATTTCTTTAAATCTTCTAGTGTAATCAAGCCTCCATTAATTTTCATGTCTTCAGCAATCATTTCTGCTGTTTCCCCTTCATAAAACCCTTTATGCCCATTTTTTTGAATCCTTTTTAGAGTTTCCCCTAAATCTTTTTGAACAAATTTATCTCCAGCTTTATAAGATGAACTATCTGATTTTAAAAAATAAAATGAGGTTCCATCAAACTCCTTAATTTTATCTTTTTCTAGAAATTGCCTAAATGCTTCCCCTGGTAAAATTTCATATCCCTCAAAAGCATGTTTTATTGCAGGTTCCATTACTTGAGACAGGCTTAAATTTCCTCCCTCTTCATGAAGTTTTAAAAGACCTGCAACGACTCCAGGAATTCCAATAGTTTTATATCCATATTTACTACCTTCACCTGAAGGTTTATAATTGACGGGTACTTCAGTTGAAGCATCAATACCCTTAACACCTTCTGAAGTTTTATAAATTACTTGAAGGCGGCCACCTATTCCACTCATACTAGGTTCTACAACCGCAAGAGCAAAAGCAGCTGCAACAGCAGCGTCAATAGCATTACCATTTTGATCAAACATTTTTTTCCCAGCAAGAGAAGCTAAAGGATGTGGGGTTGTAATAACATCATTTCCTTTATTATTTTGCGAATTCTTACAAGAACTGACAAATAAAAGCAATACCAAAAGCATTTGATTAAGATATTGAAGTCGCTTTGACATTTATTTAATAATTTTGCAATGTTATTTCAATCTAATATAAGTTTTTAAGAAAACCTATTAAAATTACTTCTATATAATATATAATTGAACAATGGATTTTGACATTTATAATTTTTTCATCCAAAAAGGATTTTCTGATTCCTCAGCTGCACTGATTAATTTTGGAGCACTATTATTAATAGTAATTCTTCTGACTTTGCTTGTATCATTAGCTTCTAAACTAATAATTAGAGGACTTTTTCGTCAATTGGCAAAACGAACAAAATCAAAATTTGACGATTTTTTAATCAGAAATAAAGTTCCTACATCACTAGCTTATTTTCCTCCATTGTTTTTTTTAATATGGATCTTCCCGAAAGCGTTAAGTAGATTTCCTTCAGCAAATAATTTATTGATAATATTAGATATTCTTGTTGCCCTTTTAACAATAATTATTATTCGCAAATTCTTTAGCACTTTAAAAGATTATTTAAAAACGCTCAAAAATTTTAAAGACAAGCCGATTGACAGCTACATCCAAGTAATAATGATATTTGTTTGGAGTGTTGGTATAATTGTAATACTATCGTTAGCATCTGGACAGGGAATAAGCACTTTTTTAACTACTATAGGAGCCATGTCAGCTATCATATTACTAATTTTTAAGGATAGCATTTTAGGATTTGTTACAAGTATACAAATTACAATTAATGATACCGTACGGATTGGTGACTGGATAACAATGAAAAGCAGTAATGCAGATGGTGACGTTATTGAAATTAATTTGTCAACAGTTAAAGTTCAAAATTTTGATAAAACTATTACTACAATCCCAACATATAAATTGGTTTCTGATTCTTTTGTTAATTGGCGTGGTATGAATGATTCGCAAGGAAGAAGAATAAAAAGATCTTTATTAATTAAAATATCCAGTATCAAGTTCTTAGATGAAAAAGAGTTAAAAACATACGAAAAAATTGAACTAATATCTGGGATTGTCAAATCAAAACAACAAGAAATAAAAAATGAAAATAAAACAAAAAAAGTTGACAAATCAATACTTCTAAATGGAAGAAACTTAACAAACTTGGGGCTATTTAGAAGTTACATCTTGAAATATCTAAAATCTCATCAAAAAATAAACCAAGATATGACAGTAATGTGTCGTCAATTGAAACCAACTTCGGAAGGAATTCCGCTAGAAATCTACGCATTTAGTAAAGAAAAAAAATGGGAAGATTATGAGGGGATAATCTCAGACATTTTTGATCATTTCCTTTCTTCGCTACCTTATTTTAAACTTGAATGTTTTGAACTTTCAAACAATAAAATAATTCGTAAAAAATAATTTTCAATCTATTCCTTGACCTATTATATAAGGAATTCCTCGTTTTTTAATTTCTTCTTCTAAAGACGGTAAAGCCTCTTTGCTTAGTCCTCTAATATCAGATTCTACTTTTCCAAGCATTGAATTAGCTATATCCAAACTTCTTTCATGAAGTTTAGTAGGTCCATATGTTGTAGTTAATCCTCTACCTGCAACCCTCAAATTTCCTTGCATTGAAGGAGGATTCCTCTCTCCTATTTCTCCTTTGGCAGAATTACCTTGTAAAATTACTTTCATTGATTCTATTTTCTTTTTTAAACTGTAAATCTTAGAATTAATTTCGCCAGGCGGAATTGAAGAACGATTAACTGCTATTTCAATTAATTTTAATTTATCTTCACCCATTCTCAAAGCATCGGAAACTGCAGAAATCTTGTTTTGTATCTTATTATATTTCTGTAAAAAATTCTTGTAATCTTCATATGAAATGCCTTTTAAAACTCCTTCTCTTATAGGTTTTAATTCAAAACTTACCGGCCCATCTAAAAGTGATACATTACCTTCTTTTGCTAAATGTAAACTTGCAGAATATTTTCCCGGTATAGCCATAGGTCCGCCATAAGATCCCCATCCTCGGGTTGAAGCCCTTGAAGATCTTACAGGATAATTACTTGGATATCTTAAATCCCATGCAATCCTACCACTACCCTTCCTTGCTTTTTTGGAAATCTTACGTATC
Organism: Bacteroidota bacterium; assembly: GCA_036340635.1. Taxonomy (GTDB): domain Bacteria; phylum Bacteroidota; class Bacteroidia; order Flavobacteriales; family Flavobacteriaceae. The sequence continues at coordinate 1,847 of JAYYYF010000002.1, read as the reverse complement.
AAATTACCATCATTGTCATAAATCGTAAGCAAAATTTGAGCAGGTTTTTCATTATTTTCTTCTTCCAAAGCGTCCCAACCAGGAAATGGTATATTTTGTTTAGCTTTATTAAGCTTTTTCTCTTTCTTTTGGCGTGCAGATTTTTTGGTTTCATATGCTTTTGACAAATGATATGTGAAAACAGCTCCAAATTCAGGGTTCTTCGCAAAATAATAATCAGCTCCTGTATTACCTATTTTACTTCTAGGCACATACCACTTAGCTGGTCTAGGTTTAAATAAAACACCTTCTTTTTTAAGATTTGAAGGTGTCATTTCCCTTAAGCCACTGTAATCATCCAGCACATAAAAGCCTCTTCCAAATGAAGCTGCCACTAAATCATTTTCTCTTTTCTGAATTACAATATCCCTAAAAGAAATAGTTGGGGTCCCAGGAAGTTTTTGCCATTTTTTACCCCCATCTAATGAAGTGTAAATGCCAAACTCAGTTGCAGCAAAAAATAGATCTTTTTTAACATGATCTTGAACAAATCGCCAAACTAAAGTTCTTTTGGGTAGATTGCCACTTATTGGAACCCAATTTTTTCCTTTATCCATACTTTTAAAAATATATGGGCTAAAATCTCCTTCTTTATGGTTATCCAGAACAACATAAACAACGTTCTCATCAAAAAGATCTGCTTTTATATCATTAACAAAACTTCTACCTGGCAAACCCAATTGGGTTACTGGAACTCTAGTCCAATTTTTACCACTATTTTCTGTGACTTGAATATATCCATCATCTGTCCCTATATAAATAAGCCCTTCTTTTACAGGAGATTCTGATATAGATGTAATTGTATTGTAATCTGACATAGCACCAACATCCCAAGCATTATCCCAACCTTGCCTCCTTCCCATTATTGGAAGGGTTATACGTTCTTCATTTCTTGTTAAATCTCCTGATATTGGTATCCAATCATCACCTCTATTTTCAGACTTCCAGAGGCGATATGATGCAAAATATAATCGAGAAGGCTCATGAGGACTAACAAGAATTGGAGCATCCCAATTAAACCTTTCAAAAGGATCGCCTTCATATGCTTGAGGTTGAATAAAAACCTGCTCACCACTTGTCAAATCAATACGATGCAAACCTCCCCTTTGAGTTTCAGCATAAATAATATTGTTGTAAACAGGGTCTGTAGCCGACTGATGGCCATCTGCCCCAAGTGTTTTGTACCAATGCTTATTTGCAATACCTTCTCTTTCATCAGTTGCAGATGGTCCTCCAGCGGAGCCATTATCTTGAGTTCCCCCAAAAATATGGTAAAAAGGCTCTGCATTGTTCACAGCGACCTTATAAAATTGGGTTAAAGGGAGATTCTTTATATATCTCCAGTTCTCAGCTAAATCAAAACTCTCATAAATTCCTGCGTCAGTGCCTATCATCAAATAATTCGGATCATCATGCTTGAAAACTATCTCGTGATTGTCAGAATGTTTTTGTCTCTCTTTCATGGTTCTGAAGGTCTTCCCTCCATCCTCAGATACACGAACTCTAACGTTCATAAGGTAAATTCTATCAAATTGGTGAGGGCTTGCATATAATTCTTGATAGTAATGTGGTCCCGTACCTCCAGAAACTTCATTTGACATTTTAGCCCATGAATTACCAGCATCCTCAGAACGGTATAATCCTCCGGTAGTTCTATCTAATTCTATTGCTGCATATACTACATTGGGTTTTTGGGAAGATATTGCTAGACCTATCTTACCTATATTAGATTTGGGTAAACCAGTTGTGAGTTTTTTCCAATTTTTGCCACCGTCAATTGATTTATGAATAGCCGTGCCAGGACCTCC
>JAYYYF010000001.1:0-43673 GCA_036340635.1 Bacteroidota bacterium | reverse complement strand
TATATCAACTATATAAATTTGAATTTGAATAAACTTATGCCAATTTGTCATTTTTTTTAACTTTGTATAATTCTAATAATTTAAGTTCTAAAATTTAATAGCTGAGGAATGAGAGGGGATAAACACTTTAATGTTGATTTAAATAAAGACCCAAACTTCGTTAATGGAGAAGTGACTATTTTATCTCCAAAAAAACCGAATAGTAAAAGCAAAAAAATCATCAAAAATCAAAAAATTGCTAAGGAAAATAGATGCGGAAAGAAAGTTTACATTGAATCATATGGGTGTCAAATGAATTTTTCAGATAGTGAGATTGTTGCTTCAATCTTGTCAAAACAAGGATTTAAAAATACTGATAAGATTTCATCAGCTGATCTTGTATTAATTAACACTTGCTCTATTAGAGATAAAGCTGAAAAAACAGTAAGAAATAGGCTTCATCATTTTAACTCTTTCAAAGAAAAAAATAGAAGCCTAAAAATTGGCATTATGGGCTGTATGGCTGAGAGATTAAAAGAAAAACTTCTTGAAGAAGAAAAAATAGTAGATCTTGTTGTCGGTCCCGATGCTTACAAAGATTTTCCGAAACTGCTAGAAGAAATAGAAAAAAATCGAGAGGCAATTAATGTAATTCTTTCAAAGGAAGAAACCTATGGCGATATAAATCCTGTAAGGATAAACTCTAATGGCGTTGGTGCTTTTGTTTCAATTATGAGGGGCTGTGATAATATGTGTACTTTTTGCGTTGTCCCCTATACAAGGGGAAGAGAAAGAAGTAGAGATCCTAAAAGTATTTTGAAAGAAATTAATCAGCTATCAAAAGAAGGCTACAAAGAGGTTACACTTCTAGGTCAAAATGTAGATAGTTATTTATGGTTTGGTGGTGGGCCAAAAAAAGATTTCAAAAAGGCAAGCTTACTTCAAAGAAAAACTGCAGTTAATTTTTCAAAATTACTTAGCCTTGTTGCGACTGAACAACCAAAAATGAGAGTCAGGTTTTCAACTTCAAATCCACAGGATATGTCTATTGATGTAATAAAGACAATGTCAAAATATGAGAATATATGTAATCATATTCATCTACCGGTACAATCAGGAAGTAATTCGGTTCTAGAAAAAATGAATAGGAAACATACACGAGAAGAATATGTTGAGCTAATCGATAAAATCAAAGAAATAATACCTAATTGCGGAATATCTCATGATATGATTGCTGGATTCCCCGGAGAAAAAGAAAAAGATCATAAAGAGACTTTAAGTCTAATGGAATATGTTAAGTATGACTTTGGATTTATGTTTTCCTATTCAGAGCGACCAGGTACTCTTGCCGCAAGAAAAATGAGTGATGATGTCCCTGAAACGATAAAAAAAAGACGTCTTCAAGAAATTATTTCTCTGCAACAACTTCACAGTAAGTATCGTTCAGATTTAATGGTTGGTAAAAAAGTTTGTGTGCTAATTGAAAAAAGTTCAAAAAGATCTGATAAATTTTGGAGCGGTAGAACCTCTCAAAATAATGTAGTTATTTTTCCTAAAGAAAATTATACTGTTGGGGATTTTGTTGATGTTAGAATTAAAGAGGCAAGTTCTGCAACTCTGAAAGGAAATCCTATTGCCATCTCATCTGATATTTAAACGATTGTTATGGAATCTATACAAAACATAAAACAACGATTTGAAATAATTGGAAATCATATTGGACTTAACCGTGCACTAGAAAAGGCCTTGAGAGTTGCTGAAACAGATATTACTGTTTTGGTTACTGGGGAGAGTGGCGTAGGAAAAGAAAACATTCCAAAAATAATCCATCAATTTTCTTCCAGAAAACATTCAAAATATATAGCTGTTAATTGTGGAGCTATACCTGAAGGAACTATTGATAGTGAACTATTTGGTCATGAAAAAGGTGCTTTTACTGGAGCAACTAATACTAGAAGTGGTTACTTTGAAGTTGCTGACGGGGGTACAATTTTTTTGGATGAAGTTGGTGAACTACCTCTCACAACGCAAGTTAGACTGTTACGTGTACTTGAAAACGGTGAGTTTATAAAGGTTGGCTCCTCCAAAGTTCAAAAGACAAATGTTAGAATTGTTTGTGCTACAAATCTCAACATGCAAGAGGCAATTAAAAAAGGCAAATTTAGAGAGGATCTTTTCTATCGCCTCAGCACTGTTGAAATTTCACTCCCTCCATTAAGAGAAAGGAAGGAAGATATTTCTCTTTTATTTAGAAAATTTGCTTCGGATTTTGCTCAAAAATATAAAATGCCAACTCTTAGATTAGATGAAAAGTCAGAAAATATTCTTACTCAATACAATTGGGAGGGAAACATTAGACAGCTAAAAAATGTTGCTGAACAGATGTCTGTTCTAGAAAAAGAAAGAATTGTCAATTCTGAAATTTTAAAGAATTATATCCCTGAAATTAATAAAAACCTGCCTGCTTTAATAGATAAAGAAAAAGGAGATGAAAGTTTTTCATCTGAGAGGGAAATACTTTATAAAGTTCTTTTCGATATGAAAAACGATTTAAATGATCTAAAAAAATTGACACTAGAACTCATGGAAAATGATAATTTTTCTTCATTTCAGAAAAAAAATTTAGACCTCATAAATAAAATATATGCTGAAAAAGACAATGCTCTAGATAAATCTCTTGAGGTTATTCCAGCCAAAAATGATGAAATCAAAAGAAATCAAGAAACAGAAAGTTCAGATAAATATGAATATGCTGAAACTGTTGTGGAAGAAGAGCCATTGTCGTTAATAGAGAAAGAAGTTGAAATGATTAAAAAAGCTTTAATAAGAAGTAAGGGTAAAAGAAAATCTGCAGCGAAAGAACTTGGAATTTCTGAAAGAACGCTTTATAGAAAAATAAAACAGTTTAATTTAAATAATGGGGATGAATAACAAAATGCATTTACATCTATCATTTGTTTTTTTTCATCTGTTTTTTATAAGTTGTGGGATATATTCTTTTACAGGCTCATCAATCCCTATTGGAGCAAAAACATTCCAGGTTAATTACTTTGAAAACATGGCTGGAAATAGGCCAGGATCAACTGTTGAACCAGGCCTAGACAGAGATTTCACTGTGTCATTACAAGATTACATTTTAAACCAAACTAATTTAAATCTAGTTAATGCAGATGGGGATCTAGTTTATGAAGGAGAAATAATTCAATACGGTGTAACTCCTATGGCTTCTACTTCTGAACTAACTGCGGCACAAAATCGACTGACTATAAGTGTAAATGTTCGTTATATTAACACAAAAAATGAAGACGACAATTTTGAGAGACAATTTTCTTTTTTTTATGATTTCCCTGGAGAATTACAAGTTTATGATGTGAAAGATGATGCTCACAAAGAAATCTTTGAAAGATTGACACAAAATATTTTTAATGAGACATTAGCAAAATGGTAGAAATTAGAACACCAAAAGATTTTTCTAAACTTATTTTGAAATTAAATCCTACAAATGAGGAACACAAAATTGCTTTAGAAAAAATAATTAAAGATTACCCCTATTTTCAAACCCCTCTACTTTTTTATTCAAAGCTTCTAAAGAATATTAATCATTATGATTATAAAAAAGTTCTAAATAAAACTGCGGTTTTAACAAATGACAGAAAAATTTTAAAGCTATTCATTGATAATTACAGATTTGATCAAATAAATGGACAAACAAAAAAAGTGAAAAGTAAAACCAATAAGAATAAAATGAAGCTTAGTTTTATCGAATGGATAAAATACAGTCAAGAAGAGACTTCTCTAAAAAAATATTCAAAAAACCCTCTTGAAAATAAAATTGATATAATCAATGATTTTTTGGATAAAAGGCCAGCTATATCTCCAATTGAAAAAAATGAAGAAAATAAGGATCTTGGACTTGAAAATGTTTTTTCACCAGAAGAATTAATGACAGAAACTCTTGCAAAGATCTTTTTAAAACAAAAAAAATATAAAAAAGCTTTAAAAGCATACAAGATTTTAAGTTTGAAATATCCAGAAAAAAATGCTTTCTTTGCAGTCCAAATAAAAAAAATTAAAGATATTCAAAATAGAGAATAGAATACTATGGGTACAAGTTTTTCGATTTTTGTTGGCTTAATAATTCTTGTTTGTTTTCTCCTTGTTTTAGTTGTCATGGTACAAAATCCAAAGGGAGGTGGGTTGTCATCCTCTTTTGGAGGTAGTTCTCAACAATTGGGAGGAGTACAAAAAACATCTGATTTCCTTGATCGAAGTACTTGGATATTAGCTGCTTTTTTATTGGTACTTATCTTGCTTTCTAACTTATCTCTAAACCAAAGTTCTCAAGATTTGGACTCCCGTCTGATAAATGATAACAATATTGAAGAAAATACTATAGAAAATATTCCTGAGGTTCTCCCAGAGATTCCTGAAGGAACAATTGACCAATAAAATCATGACACACTGTCATTTGAAACCAAATAGTCTATGAAAATCTAATCAAAATTAGAGATGGCACGATTTATGAAATTTCACAAATTAAAAAACTTAAAATGAGTAAAATTAAAATTCAACCTTTAGCAGATAGAGTTCTAATAGAACCTGCTGCTGCAGAAACGAAAACATCTTCCGGTATAATTATTCCTGATACTGCAAAAGAAAAGCCTCAAAAAGGGACTGTAGTTGCTGTGGGTCCAGGAACTAAAGAAAATCCTGTTACTGTTAAAGTTGGTAATAATGTTTTGTATGGGAAATATGCTGGAACGGAACTCCAATTGGAAGGAGTCGATTATCTAATAATGAAAGAGAATGATATTCTCGCAATTGTTTAACTGAAAAATATATAAAAATGGCTAAAAAAATTGAATTTGATTTGGATGCACGTGATGGTATAAAAAAAGGTGTCGATGCACTTGCAAATGCTGTCAAGGTTACTCTTGGGCCTAAGGGTAGAAACGTAATCGTAGGAAAATCTTTTGGGGCTCCACAGGTAACTAAAGATGGTGTCACAGTTGCTAAAGAGATTGAATTAGAAGATGCACTTGAAAATATGGGAGCTCAAATGGTCAAAGAAGTTGCCTCTAAGACTAATGATTTGGCTGGTGATGGAACTACGACTGCAACAATTTTAGCACAAACAATAGTTAAAGAAGGTTTAAAAAATGTTGCGGCAGGAGCCAATCCTATGGATCTAAAAAAAGGTATTGACCTAGCCGTAACAGAAATTGTTAAAGAACTAGGCAAACAGTCTGTTGAAGTAGGTAACTCTTCTGAAAAAATAAGACAAGTAGCTAGTATTTCTGCAAATAATGATGAAACTATAGGAAAGTTGATCACTGAAGCTTTTGAAAAAGTAGGTAAAGAAGGTGTAATAACTGTTGAAGAAGCTAAAGGAACTGACACTTATGTAGATGTTGTTGAAGGAATGCAATTTGATAGAGGTTACCTTTCTCCTTATTTTGTAACTGATTCTGAGAAAATGCAGACTGATTTAGAAAACCCTCATATTCTTCTTTACGATCAGAAAATTTCAGCAATGAAAGACTTGCTTCCTGTACTTGAGCCAGTAGCTCAAACTGGGAAACCCCTTTTAGTTATTGCAGAAGATGTAGATGGTGAAGCTCTTGCTACCCTTGTAGTCAATAAATTAAGAGGTGCTTTAAAGATTGCCGCAGTAAAAGCACCTGGTTTTGGTGATCGCAGAAAAGCTATGTTAGAAGATATTGCAATTCTAACAGGTGGTACGGTAATTTCAGAAGAAAGAGGTTTTAAACTTGAAAACACTACAATTGAAATGTTAGGGACAGCTGAAAAAGTTACAATTGACAAAGATAATACTACGGTTGTTAACGGAGCGGGTGAAGCTAAATCAATTCAAGCTAGAGTTAATCAAATTAAGTCACAAATTGAAACAACTACTTCAGATTATGATAAAGAAAAATTGCAGGAAAGACTTGCTAAACTTTCTGGAGGTGTTGCTGTTTTATATGTAGGAGCTCCTTCTGAAGTTGAAATGAAAGAGAAGAAAGACCGTGTAGATGATGCCCTTCATGCAACAAGAGCTGCCGTAGAAGAAGGCATTGTTGCAGGTGGTGGCGTTGCATTGTTATCCACTCAACAGAATCTATCCAAATTAAAAGCTGAAAATTCAGATCAAACAACTGGAATTCAAATTATTCTTAAATCAGTTGAATCTCCGCTTAGAATTATAGCTGAAAATTCAGGAAACGAAGGGTCAGTAGTTGTTTCTAAAGTTTTAGAAGGCGGAAAAAACTTTGGATATAATGCCAAAGATGGTTCATATGTAGATATGCTTAAAGAAGGAATTATCGATCCAAAAAAAGTTGCTCGTGTTGCTATAGAAAATGCAGCTTCAGTAGCTGGTATGATTCTAACTACTGAATGCGCCCTAGTTGATGTGAAAGAAGAAACTCCAGCTGCTCCAATGCCTCCAATGGGTGGCGGTGGAATGCCTGGAATGATGTAAGCAAGTGGTGGTTTTAATTAGATATAAAAACCTGTCTTCTAGACAGGTTTTTTTCTAAGAATCAACCCCTAATGAATGGGCTCCGTTCTATATTGGCAGCACATTGGCAGCGCGTCATAAACATCATCACGAGCCTTAATTTTATCAGTATCATGACCTACACTTGAGATTTTATCATGAACATCTTTTAAATCTATTTTTTTAACATCATAAATTATGTCAATCATATTTGAAGGAATGTCCCAAGTAGCCATTTTAACACCCTTTATAGAAAGCGCTGCTTTTTCAATTCTTTTCTTACACATTTTACAATTCCCCTTAACAACAAAACTTGTTCTTTCCGTTTTTTGAACTTCTTTTAGATTATCATCTTGAGATAGAGAAATAAAATCAGCTTTTGAAAAGGAAATAAATAAAATAAGTGCTATAGGAGTTAATAATTTTTTCATTTTTATAAGATATTTAGTTTTTACAAAATTATAATTTTAATCTTAATCCAGAATAAATCATCCTCCCAAATATTGGGGCATAAATTTGGGCCGAATCAAAATCAAGACTAAATGGATTTTGACTATCAATTATAGGATTCACTTGTTTGTAATTACCAATATTTTCACCCCCTAAATAAATTTCAAACTTATCTGAAAAAACTCTGGTAATTTGAGAGTTAAACAAATTATATTTTGGGGAAAATTGATTTTCAGAATCTCTGATAGTTTTTACTAGCCTTTGATCTCCTATAAAATTAATGGTGAAATCCCATTTCCACTGACTCCCGTTTCCATTTAACAAAGATTCAAGACTAGTATTTAAAAAAAAGATTTTTCTGGGCTGTAGAGGTTTTAACAAATAACCTGAATTATAATTACTCTTTATGACGTAATCCTTATAAGCTGCAGAAATGCTCAGAAACTGTTTGTACTTATAATCTAATCCCAGCTGAAAACTTTTTGAGCTACTTTTTCCCTCTAAATTATAGAAAGAAATTCGATTCAATTCCTCCCAGTCTATTAATACTTGATTTTTAAAATCAGTTATATAATAATCAACAACTAGCTCAAAATCTCCCCCCAATAATCTAAAGTTTTTCATAACACTCAATCCATAATTCCATGCAATTTCAGGATCTAATCCATATGCTCCAGTTCCATTTTTAGTAATATTTATAAGACGATTTGTTCCAAACATTTTTTGATTTTCAGCAAAAATATTTGCTGTTTTTCTTCCAGATCCTGAAGAAATTCGGAAAACAAAATTTTCAAAAGGGGTATATCTAAAATGAATTCTTGGGGTTATAAAATTTCCCATTCGATTGTGATGATCAAATCTAATACCCCCAGAAAAACTAATGTCATCATTATTATTGAAGGTATACTCAAAAAAAGTACCCATCGATTTATCTATTCTTTTAAAATCTATATTGTCAACTTTTTCAACATATCTATCGTAATTAAAATTCACTCCAACTTTGAATTTATTCATTGTGTTTCCTATTATTGAACTGAAAAGTAAATTTTTGTAAAGGCTTTCATGATATATATCATATATTCTAAGACCATAATATGAATCCTGATCATGTGTGCTAAATGCGCTTTGAAATCCAAAAGATTGATATGGAAGTTCTGGAAAAACATACCCTGCTTTAAAAGAAACATCTAATCGATTTGTTTTTATTTCACTCCCCCAGAAAGTCGTAGATCCAAGATGTTGTAAAGGATTAAAATCTAGAACCCCCATTTGTTTTTGATCCTGCATCCACCTCCAAGTAAAAAAACTAACCAATCCTTTTTCTGAATTAGTATATTGCCATCTATTCATAATATTGATTTGGGTTGATAAAGGTCTATCCAAAAAAGAATCCTGATTTTGATCAATTTTCTCATTATTATTATTTGCATGAATATAAAACCCTACACTTAACCTGTCATATACTTTTTTATTGAGATGTATATTACCTTCAAAACGTCCCATTTGTGACCCAAACAGATTAATAAAAAAAGGCAAATCCTTAAAAGGTTTTTTTAGTTCAGTATTGATTTGACCTGAAATACTTTCAAAACCATTTACAACACTTCCAACACCTTTAGTTATTTGAATGCTTTCAATCCAGGTTCCAGGAATAAAAGTAAGGCCATATGCCTGTGAAGCCCCTCTAATCATTGGAATATTCTCTTCAGAAATCATCATATATGGACCCTCAAGGCCTAACATTTTAATTTGCTTAGTGCCTGTCAAAGCATCTGAAAAATTTACATCTATCGTAGGGTTAGTTTCAAAACTTTCAGATAAATTACAGCATGCGGCTTTTAAAAGTTCTTCACTAGTAACTTTCATTATATTCTGAGCAGCTAGATAGGATTTTTGTATAGTTTTTCTTTTCTTCTGAACTGTGACTTCATCAAGCGAATTTTTATCATCTGTTTTTAAAAAATGGACAACTGGAACAGATTTAACTTTCAAAGTATCTGTCAAAAATCCAACATGACTGATTATTAGCAAGTCTGATTCTGGAATCTTTTCAATACTAAAATTCCCAGAAAAATTAGTGATTGTACCTTCATCAGTATCTAACCAATAAATACTAGCTCCTTCCAAAGGATAACTAGTTTCATCGAGTTTGTATAAAATCTTTCCACTAACAATTTCCTGAGCATGTATCAACGAAATTGTAAACAGTAATGTAGTTAAAATGTATTTTATCATATATCAAATTATCTTAGGGGTTAATAGTTTAAAATTTTTGTGAAAAAATTTCTAACTCACCCATAAAAGATAAATGAACGATACAGTAAAAATAATTTTCCCCTAGGAGGGTGCTTTGTCTTTTCCTGATTTAACTTGGAAAAATAAATCTCTTTGGAAAAAAATTCTTGATTTGTAAGAATTGAAAAATTATTTGAAGAGTCATTTGTCTGTTTCAAGGAAATCCATTCTGTTTCACTATTTTGAAACATCATAATTTCATCACTACAGCAATCTTCAGCTTTATATTGATAAGAATTTTGGTGAGAATCCTCTTTATGATCAGGCATATCACATCCAGCTTTATCCCATATAAAAGATATTTCTGAAACAGAACCTCCACATATGTGAACATTAAAAGCAAATCCAATATTAGAAGTTAGAAAAATCAAGCACACTAATGGTGTGTAAAAACTTTTGATCATAATACTGCAAATTTAAGTTAATATTTTATATGATTAAAATAAATTATATAGATGACGTTTTTTTGATACTTTTGTTCAAAAATATAAATTGAGTTTATTCGCTGGCTTGATCAATGATTCGGTCTTGATTTTGTCGAATCCAAAAAACAATTTTGAAGAAAAATTGAATATTTTGTGCAGCCTACTTCAAAAAAAAATAAAATATTATGACTGGGTTGGATTTTACTTTTCAAAATTCAAGAGCAAAACCCTTGAATTAAAAGCTTTTGCAGGGTCCCCAACAGATCACAAAATTATTCCTTTTGGAAAAGGGGTTTGTGGTGAAGTGGCTATTTCAAATAAAACTTCCATTGTCCCAGATGTTAATTCATATGAAAATTACATTTCTTGCAACATAGATGTTAAATCAGAAATAGTTGCCCCAATATTTCATAAAGAAATAAACATTGGCCAGATAGACATTGATTCTTTTACTTTAGATGCTTTTAGAAAAGAGGATGTATTATTTTTAGAAAAAATTTCTAGAATGGTTGCAAAAGAAATTGATAGACTTGAAAATGAAAGATAGAATAAAAATATCTTCAGCACTAATATCTGTTTTTGATAAAAATGGCCTAGAACCGGTTCTTAAAAAATTGAACAAATTAGGTGTATCCTTTTATTCAACTGGTGGAACAGAAAGTTTTATAAAAGATTTAGGATTTCCTGTCACTTCAGTCGAAAGCATTACTGAATATCCCTCTATATTAGGTGGTAGGGTAAAAACACTTCACCCGAAAATTTTTGGAGGTATTCTTAACCGTAAAGAAGAAGCAACGGATCAATCAACTATAAAAAAATTAGGAATTCCTCAAATTGATCTTGTTATAGTGGATCTTTATCCATTTGAAGAGACTGTTTTTTCTGGAGCTACCGAAAAGGAGGTCATTGAAAAAATTGATATTGGTGGAATTGCTCTTATCAGAGCTGCTGCTAAAAATTTTAAGGATGTTTTTTGTGTTTCAAGTAAAAAGGATTATTCAGAGTTTTTATCAATGCTTGAAGAAAATAATGCTGAAACTAGTATAGATGACAGGAAAAAGTTTTCAATTAAAGCCTTTAAAACTTCTTCAAATTATGATTCCATTATTTTAAATTATTTTCAAAAAAACCAAAAATCTAATAAGAAAAATCTTAACAAAACTTTAAAACTTCGTTATGGAGAAAACCCCCATCAAAAAGGGGAGTTTATTGGCCCAATTGACAAAATAATTGATAAAATTTCTGGCAAAGATTTGTCTTATAATAATTTGCTAGATATAGATGCAGCTGTGAACCTGATGTCAGAATTTAATAATCAGACTTGTAGTTTTGGGATTTTTAAACATACAAATGCCTGTGGCTTTGCAACTCGATCCAATACTAAAAAAGCATATTTAGATTCTTTAGCTGGAGATCCCATATCTGCATTTGGAGGCATTTTAATATCAAATACAGAAATTGATAGTGAAACAGCTAATGAAATAAACTCTCTTTTTTTTGAAATATTAATTGCTCCTTCTTTTTCTGACGAAGCAAAAGAAAAACTTTTAGAAAAAAAGAAAAATAGAGCACTAATAATTCTAAAGCGAAACTATTCTCTGCCTGAAAAAATTTTCCGCACATGTTTAAATGGAAGCCTTGAACAAACTAGAGATAATCTAACAGATTCAATCGGAAATCTTACCTATGTTACAAATTTAAAGCCTTCAAAAAATCAAATTGAAGATCTTTTATTTGGTTCAAAAATTTCGAAACACACAAAATCTAATACAATTGTGTTAGTTAAAAACAAACAATTGTTAGGATCTGGAACTGGACAAACTTCAAGAGTTGATGCTCTGAAACAAGCTATTGAAAAATCCAGAAAATTTGAATTCAACTTAAAAAATGCTGTTCTGATAAGTGATGCCTTTTTTCCATTCCCAGATTGTGTTGAAATAGCGGAAAAGGAAGGGATAAATTCTATATTGCAACCAGGAGGATCAATAAATGACAATTTATCAATAGATTACTGCAATAAAAATAATTTATCAATGGTCTTCACGGGAATACGTCATTTCAAACATTAATTTTATACCTTTGCAAAAAAGATTTAACTTAAAGGTACTAAATGGGTTTCTTAACTGAAGAGATAGCAATTGATCTCGGAACGGCAAATACGCTTATAATTCACAATGACAAGATTGTAGTTGATAGTCCATCAATAGTAGCACTAGATAGGAGAACTAATAAGATTATTGCCATAGGTGAAGAGGCTAATATGATGCAGGGCAAGACTCATGAAAATGTTAAAACAATTAGACCCTTAAAGGATGGTGTTATTGCGGATTTTAATGCATCTGAACAAATGATTAATACTCTTATCAAGAGTATTCCATCACTTAAAAAAAAGTTTTTTACCCCATCTCTTAAAATGGTAATTTGTATTCCCTCAGGAATAACAGAGGTGGAAATGAGAGCAGTTAAGGAATCTGCCGAGAGGGTAAATGGGAAAGAAATTTATTTAATTCATGAGCCTATGGCTGCAGCAATTGGTATCGGGATAGATATAATGCAGCCAAAAGGTAATATGATTGTTGATATAGGTGGGGGTACAACAGAAATTGCAGTTATTGCTCTCGCTGGAATCGTTTGCAATAAATCTGTTAAGATAGCAGGGGATGTTTTTACTAATGATATAGTTAACTATATGCGGAGTAAACACAATCTTTTTGTTGGTGATAGGACAGCTGAAAAAATTAAAATTTTAATTGGATCAGTTGTAGATGATCTTGAAAACCCTCCAGAGGATATGTCTGTTCAAGGACGTGATTTGGTTACGGGAAAACCTAAACAAGTTATGACCAGTTATAGTGAAATAGCAAAAGCCTTAGACAAATCTATAATAAGAATTGAAGATGCAATATTGGAAGCTTTATCTCAAACTCCTCCAGAGCTTGCTGCAGATATTTATAATACTGGGATATATTTAGCTGGGGGCGGAGCATTATTAAGAGGTTTAGATATTCGTCTTTCAAGAAAAACAGATTTGCCAGTCTACATAGCTGAAGACCCTCTTCAAGCTGTAGTTCGAGGAACAGGGATTACATTGAAAAATCTTGATTTGTATAAACCAATCCTAATAAAATAAATTTCTATGCAGCAGATTATAAATTTACTGCTGAAACGCAAAAACTTTTTAATATATTTATCTTTACTATTTTTTTCTTTATTCTTTCTAACCCAAAGAAGTTTTTTTCATAAATCATTACTGAATAAAATAAGTTTAACTCTTTCTAGTTCTTTATATTCATTTAAAGAAAAAACTTTAGATTATTTTAGCTTAAAAGAGAAGAATCAAATCTTAATGATTGAAAATGAGAAACTTAAAAAATATAAACTTTTATACCAGAGTCAATTATTAGATTCAGCCAATAATCTAAATTTTCCTTTTAAAACAATAGGAGCAAAAATTGTTAAGAATAGTCATATCCATACAAGAAATTATCTTATTCTAGATAAAGGACTTAAAGATAGTGTTTCAATAGATATGGGAGTAATTTCAAATGATGGCGTAATTGGAATTATTAACCAGATAACGAATAATTTTTCAAGTGTTATCTCAGTCCTAAATAAAGACCTTAAAATAAATGTAAAATTTAAAAAAAATTTAGCCTTTGGGTCTTTATTATGGGATGGTGAAACTCCAGATAAAATGAAACTAATTGACATAGCTATTATCAATCCTGTTTCCAAAGGTGACACCATAATTACTGGCGGAATGTCAACCTATTTCCCTGAAGGAATACCTATTGGAATAGTTTCAAATTACAAAACTTTACCTTCAGAAAATTACTATGATATTGACATCAAATTATTTAGTAATCTAACACAGAAAAGACATGTTTACATAATTGGAAATGAAAACAGTAAAGAAATTAAATTATTAGAAAACAATGAATAGATCAGTTAAATATACTTTTCAATTTGTATTGCTAATATTGCTTCAGGTTTTTTTGCTTAATAATGTTAATCTATTTGGTTATATAAATCCAAATTTATATATCCTTTTTTTAATTACATTCCATTTTAATAATGACTTGTCAGAAACAATTTTTTTAGGATTCTTACTAGGCCTTGCTCTAGATCTTTTATCCCAAAGTGCAGGGGCGCATACAATTGCATGTTTAACAATTGGTTTCTTACGGCCTTATTTTGCAACATTTTCATTTGGTTTAAAACTATCTGAACTACCTAAAAACATAATGTCCAATGATACTAGGGTTTCAAATAAGTTTGGGTTTTTGTGTGTAATGGTTTTTGTACACCACCTTATTTTATACTCAACAATATTTCTAGACATGAAAAGCTTTTTTTTAATTTTAAAAAATACTTTTTTTACAGCATTGTTTTCTATTATTTTGCTTTGGACAATATTAATTTTGTTCCAAACAAAAAATGATTAGAATATATTTCTTGCCAATTATAGCATCTATAGTTTCTTTAATTTTTATTTTAAGATTAGTTAATCTTCAAATAATTGACTCTTCATATAAATTACTTTCAGACAAAAATGCAGTATTTGAAGAAACTATATATCCAGAAAGGGGCTTAATATTTGACAGAAATGGAAAGGTTCTGGTTTCTAATCAATCATCATATGACTTAATGGGCATACCCGAAAATATCTACTCTTTTGATACAATTGAATTATCCAATATTTTAAAAATAGATAAGACTTTACTTATAAATAATCTAAAAAAAGCTAAAAAATTTTCATCTAAATTACCATCAATTATTGTATCACAAATATCAAAAGAAACTAATGCTATAATTCAAGAAAAAATATGGAAATATGATGGTCTTTATTTGCAAAAAAAATCCATAAGACATTACCCTAATCCAATAGCTTCAAATCTTCTAGGCTATATCAGTGAGGTTAATAAAAATGATTTAAAAAAATATAGTTATTATGAATCTGGTGATTTAATTGGAAGACAAGGTATAGAAGAATATTATGAAAATTATTTGAGGGGGGGTAAGGGTAAAAAATTTTATCAAAAAGATCGTTTCAATAGAATTATTGGACCATATGAAAACGGCAAATTTGATATCGCTTCAAAGAATTCAAATAATTTAAGTTTAACAATAGATCTTGATATTCAGGAATATGGCGAAAGATTAATGACAAAAAAATGGGGTGGAATAGTTGCTATTGAACCAAAAAGCGGTGAAGTATTAGCACTAATTTCAGCACCTAGTTATGACCCCAATTTGTTAGTTGGAAGAAAACGTTCAGAAAATTATTCAAAACTTTCAATGGATACCATTTCGAAACCTCTTTTTGATAGAGGACTACAAGCCCAATATGCCCCAGGTTCTCCATTTAAAACAATTAATGCACTTGTTGCGCTTCAGGAAGGTACAATAAATGACAAAACTATTTTCGAATGCAATGAAGGACATTTTTATGCTAGAGGGATGTTTATGGAATGTTTTTGTAAAAAGGGCTCAAAAAACAATCTGTTAAAATCAATCTATAAATCTTGTAATACCTTTTTTTCAAAAACTTATAGGAGTGTGATAGATAAAAATGGGTCTCCTAGTGATGGGCTAGAAAACTGGAATAAATATGTTAAAAGTTTTGGTCTAGGAAATTATTTGGGGTATGATCTTCCAGTAGGGAAAACAGGGTTTATACCAAATTCAAATTATTACAATTACTGGTACAACAAAGGTGGTTGGAAATCATCTACAATAGTATCAAATGCAATAGGTCAAGGAGAAATACTAGCAACACCTATACAAATGGCAAACTTTACTGCTGCCATTGCTAATAGAGGTTACTTTATAACTCCACACTTTATAAGATCAAATAATTTGATTGACATGAATAAAATATATGAAAAAAAATATACCATGATAGATTCAATCCATTTTGAAAAGGTCATCGAAGGAATGCATCAAGTTATTGAAAAGGGAACTGCAAAAATTGCCAAAATTCAAAATATTGAAGTTTGTGGAAAAACTGGTACTGTAGAAAATTTCACTAAAATTGGAGGCGAAAAAGTTCAATTAACTGATCATTCTATTTTTATAGGATTTGCTCCAAAAAAAAATCCGGAAATAGCAATTTGTGTGTTTGTAGAAAATGGTCATTGGGGAGCTAGATGGGCAGCTCCAATTGCTAGTTTAATTATTGAAAAATATCTAAATAAAGAGGTTGAAAGAAAGTGGTTGGAGAAAAGGATTTTAGAAGGAAGTCTTCTTGAAGAATATGAAAAACCTTACTCCGGTAGAGAATTTACTATTAATGAATAAAAATATTTTTTTTAGTGTTGATTGGTTCGCAGTTTTGTTCTATACTTTTCTGGTAGGCTTTGGCATGATGAATCTTTATTCAGCAACATATGAAGAAAATCTTAATTATGGAAACTTTTTTTTGACTCCAATTGGAAAACAAACTATTTTCCTCGTTTTAAGTATAGTTTCCGGTATTTTAATTTTAGCTGTAGATCCTAAAATTCTTGAACCCTTTTCAAATTTGGTATACTTTTTTTGTATTATTTTGTTAATAGGTCTTTTCCTGTTAGGAAAGACCGTCAATTTTTCAACTTCATGGTATTCTATTGGACCATTTAGTTTTCAGCCGTCTGAGTTTGCTAAAATAGGAACTACACTTGTCTTAGGAAATTACTTAAGTAATATTCAAACCGACATTAAAAAATTTTCTTCCCAAATTAAAATTATTAGCCTTTTATTTTTGCCAATTTTTTTTATTTCACTTCAACCAGACCTTGGATCTGCACTAATTTTTGTTGCTTTCTTTTTTCCTTTATTCCGTGAAGGATTAAGTTATATTTATCTTGTCACATTTTTCTCTGCCTCATTGTTATTCCTGATTTCAATAAGTTTTGAATCAATGACAACTATTGCTATCATTATTCTTTTGTTTTTTTTACTTTTTTTCATCTTAAAAAAGTTTTATTCAAAAATAAAAATCTGGCCATTTATAATTTTTGTAATAGTTTCAATTGGATTTTCCTTTTCAGTAGATTATATGTATAATGAATTATTTGAACAACGTCATAGAGATAGAATTGAAATATTACTTGGGAAAAAAATTGATTCAAGGGGTGCAGGATACAATATAAATCAATCTAAAATAGCAATTGGATCAGGAGGCATAAGTGGAAAAGGATTCCTTGAAGGTACACAAACTAAAGGAAACTTTGTTCCAGAACAGCACACAGATTATATTTTTAGTACCATCGGTGAAGAATGGGGTTTTTTAGGTAGTTCTTTTTTAATTATAATATATCTTGCTTTAATCATTAGAATTATAATTAGTGCTGAAAAACAAGCTAAAAAATTTAGAAGATTTTTTTCATATTCAGTGGCAAGTCTTATTTTTGTCCATTTTTTAATAAATATTGGAATGTCTTTAGGAATAAGTCCAACTATTGGAATACCTCTCCCTTTTATAAGTTATGGAGGATCATGTCTATTGGCATTTAGTATACTAATCTTTATACATCTTAACTTAGATGCAAATAGATTAAATGAATAGAAAAAATTCAATTTTCAGTTCCTTTCAACTGAGCAATTTTATTATAATTTTCAGAATTTAAATCTTCTAGGATATTAGCGGCTTCATAAATATAAAAATCCTTTTTTAAAGATTTTGCCCATCGGTTTCTTCTAAGGCTTATTTCTTCATTTAAACTTTTCTTCCCAGCTTCTGGAAGCCATT
The DNA here is from genome assembly GCA_036340635.1 of Bacteroidota bacterium. GTDB lineage: Bacteria > Bacteroidota > Bacteroidia > Flavobacteriales > Flavobacteriaceae. Next base: position 26,290 of record JAYYYF010000001.1, on the reverse strand, counting down.
TAAATTCAAGATTCGACTCAAATTCATTTAATTTTTTAAATCTCTCAATCTTTTTTTTCTCAATTTCTTTCTCTTTAAATAAATTTTCATAATTCAAAGTATAATCATATTCATCTTGTTGCTGTTTTACCCACTTAGCTTGTTCATCAAGAAGATTTATATACTGGCTTGATTTCATTCTATTTTCACTTCTCTCCAACATATATTTGTAATCAATTTCCTTATGCCAAAAATCAAAAGTTGTAGGTTCAATATAATCCCATGAAAGAGGGTTTTCCTGATCTTTCTCTCCAAGGTCAATGTATGAATACCTGTCTAAAATTACGACATCACTTTTAACTCCTTCTAATTGAGTAGAACCACCATTTATTCTGTAAAACTTATCTGTAGTCAACTTAACTGCTCCTAGATCTCCATATGTGCTACCAGAAATAATTCGGTTCAAATCAACCATGTTTTGAACTGTACCTTTCCCAAAAGTCTGTTTACTTCCCAAAACAATAGCTCTTTTATAATCTTGTAATGCAGCTGCAAGTATTTCAGAAGCTGATGCCGAAAATTCATTAACGAGAATTACTAGAGGACCATCCCAAATAATAGATGAATCATTATCTCGAAGGATCTCTTTCCTTCCACCTGTACTTTTAACTTGGACGACAGGTCCATCTTTAATAAAATATCCAGTAATATCAACAACTGTTTTTAAAGATCCTCCTCCATTATTCCTCAAATCAATAATAATCCCTTGAACATTTTTTTCTTTTAGCTGTTTTATTTCTTTTTTTACATCATTTGCAGCATTTCGATTAGAATAATCTTCAAAATCAACGTAAAACTGAGGAAGTTCTATTAAACCGTATATCTTATCCTTCTTCATAATAAGAGATGATTTTGCATAAGATTCCTCTAGTTCAACAATATCTCTTGTAATTTCAACTTCTTCAATAATTCCATCAATTCTTTTAACAGTTAAATAAACCTTTGTCCCTTTAGGACCTTTGATTAAATTAACGGCATCATCTAATCTCATATTCCCAATCTCAATAGGTTCTTCATTCTTTTGAGCTACCTTCAAAATTATTTCTCCAACTTCTAAAAGATCATCTCTCCAAACGGGTCCTCCAGGGATAATTTCTATAACATGAACCTGTTCATTTTTCCTTTGCAAACGAGCTCCTATACCCTCAAACTTTCCTGAAATCCTAGTATCAAATCTATCTTTTTCATCAGGTGCATAATAAGTTGTATGTGGATCAAATTCTAAGGCTATTGAATTCACAAAAACTGTGAACCAATCTTTTCTCTCCATTTGAGAAACATTTTCAAAAAAAACATCAATACTTTCAGTTATAGATTTACGGGCTTCTTGTTCCAGAGTCATATTAGACTTCATTTCATAAGTACTATCTTTTTCTTTTTTGTTATTTTCTTCTTGCTTCTTATCATAATAAATCTGCAATGCAGAAAGTTTGAATCTCATTCTCCACCTCTTTTTTAAATCATTCAGAGTTCTAGCATAGGGTAGATTATCAAAATCAAGACTTATAAATTCTTTTTTATTAAAATCAAAGGGATTCATTAATAATTCTTTATAAAAGGATTTAACCTGATTAATTCTTTGGAAAAATTTTTCAATAGTTACATTAAAAAAACTAATATCTGATTTTCCAATCAGATCATCAATCTGATACTTGTAACTGCCAAAATTATCAATATCTGATTGAAGAAAAAATCTTCTTTGATTATCGAGTCCTTTTATATAGTTCTTAAACACATTCTGTGAAAAGTTATCATCTATTTCTCTTGGATTATAATGCCCCCGTTCCAAAACATACGCCACCAACTCTAATAAAAGCCTATCCTTATCTGGATTAGACTCTTTAAAAGTTGAAAAACTTAGAAGAAAGCCTATTATAATAATGAACGAGATTGCTTTAACTATATGTCTCATAATAATAGTGGGAAAACAAAATTAAAAAAAAGATCAATCTATTTCGTTGTAAGTAGAACTTTTTGCACAAAGTAAAATACTTTAGACACTGCAAATTTACTAATTTAGCAACCTGAATAAATTCATATGAGTAAAAAACCACTTATTTTAGTTACTAATGATGATGGCATTTCAGCCCCAGGGTTGAGGGCATTGATTGAGATAATGAATAAAATAGGAAATGTAGTTGTTGTAGCTCCTGACACTCCTCAATCTGCAAAAGGTCATGCCATTACAATAAATTCAACTCTGCATTGTAATAAGATAAGAACTCCTAACGATTCTCAAATTGAATATAGTTGTTCAGGAACACCTGCTGACTGTGTAAAATTGGGTGTTAATGAACTTTTAAATCAAAAACCTGATTTATGTGTTTCAGGTATTAATCATGGTTCAAATTCATCAATAAATGTTATTTATTCAGGAACTATGAGCGCTGCAATTGAAGCTGGAATTGAAGGAATACCGGCTATTGGATTTTCTCTTTTAGATTATAGGTGGAATGCAAATTTCGAGCATACCAAAAAGTATATAAGAGAAATCACTCTTAATGTCTTGAATAATAAAATGCCAAAAAATATAGTGTTAAATGTTAATATTCCTAAACTAGACAAAAAAAGAATCAAAGGGATAAAAATTTGTCGCCAAGCAAATGCTCATTGGGTTGAAGAATTTGATAAAAGGACTAATCCAATGGGACAAAAGTATTATTGGCTAACTGGAAGATTTGTCAATGAAGATAAGGGAAAAGATACTGATGAATGGGCGCTTCAAAACAATTACATCTCAATTGTTCCAATTCAATTTGATTTAACTGCTCACCACTTCATTGAACATTTAAATTCCTGGTCTTTTGAAAACTAAGAAAATTTTGAGTGGAGTTATTTCAGGTTTACTTGCCAGTAGTACTGCGATAATTTTAATTTCTACTTTATTATCTAAAGTGACATTAGAAGAAAGCTTGACCCAATTATACTATCAAAATAGATTAGGAGGGCTAATTAGCATTGGAGCTCTAGTGAATTTACCGATTTTCTTTTTTGCTATTAAAAAGGAAAAATATGATTTTGCTTTAGGGTTAGTGTTAATTTCATTATTTTTTGTAGTATTAACTGCTTTTCTAAAATTATTTTAGAAAATGTTAATCCAAAATTCATAAAGTGAAGTACTATTTAATAGCAGGAGAAGCTTCTGGAGATTTGCACGGATCAAGACTAATAAGAGAAATTAAAAAATTAGATAATAAGGCTAATATTAGATGCTGGGGAGGGATTTTAATGAAGAAAGCTGGAGGAACTTTAGTAAAAGATTACAAGCACCTAGCATATATGGGTTTTATTGAGGTGTTAATTCATCTTAAAACAATCATAAAAAATATCAGGTTTTGCAAAAAAGATCTATTGAAATTTGATCCTGATGTAATAGTCTACATAGATTATCCCGGATTTAATCTTAGAATAGCAGATTGGGCAAAAAAAAGAGGCTTTAAAAATCATTATTATATAAGTCCTCAAATTTGGGCATGGAAGGAGAATAGAATTAATCAGATAAAAAAAAATATAGACTCTTTATATGTAATTCTACCATTTGAAAAAGATTACTATCAAAAGAAACATAAATTTAAAGTTCATTTTGTTGGGCATCCACTTTTAGAAAGCATAAAAAAACAAAAAATATCTTCTAACTTCTATAATGAGAATAAAATTCCTAAAATAAATCCTTTAATTGCGATACTCCCAGGAAGTCGGAAACAGGAAATAAAAAGAATGCTAAGTACTTTTGTAGAAACAGCTAAAATTTTTTTGGGTTTCCAATTTGTTGTTGCAGCAGCACCAGGAATTGAAATAAATTGGTACAAAAAATACTTGACAGACACGAACATAATTATTGTGAAAAATCAAACATACGAACTACTAAGAGCCTCAAAAGCAGCAATAGTATCTAGTGGAACCGCAACTTTAGAAACAGCTCTAATTGGAACACCTCAAGTTGTTTGTTATAAAAGCAGCTTCCTTACTTATCAAATCGCAAAAAGACTTGTTAGATTAAAGTTTATTTCACTTGTTAATCTGATCTCCAACAAAAAAATTGTAGAGGAACTTATTCAAAAAAGATTTACAGTAAATAATTTATCAATTGAACTTAAGAAAATTCTTTTGAAAAAAAATCAAACTATTCTAAAAGAAGAATATCGCAAGTTAACTTTAAAATTAGGTAATAAAAGTGCAAGTAAAAAAACTGCAAGATTAATTATAAATTCAATAAAAAATTAAATAAAAAATTATCCTCTGAACTTTGGGATAAAATTTTTACGATATCTTTGGAAATCCTCTGAGGTTGAGAAAACTTGATAATCTCCTTGCTTTATCATTTTCAAAAAAAGTTCTAATTGTTGAGGAGTTTGATAACCTTGGAGAGGCATGATTAAATCTCCCTGCTCACTAATAAAGACCATTGTAGGATAAGCCCTTATACCTAAAAACTGTGTGAATTGATGTGTAGAGTTTCTCCGATTGGCACGAGAAGGATTGTACTTAGGATTTGTAAAAACATTTCCCAAAAAATTAATTTTCTCTTGCCCTTCTCCATTAAACTTCACAGCATAATAATGCTCACTTATATATCTAGCCACATCAGGATTCTTAAAAGTCCTATTATCTAAAATTTTACATGGCCCGCACCATTTAGTATAGACATCCATAAAAATTTTTTTCGGAACAACCTTTTGGGCTTTTAGAGCCTCCTCAAGAGAAAGCCACTGAATTTCTTGTCCATTTACATGAAAAAAAAATAACGGAATAAATAAAACAAATAAAATGTGCCTTTTAGATGATTGCATTTATTTTTTTATCTATCAAAATTAACACAATAAATAATTTAACAGAGGGCTTTACAATAAATCTTATTCAAGTTTATTCAGCATCATGAACAAGTCTTTTTAATGGCTTTATTATCAAAATTACCAAAAGACCAAAAACAGTGCAAAAAATACCTATACCTGTAAAAGTCCAAAACTCCCCAATATTTGAAGCATTTTCACCAATTAAACCAGCAACTTTATTTCCAAGACCTGTTGCCGCAAAATAAGCTCCCATCATAAACGCTGCCCAACGAGCTGGAGACAACTTTGTAATAAAAGAAAGAGCGACTGGAGAAGCGCATAATTCTCCAAGGGTATGAAATAGATATGCAAAAACAAGCCAATACATGGCTGACTTTTGAATTATAACAGAATTTGAATCATAAACAACTTCAGCACTTGCCATTGACATGAAGAAAAATCCCCATCCCATAATAATAACCCCTATTGCCATCTTAAAAATTGAAGAATATTCATTACCCTTATTTTTCCACCATAACCAAAATGATCCAACAAGAGTAGCAAAAATTATAATAAATATTGCATTCACGGATTGAAACCAACTGGCTGGCACATCAAAAAACCCGAATAATGATAAATCTGTTTTTTGTTTAGCATATACATTCATCAGTCCGCCAGCCTGCTCAAAAGATCCCCAAAAAACTATTACAATTAAAAAGGCAAGGTAAGTAACTAAAATTCTATCTTTTTCAATCGAATCGCCATCGTTATAAATAACTATTGCTATTCCCACAGCAAAGGCTAATCCAAATATTAATAATGCATAATCCCATGTACCAAATGTATAATAGATTATAATTGATAGAATCGTCATAAAAGAGAATCCAATTATTGAATTAGTCTTCTTAAAAATGTCTGAAACTAAATTAACATTCGAATTGTTTTTAACTTTACTGTCCTGAACAATATTTCCTACATGGAATATAAACTTTTGTCCCCACCAATATACCAATTGACCAACAGCCATTCCCAATCCTGCTAATCCAAAACCATAATGCCAGCCTATGGTTTCTCCAACATATCCAACAATAAGTGCAGCAGCAGCAGCACCTATATTAATCCCCATATAAAAAATGTAAAATCCAAGATCTCTTCTGTCATTTTCTCCCTTTTTGTAAAGGCCACCTACCATTGTAGAAATATTTCCCTTTAAACAACCAACACCCAAAACAATAAATACTAAGCCAGAATAAAATGCCCACATCGCTTCTAATGCCAAAATACTATGTCCAAAAACCAGAAGAAAACCACCTAACATAACAGATTTTCTTTGACCTAAGATTTTATCTGCTAAAAGGCCACCAGGAATGGTAGCTAAATATACAAACATTGTATACCATCCATAAAGTGCAATTGCATCTTTATTCTCCCATCCAAGGCCAGGGTTTTTTGTGTTTGTTGCTGAAACTAAATATAGGACAAGAATAGCTCTCATTCCATAATAGCTAAATCTTTCCCATAGTTCAGTGAAAAATAAGATAAAAAGACCAACAGGATGGCCTAAAATTGTTTTTTGATGTGGTAACTTCTTATTAATTATTTTATTTCCCATATGTTTAGTCTGTTACAATTCTTGATGTCATTTTGATTCATAAAGATATAGATTTAAACTTCTCAATCTTTCTTAATTTAAGCGATTGCCAAAATAATAAAAAATGTTTCTTCATTTCAAATAAATCAATTTTAAATTAGCGTCTTAAAAATGTATCTTTAGCTTATAAAGTATTTAGATGTCAAAAAATGTTGAAGGTTTTTCTAAACTTACAAAAAAAGAAAAAATTGATTGGGTTGTAAGTAATCATTTTAAAGAACCTGAAAAAGCAAAAGAAATAATTCTCTCATATAATCATCAAAAAGAAGATGTCCAAAAAGTCCATGATGAGTTCATAGAAAATTCTCTTTCAAATTTCTTTTTACCATTTGGCATAGCTCCTAATTTTATTATAAATGATAAAGCGTATACTATTCCAATGGCAATAGAGGAAAGCTCAGTTGTAGCTGCCGCATCAAAAACTGGAAGATTTTGGGCTTCAAGAGGAGGTTTCAACGCCAGGGTTTTAAATAAAGAAAAAGTGGGGCAAATCCACTTTCTATTCTATGGGAAATTAAAAAATTTGATTTCCTTTTTTAATAAAAAAAAGGAAATTCTAGTTTGCTCAACAGATCATTTGACAAAGAGTATGAAGTCTAGAGGTGGGGGTATAAAAAACATTGAGCTATTGAATAAAACTTCTTTGATTGAAAATTACTTTCAAATCAATATTATTTTTAAAACTGCTGATTCTATGGGTGCCAACTTTATTAACTCTTGCCTCGAACAAATTGCAAAATCATTAAAATCAGAAACTAAGAAATACAAAAATTTTTCAGCTTCAGAAAAAAAAATAGAAGTTGTAATGAGCATAATGTCAAATTATGTTCCTAACTGCCTAACAAAAGCACAAGTTAGGTGTCCAATTAAAAACCTTGGAATCCAAAATGGTATGGATCCTAAACACTTCTCAAAAAAATTTATTCAAGCAGTTGAAATTGCAAAGAAAGAGCCCTATAGAGCTGTAACTCATAATAAAGGTATAATGAACGGTATAGATGCTGTAGTAATTGCAACTGGTAATGACTTTAGGGCTATTGAAGCTGGTGCCCATGCTTATGCTGCAAGAAATGGAAAATATACTAGCTTAACTGATGCATATGAAGAACATGGCGATTTTATCTTTGAAATCACAATACCATTGTCTATTGGTACTATAGGTGGCTTAACAAGGCTTCATCCTCTTGTCAAGTGGTCTTTGGAACTACTTGGCAATCCATCATCTTCAGAATTGATGCAGATAATTGCAGTAGTAGGTTTGTCTCAAAATTTTGGAGCACTTAAATCTCTTATAACTTCAGGAATACAAACGGGGCATATGAAAATGCATTTGTTAAATATTTTAAATCAAAACAATGCAAGTGAAACTCAAAAAATAAAGGCAATTGAATATTTTAAAAATCATTTAGTAACCCATAATGCAGTAACAAACTTTCTAAAATCTAATTAATAATTTGAAATATTACAGTCACGGTAAACTTTTAATTACAGGAGAATATGTTGTGAAAATTGGCGCAAAAGCATTTGCTTTACCTTCTAAATTTGGACAATCATTATTTTTCACACCGATTGAAGAAGAATATGTTATTTGGGAAAGCTATAATGAAAAAAACAACATCTGGTTCAAAACAAAATTATGTTCTACAAATTTTAAAACTGTCTCTACTAAAAACGAAAAAATTTCTAAAAACCTATCAAAAATTTTAAAAGCCAGTAGAGAACTTAATCCAACTTTTCTTTTATCAGAAGGTGCGAAAGTTAAAACTAAATTAGAATTTAATCTAAATTGGGGTTTAGGATCTTCTTCAACTTTGATTTCAAATATTGCCGAGTGGGCTAATATTGATCCATTTGATTTATTAGAAAAGACTTTTGGCGGAAGTGGATATGATATTGCCTGTGCAAAATCTAAAAAACCAATCTTATATTCTCTTGAAAAATCAATTCCGAAAATTACAAAGTGTGAGTTTAATCCTTCTTTTAAAAAATCTCTTTTTTTTGTTTACTTAAACAAAAAACAGAATACAAGTAATGAATTGGACAAGTTTATGAAAATAAAAGTTTCTAAAATTTTCACCCAAGAAATATCTTCAATTTCTAAAGAAATAATCAATGCTAATAGCCTAAAAGATTTTGAAAGTTTAATTAACGAACATGAAAAAATTATGGGAACAATATTGAGAAAAAAAACTATAAAAGATCAATTTTTCAGTGATTTTGATGGATCAATTAAAAGTTTAGGTGCCTGGGGTGGTGATTTTATCTTGGCTACAGGAAATAAGTACAAACAAAATTATTTTTACAATAAAGGATTCAAAATAATTTTCAACTATAAAGAAATAATTATTTAATAGTAAACAGTCCTATTGTCAATTATTTCAGATGCTGACTTTAAAGCCTCATATATTGAAAGTGAACTTGAAATTTCAGCTCTTTTAGAAGCTTTCAATGCATTTTTATAGGCAATATAATTGTCTAATTCTGGGGCTTTCACTTTAGAATTAACTTCAATCATGAAAACACCATTTTCTCCTATCAAAAGCTTAGAAGGTTGGTTCAAAGCCAATGAAAAAGCAGCTCCAATAATATAAGGTTCCTCTCCTGAACCAACTAAAACAGTATTATTTTGAGTAAGAGCAGAAGCAGTTTCAATTTCTTTACCTAATAATTGAGAAAATTCTTCTAAAGTCTTGACTTTGGCATAATTTTCTTTTAAATACTTTATTTTTTTATCCTTAAGAAGTGTTTTTTCAACTTCATTTCTAAATTTTTCTGAATCAATTTCCCCTTTAGAAGATATTTTATTTAATCGAACAACTGCATAGCCTCCACTACTGATTGAAAACTTTCTAATCTCTCCAAGCTCAGTATATTCGTCAAAAGCCCATTGAACTATATTTCTTTGTCTAAACAAACCTGGTAAATTTTCTTCCAAAACTTCAATACCGGAAACATCTTGAACTTCATACTCATATATTTCAGCTGTTTTTGAAAAATCCTTTTGACTAACTTCAATTTCAAATTGAGTTACATCCCCAAACACCTTATTTGAAGTTTCCTCTGATGGTATAATTTCTCTAGTTACATCAGCAATAAGAACTAAATCTTTTTTGTCAGTTACATGGATTATGTGAAAACCAAATTCTGTTTCAACTAATCCAACCTTACCTACTTTAGATTTTTTGCAAAAAGAATAAAATTTTTCTGTCATGGTACCTTCCTGAAAAAATCCTAAATCTCCACCTAAATTTTTGGAAGGTCCATCAGAATTTTCAATAGCTAACTCAGCAAATTTTTTTACATCCCTTCTTGCTTTTAAATGAATTCTTTCTGCAATTTCTCTAGCTTCTTCTTTATCTCTAATGACAGATGGATTAGATCTGGCAGCTCCATCATATGAAATCAAAATATGACTTGCTCTAATTGAGCCTCCTTTTTTTCTATCAAGGAAACGAGAAATCTTAAATTTGTTTCCATCCTTATATGGACCAAAAATATCTCCAGGGTTAAGGTTATAAAGAATATCAGCATATTCGTTTGATAAATTCCCTTTTGGTTTATATATCGAATCAAAAGAATCTTCTGAATATCGATCAATAAATTCAGATATTTCTACGACATCTTTAAGCCCAGGAATAGTGTCTGTAAGTTTTGAAACGTCATTATACTCAATTCTATCATAAAGAAGTTTTTCAAGTTGAGATCTAATTTCAATTTCATCAACTTCTGATGCGTACTCGGGAAAAATTACATAGCTGACCCCTCTAGTTTCCCCTGTCTGATAATATTCCCTATTTTGATTAATATACTTTTTTATTTCATTGTCACTTATAGAAAATAAAGTGTCTTTTACGTCATCATATAGAGCACTAACATATTTTAGATTTACTTTGTCATTATCTAAATGATATAAATCCTTCCCTTCTTTCTCAGTAACTTCAGTAGCTGCCTTAATTAGATTAAAATAAATGTTTTCTTTAGCCATGGCAACTATACCTTCTTCTTGTAATTTCCAATCTTGGAATGCTGTTGGATTTTCAAACTCGAGTTGGGCTATAAAATTCACAAAAAGTCCAAAATCAAATATCCCTGAAGTATTTTGAAAACGAGGATCATTTACAATAGATTCATTTTGAGAAAGTATCATTTCAATTTGTTCTTTTCCAGCATCCAAACCCAAATTTTCAAATTGCTGATTAAAAATTGTAGCCTTAAGTATTTGATCCCAAACAGTATTAACTGACTCCATAGTAGACAAATTGTAACCTCTTTCTGTTTGTTCAACAAGCCTTCGAAAATGGTCTAATTCAAGATCTTTCTCATTTACAGTTCCAATAGGTTCATCAGGAGAAGAATTTGGTCCAGCCCTATTAAAGACATCTGCTATCACAAAAGCAAAAAGGGCCATTCCTATTACAAGAATAAGGAAAAAAGAACGTCTGCGTATCTGCCCTAATACAGCCATAACAGTTATTTTTATTAGGTGCGAAAATACAATTTTTAATTTAAAATTTTAATCTCCCCCTATGATCTTGAGAATTACTCTATCTATTTTAGTTGACAAAACACTTTTTATCTCGATTTCGCAACTTCCTACATCAATTTTTTGACCTTTTTTTGGAATTTCTTCAGTAATGTCAACTATAAGCCCACCAAGAGTTTCATAAAATTCTTTAACAGGTAATTTTAAATTATACTTCCGATTTAAATAATCGACCTCTAAACGAGCTGAAAACTCATATTCATTGTCATTTATAATTTTTTCAAAAAGCTCAATTTTATCATGTTCATCTTCTATTTCGCCAAATAATTCTTCAATTATATCTTCAACTGTTATGATGCCAGATGTTCCACCGTATTCATCCAAAACAATTGCAATACTTTTTCTTTGCTTAATAAGTGTTTTTAAAACTACACTAATTAGCATAGTTTCTGGAACAAATCCTACAGGAAGTAGAATAGAATTTATTTGATTAGGGTTTTTAAATATTTCGAAAGCATGTACATATCCAATTATATTGTCTATTGTTTTTCTGTATACCAATATTTTTGACAATCCTGTTTTAGTAAACAAGTTCTTAATTGCTTTCATAGAAGAATTCAACTCAACAGCTATTATTTCAGTTCTTGGAACCATTACCTCCCTAGTTTTGAGATCTGAAAAATCAAGTGCTTTCTGAAAAATTTCAATCTCGCTGTCCAAATTTTCTTTGTTATCAGAGGCTTTTAGTTGTTGATCTATATAATCCCCTAATTCAATCTTTGAAAACGAAAATTTAGCCTGATCTACTTTAGTATTAAAAAAAATCATCAAAATAAAATCAGTTATCTTAATTATCATATGGGTTAGCGGAATGAAAATTATATAAAAAATCATCGCTGGGAAAGCAAAAAATTTCATAGATGCATTAGCATAAATGTTAAAAAAAACCTTCGGAATGAATTCAGCAGTTATTAGGATAATTAATGTTGAAATAAGTGTTTGAATAAAAAAAATCTTAAAATCTATATCTCCAGTTAAAGCAGAAGATGGAAATAGAAAATCAATTATTCTATCACCCATAAAAATGCCATATATTACTAATGAAATATTATTTCCAAGTAACATAGTAGCTATAAATCTTGAAGAATTTTTTGTTATAAAATTTAGAAATTTTGCATTTATTCCAGTTTGTTTTTTTTCAACTTCTAAATAAATTTTATTAGAAGAAACAAATGCAATTTCCATACCTGAAAAAAAAGCAGACAATAAAAGACAAACAAAAATTATAAGATCAGAAATTATCATCTCTTAAAATTTTTATGGTTATGAAACTTTTTACGATAATGCCTTCTAAATAGCGCCATTAAAATAGACAAAAAACCAAATCCGATAAATATGTATGCTCTATCACGACTGGATTCCCAAGTAAAAAAAACTTCAATTATTGATATTGTAGCAATGCACCAATAAATTATCTCTGAAATCCTATAATTTTTCATTATTGTAATGAATCTTGAATTTCAGTCACATTTATTAATCCAGATAATTTACCAGTTTTAAACTCACTGAATTCCTTATTTGTATCCAGTCTAATAGCATCTATATCATAATCAGCATTTTTAAAAGTGAATTTTTCTTCTGTAAACAACCATTCATTTTCAGCATCCCAAAAAAGCTGTTCAGTAATTAATTCAGATCCATCATATGATAATAACTTCACATTATTTTTAAGATCTACCATTTTAGTTGCCTTGTAGAAAATTCCATAATCAGCAAAAATTTTATTTTCTTGACCATTATCGTTATAAAAAACAACCTTTAATCCTTCTGGAAACTCAGAATACTTAAAACTCAAATGATTATAGTCAAGATGTATAGGTGCTGTTAAAACAGCTTGAATTTTAGCTGAATCAGTATAAACCAAACGAATATCAGATGCAATCCCAAGAGGCATTTCATAAAATTTGTCATTAGTGCCAAAATTAAGATCAGGATTCTGACATGAAAAAAAAGGAATAAGAATAATTACAACTATTTTTTTTTTGAATATTTCTCTTTTAGAAATTTTCATTTATAATTTAGGGACTTTTACACTAGCGTTAATCCAACAATCAAATTTAATTCTATCCCCTTCATTACCTTCAGTAAATATATCGGTTTTAGAAGGGGCCCTGCCTAAATAACTAGCTTTTGTTTTGTTTGCCAACTTTCTTATAGAGGCATCAACTCTTCCAGCTTTGGCAGAAATATTAGCTGCCAACCAATAAACAGCTCTTTTTTCAAATTGTGTTTCTCCGCAATCATTAGCACTACTTGCATACAAACTAGCGATCAACAAATATGCTCTTCCTAAAGATGGCTGATAAGACAAAGCCTTATTTGCATAATTCCTAGCGGATAATTTTCTCCCTCTGTTTTTAAATTTTAAGGCAATTTTATACAAAATTTTAGCTTTTTTGTAAGGGTCAGTACCTAACCTAACGGATTCCTCATAAAATCTTAAAGCTTCAGTTTCATTTCTTCTCTTATCATTCAATAGTCCCAAATAATATGCTGAATCAGCGGATGGATCTAAATTATGAAGAGCTTCAACAAGAGTAACAAATAAGGGGTCATCTGAACATTCTTTATTATCCATTCGACTAGCGGCTCGCTTTAACCATAATGGATCCATTTTGTTTTCCTCAAAATTCTTATTATAGAGAGGTATCAAATTTTCACAAGTAGCTTCTTTGGCAATTATTGCATCAAGATTTTTAAGCATTATGCCAATTGCATTACTATTAACCTCATAAACCTTTTTACTACGAATTTCCTTACTAGTAAGTACTATACCTAATTCTTCTTTATTAAGAATGATATCTAAATTCCTAGCCAATTTAGTCGCCTCTAATTCAAACTTTTCTGAAACTTCTTCATATTTGTCAAAAAGTTTTTCCATACTTACTCCGGATGCTCCTTCTTTATATAAATCGTATAATGTTTTAAAATAATTATAAAGTCCTTTTGGATTAGTAAAACTTTCAGGGTCCGTTGTAAAAGCTTTATCAAAAGTATTATAGATTTCAATCTTATTACCAAAATTGTAATCTATCATTGCCTGAGCTTTACTGCTTATTATATCACCAACTACTTTTTTGTTTTTTTTGGTTGGGAAATTTTCCAACCACTGATCATAGAGTTTTAAAACATCCTTAGCAAAAGAAATTTGTTCCTGACCTGAAGAGTTTTCAAACTTATATTTTAAAATTTTCTCTCCATATGAATAAACTGCCAAATTAATGGAGGGACAATCATTTCTAACCTTCAACCATGGCTCGTATGCAGCTTCATAATTTTTTACTTTTGCAGATTCCGCAAATATTGAAAGGTTTTGAATACATTCCTCATTGCTTAGTTGAGCGCTAACATTACCAATTGCAAGTATTAATAAAATTTTGAATGTTATTAAAAAGTAATTTGTTTTCATTAATTATATTTCCTTTTTATAAACCAAATATCATTAAGTGAAAAACCTATTCTCAATGACCAAAATCTCTCCATTACTAAATCATTTTCAACAGATCCACGCTTGCCTAGCTCAATTCCAATATTCGTGTTTGAATATCCTGACATAGGTAAACCCAGCCCAAATGTAATACCAGTTTCTCTTAATACAAAATTATTAACGACAATCCCACTAGTTTCATGCCTATATCCCATTCTGAAAACAATTCGTTTCCAATAATCTGTAAGAGAAGAATAATTGGGTATAAAGAAGCCCCCTACTGATATTCTAGTCCCGTTTTGATACATTAAATTAGGAATCTGAATAAAATCATTTTTGAAATTTTCTGAATATACAATAGAGTACTGCCCTCCAAAAAACCATTTTTTTTCTTGTGAAAATCCAACCCCTAAAGCTTTTATTTCAGAGAAATTAATTTTAGTATTACTTAACCCGCTAATACTCAAGTCAACTTCTTCAAAATCAGCTCCAATATTTATATTATCTTGAGAATCAGTAATATAAATCCTGGAATTTTTTGATTTTATATTCGCTTCCGGAGATAAGGAATACATTAAATGAAAATCTATTTTACTAGTTATTGGTAATTTAAAATTAGATGTGATTTGATAATTCAATCCAGAGAGGCTAGATTTATTTTGAAGTATTGTAGCTAAATCAATATTATCAATAATCTTTGAGCTTCGGTATGTTATTTCCCCAAAACCATAATTGAAAGTAGCACCTATTGAAAAGTATTTTGCAAATCGAAATCCAAATGAAAAGAAAACTCTATTTATACCCCCTGACCCTTCAAATCGATTTAAGATATCAGAATTAAGCAAATCATTTCTCCCTTGTAAACGGTATCCAACTGATGAAAAAGGAACTAATCCAAAACCAAAACCAAATTTACCCGTAGGAATTGCTATCCCAAGATAGTCAAGTGAAGAATTAGTTGCTTTAAAAGAAGATTCTTTATCAGACAAATTAGAAACCTTGTAATTTAATCCTAATGAATAAGTAACCATTTTCAAATCCCCATAAGAAGCTGGATTATTTAAATTAGCATGAATAGAATCATTATATATGTCTATACCGCCCATAAACCTATTTATTTGGTTACCTCTAAAATTTGTCTCACCAAGTCCAGCAAATGAATAAGGAGAACTTGAACCAATTTGAGAGGAAACAATAAAACTAGCTGTAAAAAAAATCAGAAAGAATATAACCCTTTTCATATCACAAATTAAACTTTAAAAGATAAAACAGTCCTTCTCCTATAAAATTTGAATCAGCAAATATCCTATTTTTTAATCTTTTAGACAACTTATTGGAATCTCCACCTGTTATAATTACTTTAATAATATCAAATTTTTTTTCATAATAATTTATTCTTCCTCTGATTTCGTCCAAAATCCCATAATATATTCCCGAATGGATCGATTCAAAAGTAGAATCACCATTATATCTCTTAGGTACATTAAAATCTATCATTGGTAATTTGCCTGTATATTCATTTAAAGATTTATAACGCATATTAAATCCAGGTGTTATTGCACCTCCCTTGTAAATTTTATTTGATGTTATAAAATCATATGTAATGCAACTCCCCAAGTCTATTACAAGAACATTTGTATCGGGATACTTCTTTATAGCACCACAAACTAGTCCGATTCGATCAGGTCCTAAAGTAACTCTAGTTTTATATCTGTTCTTAAATGGTAGCTTAAGGTTTTCATTTACTTCAAACACCAACTTAGCTTTTGAAATTTTTTTTAAATCATTATAGTTGTACTTTGATACATTAGCATATATAATGGCATCTATTTCATTTTTTTCACAAACTTCTTCTATTTCTTTTATATTTAAATTATTATAAAAATTACCTTTTCCAATAATTTCTTCATCTGAAAACAAAAAATATTTGGTTTTTGTGTTTCCAAAATCTATTGCCAAATACATCAAAGGGAAGTTTTTGAATTATAAATTTACGTAAAGATTTTTATAGTATTTCTTTTAGAGAAATAAAAAAGGCAATTATATTTGCATTCAATGGTACCTTAGCTCAGTTGGTAGAGCAAAGGACTGAAAATCCTTGTGTCCGCAGTTCGATTCTGCGAGGTACCACAAATGAAATAATATGAATAGAAGGCAATTTACTTTGTACACTTCGCTTTTGGGATTAGGCATTGGAACTAAATTCTCTCTTTTTGCAAAACCTTCGAGAAAAATTACCAATAGATTTAAATTAAATTATGCACCTCACATAGGTATGTTTAAACATTCAGCTGGTGAAGATCCGATTGATCAATTAAATTTCATGGCTGATAATGGATTTACTGCTTTCGAAGATAACGGAATGAAAAATAGACCTGTTTCTCTTCAAAACAAAATAGCTGATGTCATGATAAAACGAAATATGACTATGGGTGTATTTGTAGCCCATGAAATTGCATGGAAAAAACCAAATTTAGCAAGTGGTGATTTAAATATGAGAATTGCTTTTTTAAAACAGATTAGAAAAAGTATAGAAGTAGCTAAAAGGGTAAACGCCAAATGGATGACTGTTGTACCTGGTCATTTGGATTTAAGAAAAAACATGTCCTATCAGACGGCTAACGTCATTGAAAGTCTTAAACTAGCTTCAGACATACTAGAACCCCATGGCCTAGTAATGGTTTTAGAGCCATTAAATTTTAGAAATCACCCTGGTCTTTTCTTGACTGAAAGTCCACAAGCATATAAAATATGTAAAGCTGTAAACTCTTCATCTTGTAAAATATTATTTGATATTTATCATCAGCAAATACAAGAGGGAAATCTTATTCCAAACATAGAGGAATGTTGGGAGGAAATTGCATATTTTCAAATTGGGGATAATCCAGGAAGAAATGAACCTACGACAGGTGAAATAAACTATGCAAATGTTTTTAAATTTATTTACTCAAAAGGATTCAAGGGGGTTTTAGGAATGGAACACGGAAATTATGCTAAAGGCATGGAGGGCGAAAAAGCAGTGATTGAAGCTTACCTAAAAGTTGATGATTTCTAATTAAAAATCTACAAGATTCTAAATACAGATCTTCTATTAATTTTATGCTCTTCTTCTATACAATCAACCCTGTCATTGCAATAATTCTCTAAATCAACCTCGCCAAAACCTTTTATAAGTATTCTGTTAGCATTTACCCCTCGTTTAACTAACCAAGACTTAGTTTCTTTAGCTCTTCTGTCTGATAAAGTTTGATTATATAAATTAGATCCTCTAGAATCAGTATGTGATTCAATGCTTATATTCAAATTAGGATGCTTAAACATAATAATTAACACTTTTTTAAGTTCTTTAGATGCTCTATAAGTTATATAGTGTTTGTCAAGATCAAAAAGAATAGGGTTTATATCTAATAAGCATCCTAAATCGTTTGGTATACAATTATCCTTCCAATCTAAATATATATCCATTTTAATCTCTTTTGATGAACCGGGAATTTTTATTTCCGCTTCAAAATCAGCATAACCAATTGGTTTTGAAGCAGTTATAAAATATGTTTTTGAACAATCAAGTTCATTAATAAAACTGTATGAACCATCTTCTCCTGTTATTTGTTCATATAAAATGTTGCCCTTATGATCCATTAAAGAAACTAAAGTATTTTTAAGTATTCCCCTAGTGTTTTTATCTCTTAAAATGCCTTGGATTGATACAGTACAAAAATAACTGCAATCCATTTCCATACAATCACTAGTTATGAAATCATTGGTTCTAGAATCACCTGTCCTAAATTCATTGGTTCTAGAATCACTGGTTCTAAAACCGACATTATTATTTGATCTTGAAAATCGATTATAGGTTATATTTTCATCTCCAACTTCAACTCTATAAACTTCGTCAGAACTACTGCCTTCTATTCCATTTCTATTTGAAGAAAAATAACCAAACCCTTTATCATAACTAAAAATAAAACCAAAATCATCTAATCTACTATTAATAGGCGGACCAAGATTTTTTGATTTTTCAGGCATCCCCCTTGAATCTAGATTAGTCAAATAAACATCAAATCCTCCCAAACCAATTCTTCCATCACTAGAAAAATAAAGTATATCTTCTTCACTAATAAAAGGAAAAGATTCTCTGAATTCAGTATTTACTTGTGGGCCTAAATTAATGGGATCACTATAAGTCCCATCTTCAAAAATGTCAACATACCAAATGTCTGAATATCCAAAACTCCCTGGCATATCAGAAGAAAAATAAAGTTTCTGCTCATCAACACTAAGTGCTGGATGTGCTACAGAATATTCATCACTATTAAAAGGCAATTCTTGAATATTTCCCCAATCTTCCCCATCATCACTTTCAGCCTTATAAATTTTTAAATTGACTTGCTTATTTTTATCAAAACCTAGTTTCCCAGAGAAATAATTATTCCTGGTAAAATACATAATCTTTTTGTCCTTTGTTAAAACAGCTGATGACTCATGATATTCTGTGTTTATGTCACCAGATATTGCTTCTGGATTTATAAGATTACCATCTGTGTCTATATCTGCAATAAAAAGATCCAAAAATCCCTCCCCAGACCATTCATAATAATCATCTCCAGTACTACTAGAAGTAGATGAAAAAATAATTTTATCATCACCATAAAAAGAAGGCCCAAAATCAGATCCGTCAGTATTTATCTCTGTCTTTGAAATCTGAAAGTTCTCAGCATTTCTAACAATTTTGTCTAGATAATCAGGATTGTTTTCATAATAGTTCTTCACAACAATATTATCTGTCATTGAAATGTATTTTTTAAGTAAATCATCAGATATTTCATAGGAACCTTGACTTTTAAAACTTAAAGAAGCTCTATAATAGTTTTCTGCTGATATTTCTTTTGGATATTTAGATATTAATCTATTAAACCAAATAACTGCCTTGTCATATTCGCTATTATTAAAAAACGAATTTGCTAAATACTCTATTGCTTCTTTTGATTCCTTACCTGATTTTATTAAGTCAAGATATTTCTGCTGAACAATATCATACTCATATTTATTATATTGTTTTTTGGCAATAAAAATGTTTTTATCCAAATCATCTTTCCTCTTTTCCTTATTAGATCTAGAAGACTCTATTTCTTCTTGGCCTTTTTTATTTTTCAATTCAAGAATAACATCTATAGCCTCTTGATCTTTAATATCAATAATTTGTTTTGAGAAACCGATACTTGAAATTTCTAGTTGTTGCCCTTCAGAAACCCTAATTTTAAAAATACCGTCAAAATCAGTAATTGTAACCTCAGAGGTTCCTAAAACAAGAACCTCTGCTCCAGGGATTGGTCTTCCCTCATTATCATTTAAGTTACCACTAATAATTTTCCCTGTCTGCTGATTTGAAACAGAAAAATTATCTTCAGCAAAATCTTTACTTATTTCTAATGCTAAAGAATCATTGATTTGCTCGATAGAATCAGATTCACTAATTAAAAAGTCATCATTAGCATTAGTTTTTTCTAGAACTTTTGAATCATTTTTATCTATAGACAATACCTCATTAGATAAATTATCCTTTTCATTACCTATAATTATAATCTCAGGAGCTGTTTTTAAATTAGAATTTACTTCCTTATATTCATTTTCTTCTTCTTCACTTTGCTCTATTATGGTTTGTTTCTTTTTCAGATTTTGTCTTTTAGCCAATACTCTCTTTATAACCTCATCAACACCATTATCAGATTTTTTAGAATTTGTTCTATTTCTATCACCTTGTAGTTTTTCCCTAACAATAAGATCTCTCTGACTTTCTTCTATTTTTAATACCCAAGCATCTTTAAACTTCCCTTTTCTCAAATCATCTCTTAATTTGTTAGCGAGATTTAAATTGTAAAAATTATCTACTGACACCCTATAATAGCCGCTATTACTAGGAGCTAAAATTTTTGCTTTGGTGTAACCCATTTTTTTAAGATTGTTTATATGGTTATATGCTAATGATTGCTTTTTAAATGAACCTGTAATGACATGGTAAATAGGTCTTACCAAATTTCTCTCTTTAGTTTCTAAAATAGGTAAAGTACTAACCGCCTGTAATGAATTTACATTCAGCATAAAAAAACAAATCAATATTAGATTTCTAATTGATCTTGTCTTTTTATATTTCTTTAGTCTATTCATAAAACTTTTCCCTATTCATTTAAATATAAATATCCACTATAAGCGCGTCTCCCTGGATTCTCTCCTGAAAAACTAATAACATAATAATAAGTTCCCGGTGGAAGCTTTATTGTTTTGTCTATTGTTATTCTACCTCGTGAATAACCATTAAACACATTATCTGAACCAGCTGTACTTCCATAGTTCTCTGTTTCATAAACTAAAACTCCCCAACGATTATATATTTTAACTTCATTCGGACCAAAATTTTCAATCCCTCGCAATTCAAAATAATCATTGAATCCATCACCATTTGGAGTGACTAAATTGAATATTTCAAAATATTTTCTAACATAAGTTATCATCGTTATTGTAGGATCATCAACCGTATTATCATCTGTATCAATTCCATTATCACTAAGGTCAGTTACATCTCCACTGTTTTCAGGACTGCTAGCAATTGCAAGTATTGAATTTTCAATCCTGCCCCCCTCAACATCTGAATCTTTTATTTTATAACTAGCAATATAATTCGTGATTTCTCCTACTTGAAGAGTTCCTCTTTGAGAGTTAAGACTAGAACTTACAAATGTAGGTCCAGATGTTAGCGTCCTTGGTTTCCCATTTCCGTCGATCATTGTATCAATCAAATTGAGATCTGTAACCTCTATATTTCCAGTATTCTCTACAGTTATTGTATAATTGATTGTATCACCTGGACCAGTTTTTTCATCACCATTATCATCAAGAACTTCAGCGATTTTTGTTGCCTCAATAGATGGAGATGGTGATATTTCAACTACAGTAGGATCATCAATACTATTCCCATCTGTATCATCTCCATCATCACTTACATCACTTACATCATTAGTATTTCCAGGAGAACTTGCAGTTGCCAACACTGTATTTTCAACTCTACCTGTATCTGCAACAGAATCTTCTATTATATAGAAGGCAATATATGTGGCAGTCTCTCCAACCTGAAGAATTCCCTCATTGGAACCTTGTGTAGAACCTGAAAAATAAGGGCCATTACTTAATACTAATTCATTTGAATTTCCATCAGTTATTGTATCAACTATGTTTAAATCATAAAGTGTTATATTCCCTGTGTTTGTAACAACAATTGTATAAGTTATGATGTCTCCTTTACCTATTTTCTGATCTCCTTGATCAGTTATTTCAGCTGTTTTAACAACTTCTATTTTTGGATCTGGTGCTATAAATACTTCTGTTGGGTCATTTGTGGTGTTACCATCTAAATCATCACCATCATCACTTACATCAGAAACCGTACTAGTACTTTCAGTTCCGGCTGTTGCAATAACGCTATTTAAAATTTTACCTGAATCAGCAGCTGACTGTTCGATGATATAAAATGCAATATAGCTAGCAGTTTCTCCTGGTTTAAGAATTCCTTCTATTGAGTTTTGATCAGATCCTGTAAAGAAAGGGCCATTATTAAGTGAAAGCACGTTGCCATCTCCATCTGATAAATTGTCAACAATGCTTAGGTTTGTAACTATTGTTTCCCCAATATTTTCAACTGAAATATTATAAGTAACTATGTCTCCTTTATTAACTTCTCCATCGCCATTATCAGTAATTTCAGCTGTTTTTGTTGCTTCAATAGCCATATCTCCAGAAGCCATTATTACGATGGTTGGGTCATCTGTTGTATTCCCATCCATATCATCTCCATCATCACTTACATCACTTACATCATTGGTGTTTCCAGGACTACTTCCTTTTACAGTTAGAGTATTTATAATTCTTCCTGTAGTAAATGCAGATTGTGTTATAGTATAACTTGCGGTATAAGTGGCAATTTCTCCACTTAATAAAGTTCCTTGTAAGGAATTTGAGGTAGAGGAACTAAATGTAGGGCTATTTGTCAATGAAAGGGAAGAACCGTTACCATCAGTAAGAGTGTCAAATAAAGTCACTCCTGTTAAAGTAATACTGCTTCCATTTCTAACAGTAATAACGTAGCTAATTGTGTCCCCCGCATCATTTAATCCGTTAGAATTATTGTCAGTAACTGAAGCTGTTTTCGTAACCTCAATTAATTTTATAATTGAAAGTTGAACTACTGTCGGATCATTAACTGCAGCAGTACTTGGATCATCACTTAAATCAGTTACATCATTGGTGTTCCCTGGAGAACTTGCAGTAACAGAAACTGTATTGATTACACTTCCAGAATTTAATGCTTGATTTGTTATATTATAAATTGCTGTGAACGTACTCGTCCCTCCAACTATAAGAAGGTTTTGATTTGATCCCGCTGAAGCTGAAACAAAAGTAGGCCCACTGGTCAAATTAAGTAAGTTACCATTGCCATCTTTCAAAGTATCGGTTAAAGAAATTCCACTTAAGGTAACGTTCCCTTTATTCTGAATGACTATGGTATAATTAATAGTGTCTCCAAAATCATTTAAGGAATTATTATTGTTGTCCGTAACGGATGCTGTTTTTGTTACTTCTATTAAAGGAACTGAGGAAATTGTGACTTGAGTTGGATCATTTGTTGTATTACCATCTGTATCATCTCCATCGTCACTTACATCACTTACATCATTGGTGTTTCCAGGGCTACTAGCTGTTGCTAAAACTGAATTGTTAATGGTTCCTGTTTCTGCTGAATTCTGAGAAATAATATAAGTTGCCAAATAGGTCTCCTTTTCTCCAACATTCAAAGTTCCTTGGGTAGAACTAGCGTTCGAAGATGAATAAGTTGGGCTAGTGGTCAAAGTAAGTGCCTGAGAATTGCCGTCAGTAATTGTATCCACAAGAGTTAAACTTGTCAAAGTAACCGCCCCAGTATTTTCAATGACAATTGTATATAGAATTTTATCTCCAGCATCTACAATAGAATTATTGTTATTGTCTTGTGTTGAAGCAGTTTTAGTAACCTCAATTCCAGGTTGAGATATGGTATAAACAATTGTTGGATCATCGGTAGTATTTCCATCAGTATCATCCCCATTATCACTAACATCAGTAATATCATTAGTTTTTCCAGGACTACTAGCTGTTGCAGTAACACTATTTCTAATACTACCACTATCATTTGCTTGTTGGCTAATCGTATATGTTGTTGTAAAGGTTATAATCCCTCCACTAACAATTGTCTGAGAATTTGATCCTGCAGAGGCACTTGCTAAAATTGGGGAACTATCTAGAGATAAGACTGTTGAATTCCCATCAGTAAGATTGTCAACAAATGATAAATTAGTAAGGTTTACACTTCCTGTATTTCTGATTGTAATGGTGTAAACAATCTTGTCGTTAGTTCCAACTGAATTGTCTCCATTATCAACCACATTTGCCGTTTTCACAACTTTCATTGATGCTCCAGAAAATACGTCAACAATAGTTGGATCATCAGTTGTGTTCCCATCCGTATCATCACCATCATCAGCCGTGTCGGAAACATTGCCAGAATATCCAGGGCTACTAGCTATTACAGAAGCAACATTGACTACACTTCCAGAAGCTATTACTGATTGATTTATCGTATAAAATGCTTTGTATATTAAAACCTCATCAACTTTAACAGTTCCAGGGGCTGAGCCTAAACTGGCAGAAACAAAATATGGTTGTTGACTCAAACTGAGAATATTACCGTCTCCATCAGTTAAGGTATCGCTGATGGTAAGTCCTTTTAGTGTAACATTACCTTTATTCTCTATTGTAAATGTGTAATAAATTGTATCTCCAGTATCAACTATTGAATTATTATTATTGTCAGTGGTGGAAGCTGTCTTGGTAACTTCTATAGATGGTGTTGCAGTTATTGTTATAATTGTTGGATCATTGACAGCAGCAGTATTTGGATCGTCACTTTGATCTGTCACATTATTATTTCCCCCTGGGCTACTTGCGGTAGCAGTCACTCGATTTTCAAAACTACCACTGTCAACAGCTTGTTGATCAATTAGATAAAATGCAAGATAAGTTGCTGTTTCACTAACCTTTAAACTTCCTTGAGCAGAACCTTGACTTGATCCAGCAAAAGCAGGTCCACTATCAAGATTTAAAGTGTTACTATTTCCATCTGTTAAGGTGTCAGAAACTGTAAGTGCTGATAAAGCTACTCCGCATGTATTCTCTATCGTAATTGTATACTTAACTAAATCTCCTCTTCCGCTAACACCATCTCCATTATCAATAATAGTAGCTGATTTTAAGACTCTTATTGAAGGAACTATAGGTGACAAACTTACTTCCGTTTGATCATTTTCTGTATTTCCATCATCATCATCTCCATCATCACTTACATCGCTTACATCATTCGTGTTTCCAGGACTACTAGCTTTGGCAATTGCACTATTTTTAATTATAACATTTACTTGACCCGGATTCCCTCCAGTTGTAACAGCACCTCCATCAATTGATTGTTGATTTATTATAAAGCTCGCCGTATAACTAGCCGTCTCACTAACCTTAAGATTCCCCTGTGTTGATCCCTGATCTGATCCTACAAAAATAGGTCCATTAGTTAAACTAAGAGTACCTCCATTGGCATCAGTTAAATTGTCTGTAACATTAATCCCTGATAGACTTGTGTTTCCTGTATTTTTAACTAAAATCGTGTAAGAGATTGTATCCCCTAAATCAATCAATCCATTACTATTGTTATCAGTTGTAGAGGCGGTTTTAGTTACTTCAACATTTGGCTGAAATCTTGTAAAGATTACAGTTGGATCATTAATTGTATTCCCATCTGAGTCATTACCGTCATCACTGACATCACTGACATCATTTGAATTACCAGGACTGCTTGCTGTTACAAGAACACTATTATTGATACTTCCGCTATCAATAGATTGTTGATCTATAACAAATTCTGCTGTGTAAGTTAGAACTCCATTTACTACTATAGTGGCAGAAGTAGAATTAGTAGTTGCTGAAACAAATGTTGGAGAAGTAGTCAAACCTAGTGAGTGTCCATCTTCATCTGATAGTGTATCACTAATAGTTAATCCCGATAGATTAACATTGCCAATATTCTTTATTGAAATGGTATATACAATTTTGTCTCCCAAATCATTTGAACCACTGCCATTGTTGTCATTAACTAAAGCTGTTTTCGTAACTTCAATCATAGGGAATGCTTGGGTAGAAGTTGTCGTAGTTGTCATTTCAACAACCGTTGCATCATCAGTTGTATTTCCATCTGTATCATTACCATTGTCACTAGTATCTGAAACACTTCCAGTATTGCCAGGCCCAGTTGCACTAACAATTGCGCTATTTACAACACTCCCCGTATCTGCAGCCCCTTGAGTAATTGTATAATAGGCTGTATAGCTCTGTACCTCTCCTACCTTAAGTGTACCTGGAACAGATCCTAATGTTGTCGATTGGTAAGCTGGGGGTACAGTAAGATTAAGTGCATTAGCGCTTCCATCAGTAAGGATGTCATTTATTGATAATCCTGTAAGGGTCACATTTCCTTTATTCTCAATCAAAATATCATACTTAATTAAATCATTAGCTCCTACATTGCCATCACCACTTGAGTCTGTAACAGAAGCCGTTTTAGTAACCTCTATGGAAGGAGATCTTGTTATGGTTGTCACCGTAGGATCATTAGCTGCACCAGTGGTTGGGTCATCACTAGTATCTGTAACTGGAACACTCTGAGGAGTGCTAGCAGATGCAATCGCCTGGTTAGAAACACCCCCAGCATCTATCGCTGATTGTTC